>JBILYY010000279.1:0-2775 GCA_044377495.1 Bacteriovoracaceae bacterium | reverse complement strand
TACAGTATGTATTGAAAATCCTAGTTGCCCTGGCATGAATACCGGTCTCTTGCCGTGTGAAACCACCCAGTCCAGAAATGGTGGGGCGGGCGCTCTCCAAGTTTCCCATTCAAATCGTTGCGCCACATATTGCATAACCAATTCCAGAAAATCTTCTTCTTGCCCATAAGGCATATTTAGTAGACTCAACATATCCTCATCTTGGACATATAGTTTTACATTCCTACCCGCAACATTGACGGGCCTCACAGCAAAACTTAAGCCTTTTGCCATTTCGTCGTTTGATGAGTGTGTTGGACAATTTTTTTGGCTAAAATAAGGGTGCGGATTAAAATCACGTTTTTTCCAATCGACTGAGAGTTCATGTTTTTGAAGCCAGCGCAAGAAAGCACGTCCTTCACCAAGTTCATTTATTTCTTTGGCACCTGACGCTCTCCAGCCCGTGTACGCCCTTTGAAAAGAAACCTTTTTGGGCATCTGCCTTCTTAATAGCAGAAGTGAATGCCTATCACCGAATTGAGGTGACCAAAGGGTATTCTGCGCCCATAGAGAGGCAAAGGTAACGATAGGATTTGGTCTACAATGTAAATTGGGATCGAAGTCAATTTCTTGAGTTGGTATCCGGCCATGGATAGTCGCTTTGTTCATACATAGAGGTCTCGACCTTTTGTTTGAAAAAATTTAATTAATGATTATATCAAGTGCAATAACCACTAGTTAAGTTATTGCCTGCAAGTGGATCGTAAAAAGAGTCTTACCTTGGCGTAAAGCGTATTTAATCGTTCCTTGATGACTTTCTATTGGCCTGTTTGAAATACTTTCAATTCTGTTTGCGCGCATGAAAACCATTATTTCAGCCTAAGCTGACTAAAGCAGTTATTGATTTTGGTTCAATCTTTGCAACAAAATTCAGAATGTGTTGCCTAAAAAGTATTTGGGACATTATTGGACTTTTTTGGAGGTATTTATGTATGCAGATAATTTATTAGGGGTAACAAAGAATTTTTTAACTCCAGATGTTGTTAATAAATTCAGCAGTGCAATTGGAGAAACCACTGAGAAAACTCAGAAAGCACTAAAAACAGTTATTCCTGCTCTGTTGATGGGAATTGTAAAGAAAGGCCAGAGTAGCAGCGGAGCAGAGGTCTTGGTAAACCTTGTTAATAAAGACGGTTTTGAAGGTGAAAAAGTACCTGATTATAACAATGATATGTACCTTAACATGGGATCAGATGCTGTACAGGGTATCTTCGGTAATGATCTTAATAATGTTGTTTCAAAGCTTGGTGATTCAACCGGGATTCAATCATCCGGTATTCAGAAAATGCTGAAAATGTCAGCACCGTTAATTATGGGATTTTTGGGTACGAAAATTAAACGAGAGGCAATGAGTGCTTCTGGGCTTTCTGGATTTCTCGGCCAACAGAAGTCTGCCCTAAATGAGCTTGTTCCTGAAGGTCTTGTTGGAAGTTTTACTGGAACCGAATCGGTAATTAGTACCCAGCGTCCAGTTTCAAAAAAAACACTAACCAAAGAGAAAAGTAAATCTCCCATTTTTATGATTACTTTATTCGCATTGGCGGTTTTTGCTGGTTTATGGTGGTTCACAGGGCAAAGAGATATCTCGGATATTGTTTCGGCTCCTGGTACTATCGTTCCGGAAGTCTCCAAGACAAATCCAGTGCTTGTTCCCATGATTGATGAATTGCCTTCATTTCTTGAAAGTCGTTCAAGTGAGCTGCCAAAAGCTTTTCATTTTGACTCTCTTCGCTTCATGAGTGGGACTAGCAATTTAATGTTTGGTTCGGAAATCGAACTTGATAAAATAGTACTGGCCATGAATAAGTTCCCATTCTGTAAGGCAAGGATAGAAGGTTACACCGACAATGTGGGAAGCGAGACGGAAAATATAGAGCTTTCAGCAAAGCAGGCCGAAGTTGTTAAAGATGAGTTAGTGAAACGGGGAATAGATCAAAGTCGGATTGAAAGCGTAGGTATGGGATCAAGTAAACCGCTCACTTCAAATGAAACTGAATTAGGTAGAGAACAAAACCAACGAATAGAATTTGTAATCACTCAAATCGAATAATTTGTTGTTTTTTTGCCCGGTCAGGATTCTTTCACTGGCCGGTTTTTATCAAACTCTATACAGTATGATAATATGAATCTAGGACAACTCAATCTGGCACTTAAAATGATTAAGGAAGAATACAAACTTTCTGACTCCCAAGTACAGGTTCTCTCCAGAAGAATGATGGCCGATGATCGTGAATTTGATCGAATGTGGACTCTCTATAAAAATAGACGTAATGGCAAAACGGATATATTTCTTGAGCTTTTGAGAGACCTATTAAACTAACTTAATCACTCACTGAATTTTCTTCCACTCTGTTAACTCAATAGCAAACCGTGCATGATCTATTCTATGAAAATCACCCGTGAAAATCATGCAAGTTTTATGTTTAAGGCCATACCATTAATTAGTCTTGCTTACTTTTTTCAGGCATTTCTTTATTTTAGATATGTCCCGTCCGAACTGGCGCAAGAAGTTGTCAGTTGTATGGGACTAGGACTCGTAGGGGTTTTTATCTATTATTTGATTCATGATCGGTATCACAAGATCATAGTACACCCCACTTACCTTGAAATACTTTTTAACCCCCTACAAATCAGCCATCAGATTTTTTACCGTGAAATAATACATATAGAAGTTATTGATGCAAAGAGATCCTTCCATCATGTCATTATCCACTTGAAAAGTGGGGCGGTCCTCAA
>JBILYY010000035.1:0-24545 GCA_044377495.1 Bacteriovoracaceae bacterium | reverse complement strand
TATTTAATTCCGTTTTAATAAGGTCCCTGTCGAGGCAGACGAATTTTGATAACGTTCAAGTTGCTGGGGGGATTGTTAATCAAGGCCAATGGACACTCAAGGTGGCAGTAAAGATTAAGCGAGACCTAGATATGAAAAAGGCAGGAAAATTCTATCTATACTCAGTTTTTGACCAGATTTTGAATGAGGGAGCGGTTGATCGATTGCCAGAAATCGCAAGTCTTTACGAAGTCTTACCCGTCCAATAAGTAAACCTTACAGTCCCATTCTTGACACATTGAACACCTACACGTATCAAGGTCCTGATTTCCAATAAATTTGTCTGAGACTAAAGCGCCTCAGAATAGACGACCTTAAGGTGATGAATGTCACAGCTTCGCTTGCATGATGTATTGCTGCAACTTTTTTCTGAGAGAAATTCTCAGAACTTATGCGCATGTCTTGAACATAGGGATTATAAATCCTTTCTCTCTCTTCATTCTTTAGCTGTTCCGACCCAAGACCTAATTCAAGCGTTTACTCATACATCATTTTCTCACGAATATGAGGTCCCTCATCAGGAACTATCAGAATTCTTTGGGGATGCTGTCGTTCAATTAATAGTCACCACTGAGCTTATGAAACTTTACCCAAATGAGAATGAGGGGAAACTTTCGAAACTCAGAAGTTCTATCGTTAACGAACAAACTCTCGCCAAGATTGCTTCTTATCTCATACTGCAGGAACTTATTTTGGTTGGAAGAGGCGAATACAAAAAAGAGCTTTACCTTCAGGATACTGTCCTTTCCGATACTCTCGAGGCCCTTATCGCAAAAATCTATTCTCACCATGGAATGGAAGTCGCTTCAGAGCGTTTTTTAACCTGGCTCAGTAAATCTGTTCCAGAAGCCTTTAAGATGGATAATCTTGAAACCTATGATGCCAAATCAAAACTTCAGGAAGCCACCCTCGCCAAATATAAAACTCTTCCCCGCTATAGTGCCGACACCCTCACCGAAGGGTTTCTGGTTAAGCTGTGGGTAAATGAAGGTTTGATCTCAGAAGGTGTTTTTAATTCAAAAAAAATCGGTGAGCGTGAGCTTGCCCGGAAAGCTTTAGAAAATAAAGAATTTTAAGGAGTCCACATGCTATTAGAAGATCAACACCCGCATAATAAAGCAATCATGATTGCTGTATTGGGTAAACCTAATGCTGGAAAGAGTACTTTGATAAACCACTTAATCGGATTTGATCTTTCGATTGTGAGCTCAAAGCCTCAAACCACAAGAAATAACTTTCACTGTGCATTCACGATTGACCGCACTGAGGTGGTTTTAGTTGATACTCCGGGAATTCACTCTACTGGCCAAGAGCTTAACAAGCGAATGAATGGCCAGGCCCAAATGGGTGCAGAGGGTGTGGATTTAAATTTCGTGCTTTTGGATCTTACTGCTAACAATGTTGTGTCTGAGTTCAAAGATTTTTTGAAGAATTTTGAACATACTCTCTCACGTACTTGGATCATTTTTACGAAGGCCGATCTGGTTAATAAAGAGGCGATTAGTCTGGTTGAAACCATGAAGATCATCAAAGAACTGTGCCCAGCGGTTGAGAAGCATTTTATCATCAGTACAAAAGATGGGCATAATATCCATGATGTTACTGGTGCTATCCAGGATGCTGCTCAAAGCGGACCTCATTTGTACCCAAGAGGTGATGTTTCAAATAAAAATGAAAGATTTTTTGTTACTGAATACATCCGTGAACAGGCCTTTCGCTTACTTAATGAAGAGCTTCCCTATGAAGTAGCAGTCATTATTGATGAATACAAAGAAGTAAAAAACAAAGAAGCGAGCTCAACCCCTGAGGCTCACATTTCAGCTTCTATCCTCGTCAATCGTCCTTCTCAAAGGGCGATTGTAGTTGGTCGAGGCGGATCGATTATTAAAGAAATAGGTATTAACGCTCGTAAAAAAATTGAGGCGATGACTGGCGGGAAGATTCATTTAAATCTTCACGTGAAAGTGTCCCCTAAATGGTTTGCAAATAACTATGTGTTAGACGAAATAGGTCTTCCACGTACGCAAAATTCAGCACGTGTTTGGAGAAAAAAATGAATAAAAGATCAATGGTCGTTTCTATTATTGGAAGACCGAACGTAGGGAAGAGTACAATCTTCAATCGTTTAATGAAAAAGCAATATCTGGCCATGACCCACGATCAGCCAGGTGTAACTCGTGATCGCCACTATGGTATTTTGAAATTAGAAGAAGCCTTTGAAGGTGAATATGCAGAAGAAGATGTTATTTTAGTTGATACCGGTGGTTTCTATCCGGAGAAAATCGATATTGATCCTAAAAAGAGAAATAATGTTGATCCATTTTTTAACATTATGGCCGATCATGCAAAACTTGCAATTGATGAATCAGACTTAGTTTTGTTTGTAGTCGATGTTCGTGATGGTCTTCTGCCTTTTGATAAAGGCATTAGCGATTATATCCGCTCAACTAAAAAAGCCGTTTGGCTTTTGATGAATAAATTTGATTCGGAAAAACAAGAAGGCGAGCAATACGACTTTTTTAATCTTGGTCTTGATGACGATGATATGCACCGGATTTCAGCTGAACATAACCGTGGGTTTAATGATCTGCGCGAAAAATTGATGATTACAGTTAAAAAATTCAAGAGTTCAGACAAATCTCAAGCTGACGAAGAACATCTCCAGAATGGTGTTCAACCAAGAAACGATGTTGTTTCTTCAGTTGCCATCATTGGTGCTCCTAATGCTGGTAAATCGACACTTCTAAACTGTTTGGTTGGTGCTCAGCGTGCGCTGGTTTCTGAAATTGCTGGAACAACTGTTGATCCTATCGAGGGTTACGTTGATTTGTATTTTGGACCTGATATTGATCTATTGAGCACACAGGATAATGCCTTCAGAAAAGACAATTCCTCCATATATGAAGAAATGAAAAAATATGCGGATACTGGTGATCTTGATCTGGTAGAAGTTGATGAAGATGATTTGACTGAAAATGAAAAGAAAATCTACGTAGAATTTGGTGCAACTGAAGAATACAAAGCCTTTCAGCAAGAAGAAGAAATATCTTCAGGGTCTTCTGAATTCAGTTTTGATGAATCGAATACTGGTAAGGATTATTTTAGTGAAACTCAAATCATTAACGAAATTGAAAAAAACTGGAATGCCCCCGCTGAAGAAGTAGAGAACTTAGAGAACGCTAAATTGGTAAATCGTTGGCGCTCAATTAAGCTGGTTGACACTGCCGGAATCAGAAAGTCAAAACTTGTTGATGGTTTTATTGAAACTCAAAGTGTTTACCGATCACTACGTGCGATTTCAGAATCTGATGTTGTTCTCTTTATGATTGACTCAACTCTCGGAATCACTCATCAAGATCGTCGTTTAATTGATATTGCTCTTGAAAAAGGGAAGTCTCTCATTGTCTGTTTAAATAAAATTGATCTTTTGCGAGAAGTTTTTGCTGATGCTAAAAAGAAGAAAGAGTGGACCCAGAACTTGCGTGACGATGTTCCTTGGCTCAACTTCTGTCAGTTGGTTACGATTTCTGCTCAGAAAAATCGCAATATTAATTATCTTAGAGAAGCTCTTAAGCGCACCATCGTCACTCGTAATCGTAAAATCCCGACAGGTGCTCTTAACCGTTGTTTTTCTACTTTAACGGACAAAAATCCTGTGGTTATTAAGAAGACTAGCGGAGGCCGTTTAAAAATTAAATATGCTTCAATGCTTAAGTCTAGCCCACCAACTTTTTTACTCTTCAGTAATAAATCGCAGGGCATTCCAGAGAACTATCGAAGATACCTTGTTAATGGTTTGAGAACTGAATTTGACCTGGTGAACACTCCGGTGCATTTAATTTTTAGGACTTCGACTGATATTGAAAGACGTATGAGAAAAGTAGAAAAGAAATCGACTACCAAGTAATATTATTATGGCTTGCGATGACCGAGATTGTATTTTCGGTCTTCGCAACCATGGTTACTGCTTGAATTCCCAATTAATTGTTGTAACTCACTGATTCCTGGCCTTCTGAGTTCGAATTTAAGCCGTGCCTTGTCATAAATGATGCACCAAAGCTTAATGTCCATTCTTTCCACGTTGAGGCGGATGAGCTCACGAATCAAAACTTTTTATTGGTAAGTTAAGCCCTAGAAATCTTTTGATCTTTGACAACTGTACGAGGGAAGTTTTAAACTTCTAATGAAAATTTTAAAGACTTCAAAAAGGACCTCCATGAGCGACGCGACTCAAACTCAAACACTTGAACAATCTCTAAATAAAACGGACTTCGGTCACGTTCTTTATGAAAACCGTAAATCAATTTTTGGTCTAATCTTAGCGATATTGATTGGCGTAACTGGATTTGTTCTTTGGAAGCAGTCTAAAAAATCTCATACCCAGGAAGTTTCAGTTAAAGTTTTTGAATTTAGAACTAAGACTTGGGCCGGAGCAAAAGAAGGCAAAGTTGCCATTCCCGAACTCGTTAAACAATTTGAAGGTTTGGATAAAGAAGTTCAGTCATCTTCTGTGATGGTTCCTCTCGCTTTAGAGATGGGTAAATTTTTGATGGATAAAGGCGCTTTAAATGAAGCTGATGCCGTTCTTTCAAAAGTCGCTGTGACTCACCCTGTGTCTTCTTTCTTTGTAAGCATGCAAAGAGCAGTGATACTTGAAAAATTAGGTAAAACTCCTGAGGCAATTGCGGTTTTAGAAAATCTCGCCAAAGATAAGGAAGTATTAATGGCGGCAAAGGTTAACCTTGAGCTTGGCCGTTTGAATCTACTAAATGGTGAGAAAGGGAAGGCCCAGACTCACTTTGAATATGTGATAAACACTTTTCCAAATGATGAGCAGGCCAAACTTGCTAAGCTTTATATGGCCAAGCTTAATTAATGAAATACATTTTTTTGATTTTGCTTTCTCTTCTCATGGGCTGTGGAAGTTTCAAACCTACGGCCCCTGAGCAGAATGTCTCTTTTTTCAAAAATATCTGGTCAAAAAATTTAGATTCTGAGTATGTTTCTGGAAATCTTCCAATCGGCTTAGGTGCCCCTCGTATTTTTAATGACACCGTGTACATGGGTAGTCTTGATGGTGTGATGTCCGCCTATGATATTGAGTCGGGAAGACTTATGTGGAGTCAAAATGAAAAGACTCCACTTAACGGGCCAGTTGAGTTTTTTAAAGATCATATAGCTTACGGAGGCCTTTCAGGCCGATTGTTCGTTCGCCACTACCTTACGGGTAAATTAAAGTATGCAATTGATCTTGCAGCACCAATTGAAAGTGCACCCGTTTTCCATAAAGATCACCTGCTGATTTATCTCAGAGGTCATCAGCTCGTTCACATGGACGCTGAAACTGGCAAAATTCTTTGGGTCTATAAACGAGCTGTACCAGTTAACACCACCCTTCAACGTACTTCAAAGCCACTTATCCTAGGCAATAAAATTATTGTCGGTTTTGCGGATGGATTTTTGGGTGCTCTCTCAATGGATGAAGGACTACTCCTTTGGGAAACGAAGCTCGCGGAGAATTCAAAATTTGTTGACGTAGATCTTAATCCTATATTGGCCGGGGGCATGATCATTTCAGGCTCACCATCTGGTGAATTGAAAGCGGTAAATCCAGAAAACGGCGCAGTTTCTCGAACTTTTGGTGTAAGCGTAATGGCCCATCCTGTTTTAAGAGGGGAGCAGCTAATACTTGGCACTAATGACGGTGAAATTGTCATAATGAGTCTCAATGGTGACATTCTAAAAAAAGTAAAAGTTTCAACTCAGGCCATAAGTGCAGTAACTTGGTGGAAAGAGATGCTAATAGTAGCAAGTTTTGACGGTAAGGTTCAGGCGGTAGATCCATTAACGATGAAGGTCGTGGATAAATTTAACTTGGGGTATGATTATTCAGCAATCTTTTCTGATCTTGTGACAACGCAAGATTTTCTTGCTCTGTATTCTTCGCGTAACCGTCTCTACTTATTTGAATAATTCTTAAAAAATATGTCTTTATAGAACATCCTTTGCAAATGTTAGTTCGAGAGGAGTAGCATTTGACTACAAAACAAAGGAATGTTTTATGAAAAAAATTCTATTTTCTCTGGCCTTGCTCTCTCTGGCGTCTCAAACACCAGCATCTGTTAAAATTGAAGAAGAACTCTATATTATTGGTCAAAAACCAGAAATAGTAAGAGAACTTATTACTTCTGGCTCAGTTGAAGTTGACCACGTTTCGTCTGAAGGTTTTGAGCTATATGGCCGAAAAGGCTTAAGTCAGTATCTTGATAGCAAAAATGTTCCTTATTTTGATATGAAGGCCGTTAATAAGCTCGCTTTTGCTGATTATCCTTCTCATGCCCAGATTACGGCGAAACTTCAAGCGGCTGCGGCCAAGTACCCATCTATTATGAAACTTATCTCAATCGGTAAATCGGTGAAGGGTAAGGAACTTTGGGTTATGAAAATTTCAGATAACGTAAATGTTGATGAGGTTGAGCCTGAGTTTAAATACATCTCTTCGATGCACGGTGATGAAATTACTGGCCGTGAAATGACTGTTAGCCTTATTGAAGAAATGGGCGCGAAGTACGGTTCTGATTCTGAAATCACAGAAATCGTAAATAACTCTGAAGTCTATATCATGCCTTCAATGAACCCAGATGGTTCAGAGAGAAAACAACGGGCCAATGCGAACGGCACTGATCTTAACCGTAACTTCCCTGATCTATCTACTGCGAATGGAAATACGACTTCTGGAGTCGAAATTGAAAACCAACATGTAATGAAGTTTCAGTCGGGAAGAAAATTCTCATTGTCTGCCAATTTTCATGGCGGAACGATCGTGGCAAATTATCCTTGGGATTCAACTTATGACCGCCATCCACTTGATGGTTTAGTTCAGGAGCTTTCTTTGAGCTACGCTGAATTGAATCCTGAAATGAGCAGTTCATCAGAATTCGCTCAAGGTATTACAAACGGTGCAGACTGGTATGTGGTTAAAGGTGGAATGCAGGATTGGAGTTGTTTCTTTTATAATGATCTACAAATCACACTTGAAGTTTCACACAGCAAATATCCTGACTATCGCGATATTCCTGGCTTCTACAAGAGTAACCGTAATTCAATGGTTAATTACATGAAGCAAGTGCACCGTGGAGCAGGTTTTAAAATTAACCGTTCAACAATTTCAGGAACTGTTGCTATTAAGCAAGTTTCGCCAGTAAGTCTTAATCTTGGCTCATATGCCTTTAATTCATCAGAATTCTATAAAGTATTACCGGAAGGTCAGTACTCTTTTACGGTGTCAGAAAAGAATAAGGCCGCGAAAGAGATTACTGTTTTCGTTGAGCGCGATAAAGTGACTTCAAATGGTAACTACACAGTTCTGGAATAATTAGTTTCCTAGTTTCGTAATAAATTCAAATTCTTTAGCGGTAACCGGCAAAATTGAAAGCCGGTTACCTTTTTGCATAAGGCGCATTTCTGCCAATTCTTTTCTACTCTTGAGTTCTTCAAGTGAAATAAATTTTTTCAAATCCTTCTCAAATGTCACATCAATTAAAAACCAGCGTGGAGTTTCTTGAGTCGCTTTAGGATCGTAATATTCAGATTTTTTATCAAACTGAGTAGAGTCGGGATAGGGTTTTGAGCTAACACGAGCAATCCCACCTACGCCTGGAATATCGCAGCTTGAGTGGTAGAACAAGATAAGATCTCCCACTTGCATTTCATCTCGCATGAAGTTTCTCGCCTGATAATTCCGGACCCCATTCCAGGGCTCGGTCTTCTTGGGACGCATTTTAAGGTCTTGGAAGGAGAAAACATCGGGTTCTGATTTCATTAGCCAGTATTTCATGTGTCTATACTGGATCGAAGAGCTCGGGAAATCAAGTTCTTCCTGCCATTTCCGAGAAGGTTGGTGGAGAAACTAATTTATGAAAACAATTACTCTTGCATCGGCATTCCTCTTAGTTGGATGCTCCCAATTAACAACAACAAATAAGGTCGCAATGGAATTGCCATTTGCACCCGAGTTAGTTCAAGAGATGCAAAAAAGTGCAGCGCGAATTCCTGCAAGTCTGGAAGTGACAGATGTTGAAGGTAAGTCGCCCCGCCGTGTGTATTTCACGGCCCTTTATCATCAGTATCTTTCGCTGAGTAACCATCTTGGAGTTGAAGCTGATCTGAATTCATGCCCACAATTTCACCATGATAAAATTGAAACAGATGCAGTGGTAATCCCAACATTGTCTGTTTTTAAAAGATCAGGATTTACTTCTCCATCAAAAAAGTTCTTTCCTGAGCTTGCCTTTACGAAGAAGTTTTCATTAAAAGATCACCAAGAAGAAATGCGCACAGAAATTGAAACTTTATGTGAAGAAGGAGTGAGTGATAATTATTATAAATTTGATAATTTAGTCACCCATTATGCATCAAAAAGATCTTTTCATACTCGCCCAGATTCTATGAAATCAGTTTTAAAAATTCCTGTATTTGCGAACTATTATTTACTGAAAATGATTCAGCCAACTCACGCATTGACATTTGTTCACCCTGAAGAGAAAAAAGTTATTTCGATGACTCAGACGCATTGGTTTGAGCTGTATGTCACCGAGGCCCACCGCATGCGTAGCGACCTTATTAAAAATCGAATGGTACAAAGGTAAATTATAATGAAAGTTTTTATTTTTTCTGCATTACTGATTCTTTCTGGATGTGGCGCCTATACTGTTCCTGAATCAGTTGGAGGGCTAAAGAGTACAAACGCTCTGGTTGTTGATGAAAGTGAGAAAAATCAAATAAAAGCTATTTGTGATGCTATTGCACAAAAAACACTCAGCTCTTCAACGCTGGTAGGAACTCAGGCGGTTTTTGATTACGCTACAAAATCTTGTACGGATACAAGTCTAGGGGCCCCTCTTACTGTTCCAACAACCATTCAAAGTGGTCCAAACGGATACAAGTTTGCTCTGCCTGGAGGCTCATACTTTTACTTTGCTGATCTAGAGACTACTGATACTGGGAGCCTTGCTTCAATTTGTGCTGAATTGAAGAAGCCAGAAGAATTGACCACTCCGATTGTTACAGGTAATGAGTACCTTTATTTTACCACTACGAGTGTTAGTACTAGTGAGTGTCCGGTTCTTCAAAACCAAAAGTGTATATATCTGCAAAAAGGTTCGTTGGACATTCAGGGGTTTGCAAGTATTCATACCAAACTGTGGATTCGAATTAATCTTGAAAGCAAGCTTGGTCGTTTAGGCTATTTTACGTTGAAAAAAGAATTAACTTCTTTGGGATGCGCTCAACAGGTTAATCAAATTCACCAGGCAATTCTTAAATAAAACAACCTTGTTGCATTCTCACGGGTATAGTTTTTTTAGTATCTTCGTCCCAAATTCCTTTGCAGAATTCATTGGTGAATGTGCTGGGTGCTTTGTCAGGATCTTTTGGGCAATCAATATCGGTCCGTTTGTCCTCCCAGACGCTTAATTGAGTCATATCAAGATTAACTATTTTCCAGTCGCCATTTTCTGAAATTTTCAGTCCGAAATAAAAACCATCTTCTTCTTTCAAAATATAAAGCTCACGATTTTTAATAAAAAGTGGTTGATCATCAATTGGTAGCTGGTATGTGGCAGCACCGTTCTCGAAATAAACTTTTACCGGTTGGGGCGTCATATTGTCTTTCAAGGGGAGTTCTATTTGTGATTGGTCTCTCCAGAGAATGGCTTTTTCATTTGAGATGGATTTTACAAACGAAATTCCTTTCAAAACTTTTTCTTTCGGGTCCTTAGGATCTTTCGGATTGTGTTGCTTGCAATTGGAACTGTAGAGTACTGGCCTAAAGCCCTGTTGAGATTTTTGTCCAGTATAGAACTCAATAGGTATTCCGTACTTGGCCCGGAAGAGTTCTAGTGCTTGGGCATTTTTATTTGCATCAGTGATATCTTTAAGCTTTGAAATGAGAAGTTTCCAACGACTCAACATATGGCCCATAACCTGATCACATTCTGAGTTTTCGGGGCACCCTTTGAACTCATGGTCGAAGTCTTCAAGGGACTGGGGGTTGGGAATGACCTGAATTCTGGGTTTATTCTGGGCCGAAACCGTGAGGGTGATGAATATTAGTAAATAAGTTAATCTCATTTGTCGTCCTGTCGTTTGCAAAAAGATTCTTTTATTATAGACTCACTTCAATTGATATATTGAGGAGGAATTTATGAAAAAACTTAAAAAAGCACGCCCAGCTAAGAAGGCATCAAAGAACAAAAAGAGTGGAGTGAAGCTAAAACGCCTCGCTAAGAAGAAGAAACTCATGAAAGGTAATAGAAAACTTGCTTAATAAGCCGAATAAGGGCCCTCGAAAGAGGGCCTTTTTTTTTGCGCGCAAGGCAAAGTGATTGAAATTATTTTATGTGTCATTAATATGACAATAAAAAGCACTACATGTTGTGTTTTGGGTTTGACGGGTTGGTGTTTTGACTGATTTAATGAATATATTAGCTCTTAAAAAGAATTTGAAAGAGATTTTAGTTCCTGCACACACACAATAAAAGCCTCCGAATGGGGGCTTTTTTTTTGGAATTCAATTTTATTCGAGCATTCCTCAGACTACGACTTTTGTTTCAGTGTGTTTTGGACAGATTTTTTCATCGCGACTCGTTTCTTAGCGTTTTCAAATCGGCGGATTTCATCTTCAGTCTCACATTTTAGCTCTGGAACTTCGACTGGTCGGCCGAGATCATCTAAGGCAACGAAAGTGAGATAGGCCTTAGTTGTGGTTCTAGATTCACCCGTATAAGGATTTTCCGAGGTAACTTTTACTCCTACAATCATAGATGTTCTGCCGACATAATTAAGTGAAGCTTGAATAAGTACGTGGTAGCCCATTTTGATAGGAGCAATAAAATCAATATCACTAATATGGGCCGTAACAACTGGACGTCCGCAGTGGCGAGCAGCAACCATGGCAGCAGCGATATCAATCCAGCTCATAACAGTTCCTCCGAACACAGTGTTCTGAGGATTAGTGTGATGGGGCATAACCATTTCACGCATTTCAATTGAGGATTCTGTTGGGGTTTTAATAATCTTTTTCATTTTCCTACTTAGTCATCGCAATATAAATGGTGATTCCATCGGAAGCCGGCCATAAATGCCGTATACCCGGGATTCGCAGATGTAGCAATTCCTTCATCTTTTGAAGAGTCTAGAATGCCATACAGTTTTTCATTTTGATTTGTATTATTTCCATCGGGCTCTAAATCGTAGGATCCGAAAGCTCCACCCTGACGAACCTTAAGCGCCGAACAGTAAGCAGACCCGAGGGAAGAAATTTTCTGAGTTACTGTTGTTGAAATAATTGGTTCTCCAGTTAGCTGATTAAAGTCAGCATCTAAAAGACCACCGCCAGGTTGAGTCGATCCTCGTCCTTCATTAGAAACAAAACGGTTAAAATAAACCATTAAATCGGTACCCGCTGGGAGTGCGCAGGTATATGTAACCCCATCTGCTGCAACATTTCCGAAACTCGAACAGCATTTAGATTTAGTTGTTGTTTTAGAACCAAGAGGAGTGCAACATTTGAAATCATTCTCGGAGAAAACCGCTTCATGATCGAGACCATGTACATTAGTGTATCGACTCGTTAGGGATGTCGTAGGATCGGTTGCAGAGTATGAGTAAGCATCATCAATGAAATCCGGATTTACCTTCATGTCTGTGACACCGGTCTTCTTAAAAATTCCAGGAACTAAACGATTGCTGTTATCATTACAGGCCAATGGCTTGTAAGTAATCTGGGGAATTCCACTTAGCTCCAATAGACCTAGGCGTTTTAAGTAATAGGTGCTTGTGCCGGGGAGAGTTCTTGGTCCTCTTGGTAATATTGAAGACAGTCCTGCACCACCAGCGGGATAACCGTTGCTGATTTTTACTCCCACTTTTTTCCCCGTCCACATAGGATTAAGAGGATCAGATGGAATCACGTTAAGTATTCGAGTGGCGGGGTCATAAGAGTGACAACAGCCTTCGCCCGTATTGCAATAAGCGAAAGTCACATTGGACATAGTTGGACTTGAAAGTGCTTGGAGTGCGGTTAGTTGACCTAAAGTTGGGATTGTACACCAAGCGATGCTTCCTCCAACGGAGACATCCGTCACGTCATATAATTCAACAACACTGGAATAGAGTCCACCATAGCCAGCCCCTGAACCATCTCTTCTCTGAGCTGATGTGCCGAAAAGTAGCTTCGCAGCATAATGGTAATCAAAAGCTGTTCGTGGGAGGTAACTTGGCAGCTTGATACTAATATTTCTTCTGCCTGAGGCATTTGTAAAATCCATAATGACTGCAGTGCTACTGTCAGCACTCCGTGGGTAAAAATAGAAATCATCATAAGTTGTACTTGAGAAAATCATACCATTCGTTTTTAAATGATTACTTGTGAATTGCGTAGCAGGTACTACTGGAGCAGTATCAAGTGCGCTGGTACTAATTGAAAATTGGGCGCAAGCTGATGTTAGTCCTGCTGAACTCTGACAATAATCCCCATAATCCTTATTAACCAAAGCGATTACATCTGCAACGTTGTCATACTGAGTGGCAAAATCTTCAGGATGGGTAAGTAAAGGAGTTCGTGAATTAATACAGGCGAAATTTTTCACATCCATATATACACGGTCTCGGCGTGTCCAATCATTACCGCCATCAGAAAATTTCCTTATCCATCCGCCGCCACAACAACCTTCAGAGTTTGCTTCCCCAAGCGTTTTCCATTGGTAAGGAGTCATGACGTTACCAGTAGTATTAAGAGGATTTATCGCTGCTAGAGTTGAAGCCGTTCTGTCTTGAGAAGCATTGAGTGCAGGTCGACTTGCAGTTCCTAAATCTTCAACTGTTGCGAGTCTTGAGTAGCGGTATTTATCATTAGGCGCAATGCCTGCTGCCTGATACATTTTGAGACCGTAGGAATTCGTCAGATATTCATCATTCGTTGTCGAGGTATCATCGTTGGTTGCATAATTTGGTTTAAGATTAAGTGGGATATAACTAGTATAAGTCGTTAAGTCGCTACCTACTTCACGACAGCAACGATTATTCTTCATCTCAAAGGCTTTATAATTAAGACTGTCTAATGGTGAAGGTTTTGGATTGGCCTGGCCACACACTAGGTATTCATTATAATAACTTTTTTCCGCTTCATTTCCAAAATAGGCGAGTGAGAAATTTTCTGTTTGATCAGCATGCATTTTGTTTGGACCGCAATCAAGATCTGTGTGACAGACTGAGCCTGCACGCCTGAGGCAAGCATCTCGAGCAAAAGTTGGCTCTACAATGGTTTGCGCACTAAGAGTTTTTGATTGAATTGCCTTAAAGGGAGAACTGAGTAATAAAGTATCTACACTTGAAGTTAGATTTGCTGTAGTTATTAAAGCATCTAGACCGCATGAGTTTTGGTTTCTAGCTCTTAGGTGATAGGTTGCTGGAGAATAAGTTGATGTTAGAAACTCATAATCACCAGTACTGTTTATGACTGGGCATGATGAGTAGCGATAGCTTGTAAATAGTCCAGAATTACATCCACCGATCTGACTTATGAAATCTGTTCTGCCTAAGGAGTCAGCAAATTTATGCTGTTCATATGGGGTAAAAGTGGTCTGGTTAGCTGCATCAGGGAGAGCTTTCCCAGGAAGACAAATTCCTGTCGTCGTAGTGGCCGAGGTCTCATATTGCAACATATTCTGGGTGAGGTTTGTTTTTACTTCCGTTGGTAAGGTCGTTGTAAGTGAAGAAGAGACATAACTTAATGGTCGGCCCAAAACATTTGCATCCTTTCCAAAGTAATGATTGCGAGTGACAGGAATCTCTTCCAAGTTTGCTGCATATCTAGAAACTTTTGAGTTGAAAACAGCTCCACCTGTATTGATATTTGCACAATAAAAATTGGGAGCACAAGTTAATGTCTTACGCTTGTTAAAATCAGTTATGGTTAATGAGTTTGGAATACATAATGATCCCGCCCCTCGATAGACGCACCTCTTTGTAGCTGATGACGGAAAACGCTTCTGGTTTAGAACTTGATCGATTGTTAAAATATCAGCAACGCCTGCTTTTTCTTTTGCATCAATATCAAATTGTGGCCACTGAGTTGTTAGACTCTGAACATCTGCGCACATATATTCCCAGCCAAGTCGGGTCACACAATCTGTATCAGTTACGCACATGTGGTTTGCCTGACAGTTACCTGCCTCGTTTTGATACGGGTGAGATAAATGAAGACTTGGATCGTAATCAAGTTGTGCTGCTTCTGATACTCCATCATAGGCCTGCACGTTTACGACCTGTAAAGTTGGAGAGGCAAGGTCAGCAAATGGAGCATTGATGGCCAGAAATAGTTTTTTAGATGTTGATTTAACGATACGGCCTTTACCAACGGCGAACCACGAAACTCCATCAAATGATCCAATTAAGGCACCTTTATTAAATCCATACCAGTCACGTTGATAACCATTTGCATACAAGGCGGCTTGAGTTTTCAAACGCGCTAATCGTTGAGTTTGCGTTGATCCATAAGGATAGTGAGTAAATGGAATCATCGTTGGAGGAATCCAGCACGCTCTTCCAAATATTGTATCTTCGTAGTTACCACCGGTAGAGTTGTTATCAAAGGCATCGCGTGAAGTAGAGTGTCCCACTGCTTGAATTCCGGTTCCGTGGCCTGTTGTTGGAAAAGCACTAAAAGATCCGAACCACGAATCCTTACTACATGTAGGGCAAGGACTATAAAAACCAGAAGTGGTTGAGATTTGATAAACTTGATCAATCTCTACTGCAACCGTTTTTGCCGGCACGGCCTTATCGAGGGTCACTTTCATTTGCCCCAGGATTGAATTCATTCCGAACTGTTCCTGAACAGGAAGGATATTTCCCTCGTCTTGATATTCAAATACGTCGCCTTCTTGAGCACTGCCTGTCACACAAGTTGCCGTACTCCCAAATTCATCGCCACACGAACGAAAATAACGATGAGGCGCGGAACGGGAATTTAAAGTCACTGTTTGTTGCAGGGGAAGTTGATTGCCTATAGGAGGCGGAGTGTAACAATCAATTCGATTTGGAAGACCTGAAGTCTCAAAGAAATTGACTGAGTAATCATAGGCCGGACAATAGGTAATCATGTCTGCAAGATTCGTTTTAGCACAACCGCAGTTTTGATAGAGGCGTTTTGTTACTTCCTTAAAGTTCATTATGGAAGTTGGATCAGTATCGGTACGGCATTCAATATCTAGCGGATAAAGGGTAGTTAGTACATTTACGACATCAGGAATGTCTAGATCATCTGGAAAAAAGCTCAATCCATTTAGGACATCTTGATGAAACGTTTCACCAGTTTTACTTTTTTTCATATGCTCAATGCAATAGTAGTCTTTTTTAAGTTGAGTCAGACCTTGGACATAACTACCACCGCTGCTTCCACCGGTTGTGCTTGGAACGGATGATCCGCAAATATAATAAAGATGAGGATAATTTAAGTAGGATAGTGGATTATTAAGTCTTTCTTGCTCGGCCGCTAAAAGCTGAGACGAATATTGAGTCGTTGCCGAAGAACGAGGTGCGCCGTCCGTAATACATTGATTATCAAGGCAGCAGTCATAGCCACGGGCCGAACAATCGCTTTGAGAGCATGTTCCTACATTTGAATTTGTATTGTTGTTTGGATCAATCGAAAGGGTCAGTGCTCTGATATCAATTTTTGCAAGTGTGACTTCTTGTAAGTTACTCAGACTCTTTTTAACCACAAATATTTTGTTTGCAGGTAAGACACTTGTACAAAGTGGACAAATGAGAGATGGATCAAATGTCGTGCGAGATACATCAGTAGGAGTTGGATCTGCAACGAGGACACCATTAGCATCAATTCTTTGTATCGCAAGAGGTGACCCCGTATTTACGATACAGGCGAGTTTTGAATTTGCTAAATCATTAAAATCGACACGAAGGATTTTAACTGTTTTTTTCGCCGAAAAATCATAATAAGAAATGGGTATGATTCGTGTGCGCAATTCGTGAGTAAATCCAGAAATAGAATAACGAGAAACCAAACAATAATCTTCTGAGAAACTTCCAGAGGTATCCAGAAAAGTTTGGATATCAGTTCCGGCAATATAGGAGTTGTTTAGATTCGAAACGTTGATTGTGACTGAGTTTGATAGAGCACCTAAATAATTCCACTGAGTCTCAGTTGTTGTCGTTGTCCCTGAAGATCCACCGGATGTTCCTCCAGTGGTATTTGTCGAAGTTCCTTCCGACTCTAAATTACCCTTACTCACCTGCCCAGAGGGCATGCAAGAGACTAATAAAAATAATAAAAGCAAATATCTGACATCCATGTAGACAAGTTCTCCCTTTATATTTTCGGATTTTCAGAAGGTTATCTTTATTTTAACCTATGCAAGGTAATAATTGCCGGAGTTCAGACAACTATTAGTAAGTCCTTGAAAGAATGATGGTTTTATCACTTCTTATCTCTAAGATGGGAAAACTATTTGCCAATTAAAAGTGTCAACTACCAGCCTATAGGAGAGTTAAAATGAGATCCACCACTAAAATCGTAGGAAGATGCCGTTCCACCACTAGAAAGCGATGAGTAGGGCATAACACCTGGAGTGGAATAGTAATTACCAAATCCGTGAGATAAATAAGGATCCATGATCTTACTCGATATGTCTTGAGGAGCATACATTGGTTGCTCATAAGGATAAACTGGGCCATAAGGGTTTATAGGGGCCATAGGTTTGGGTGCTAAGTAGCCAGCAACGGAATTTAGAATTGAACTTCCTAAATCAAACCATGCCTGACCTGTTCTATTGGAATTTTCTGGTGAAACTGGAGCTTCATAGGAGTCGTTATTTTCAGATTTTTTTACAACGACTTCATCCTTAATTTCACATAGTGCTGTTCTACCTGGAATATTTGCTTCTTTGCTTTCAAGGCAAAGTTGCGCAATAACGGTTGCGTCTTTTGGTTTTGTAAAAACGTGAATTATGTCACTAGCATCATCAGATAATGTAATTGCTTCTTTACTAATATTGCCAAGCTCTTTATCACAGGTGATATTTGATTCGTTTGAGTTCATACATCCTCCGGAATGAAGCTTTTCTAGAGCAAAATTTCGGAAAGTAAATAAATCTGGAGAGGACTGAATGTGTTTGGCCTTGAGTGCATTTAAAATCTGTGATTTTGCAGCGAGGTCTATCAGTTGCATATTAATGTCACCTTCAGCTTCGCATTCAGCTGGGAAGGTAAGTGGAGCTTTTGGATCCTCTTGTTTTGCGAATAATGCTTCAATTTTAGGCATACATAGCTTGAGCAAGTTATCAAGTTTGGTAATATGCTTTTCACCATGTACGAATTCAGTAATGAGATCTCCGACAGCGGAATATTCATATGACTTCAAGTCTAACTTCAGTCCTTTATTTTCTGCGAGCGGATTTAAGCAGGCGGCAATGCTGCCCTTTTCTAGTGCACGGGCCTTGTCACATTGATCCTTTGACTCAGCTGGAAGATAGTCCTTTTCATACTGATTCAATACCAGAGAGACCTTACTTTTCATTTCCCATTCTTGGCGGTTTTTTAGGTCGTTCAAAAGAGCAGTAAAGCGAGAAGGGATGCCTTGAACGGCCATAAGTCCTTCTGACCCTTTTAAGGCTTCAATCGAATCTTTCATCTCTTTTATAAAATTAAACTTTTTAGAATTTGAAAGTTCTGGAAGATTTTTTATGACCTGCATATGTTCTGCAGAAAGCAATCCATCTGTTTTTATATCTTTCAATTCCAAGGCAAGTTGCCCGAAACTATAGATCTTTCCAGCTTCCATCCCTTTGCCATTTACTTTTGTAACCTCTAAGGCATTTTTGAGGTCTTTGATTTGAGACTTATCGAATTTTCTCTTGGTGTCTTTACCAATTATAACAAAATCATTTATCTCTTTAAATGTTTCTTCAGATAGATCAAAGCCTTGTTCACAAACAGTTCCTTTCTGAGGAAATGCTCCACAATACTTTCTTAAAAGACCTATAAAACTAGCACGATCTGTCCAACCGGCCTTATCAGCAGCTACTGCTGATAAAATATTTTCAGACTTGGTATTTGTTGTGGCCAGAAAACGTTCTAGCGAAGTAGCGACATTCAAGTTTTTTACTAATGAGACTGAGGCTTTTTGGGCCTGAGCAGGATTTTCTTCAAACTTTTTAAGGGTAACAAGGCCATCTTTGATTTCAGTCGTTAAACTCGCAATTCCGTTTAAAAGAGCAATCTCATTTTCAATTGATTTCAATTGAGCATCAATCGCCGACAGATCTTTGCAGCGGTAATCAAAATCGGGAAGAGTGAATTCTTTGGGGTCCATTTTTTCACAATCGGTAAACCGCTTAGTCTGAATCGTTTTTTCAAGCTCTCCGGCAATTTGCTTGAGCTTAATACAGTCTGGTCCCGCAGCTTTAACAGACAGAAATGGGATGGCCAATAATAGTAATAGGTATCGCATATCTCTATAATCGGACACTTTGGCCCAGACATTAAGAACTTTATTGCTTTAGTCGGAATAAAACCTTAACCGTGGCCGGAACTCATGAATACTTCGTCGTAATTGATGAATTTTTGTGATTCTCCCAAGGATAGAAAGTAGTCCTCAGTCAGCTTCATGGTGTCCTCTAAATGTGGGCAGGTGAAGATTTGGGACCTGAAAGCGGCGGCATGAGGAAAGCCGGCGGCAAACCAAACGATGAGCTTTCTAAGCTGAACTAGGGAGGCCCTTTCATCATGAAAGGTCTCAGTGATGTACATATGAAGTCTTTGAATCACTTCCCAATAATCATTACCGTTAAAAACGGAACGTTTTTGTGAAGCATATCCAGAATCAAGGGACTCTAAGAAAATAAACGGATTTCTAAGTGCGCCACGCGCGAGCATCAAAGCGTCACATTGTGTTTTTTGCAATCTTTCTGAAACGCCAAATGGGTGATGAAGGTCACCGTTTCCAATAAGGGGGAGTGATTTGATTTCATTTAAGGACTCGATAAAATCCCAATTTGCAGTTCCAGTGTATTGTTGCGTGCGGGTTCGACCATGAATTGCTACCCACTCAATTCCACTTTCGTGAGCGATTTTTAAAATCTCACCAGCGTTAAGTGAATTTGCATCCCAGCCAGTTCTGATTTTTATTGAAAGAGGGATTTTCAATTTGCTTCTCATCTTTTCAAAGAGAGGAGCAAGGTTTTTCACTTCACGCATGAGTGCAGAACCGCCACCTTTAGTGACCACTTTATTTACGGGACAACCCATATTGATATCTAAAAATTTCGGGCCATAGCTTTCTGCCACTTCGGCAGCACGGGCCATTGATTCGGCTTCTTCACCAAAGAGTTGTATGCCCGCAGTTTTCTCCAGCGGATCAATTTTAAGCATTTCTAGCGTTCGCTGGTTGCCATAGTTGATACCGTGGCACGATATGAGCTCAGATACTGTTCCACCGGCACCCAAATCTTGCATAAGTAGTCGGTAGGGCAGGTTACAAATTCCGGCCATAGGTGCCAGAATTAAACGAGAAGAAAAGTTAACGGTCCCTAAAGAAGTGGGCTTCGCAAAAGACTGAAATTTCTCAATCTTCGAAGTCAGTATGGGACTAAAAGGGGCAACGCTTTTCATGGGTACTTTTTAATCGAAGCTCCCTAAAGTTGCAAACCCTTAATAGATTTTTCATACCCCATCTTGTAAGATTAAAGCCTAAATCAGTTATTTGAGGGCTTTTTTACGTGAAAAAACACATCGTTTTTGATTGTGATGGAACACTGGTAGATACATCTCAACTAAAGTATTGCCTATATCCTGGAATCAAAGATTTATTAATCGCTCTTGCCGCTGATTCAATCCTTTACGTTTGGACCGCACGTGATCGCAGATCTACTCTTCGAATTCTGGAAGAGTTGGGAGTCAGTACTTTTTTTGAACAAATCTGCACTATTGATGACGCCCTTCCAAAACCTCATATCAGTGGACTCGTTGATATGCTTCACGATACAAAAAAGTCTCTTATTTGCATGATCGGCGACACAAGTAACGACATAATTGGGGCCAAAAACTTTGGAGTCAAAAGTATTGGCGTTACCTGGAACCGAAGCGCCAGCGCTACGATTTTGAGAGAATCAGGGGCCGACTTTATTGCTATTGCCCCTGAAGATTGCCTGGCCTTCATTGTTGAAAAGTTTTAGTTCATCCCAATAATTCAAGAAAAGTTTTTGTCACTCCACACTCAGGACAATGCCAGTCTTCTGGAATGTCCTCAAAGCGTGTCCCGGCTTTTAGCCCAGAATCAGGATCGCCTTTCGCTTCATCATAAATAAAATCACACAAAACACATTTATATTTCCTAAAACTCATTTTGAACCTCTTTTTTTATCTAGAACACTTTGGTAGTGATCCGCATGTATCTTTTCGACTACTTTAAGAGCAGCGAACTTTTTTCGTGCTAGCTCAAGGGTCTTTTTGAAATGTTCCTCATGCTCACGAGATTCTTGTCCCTGCTCTTTAAATTCAGAAATAGCAGCTGCCTCATTTTCCTCTAACGCTGTTTTCTCAAATCCAGGGTACATTACAGTATGTTCATATCTTTCGCCCTCAATCGCCATTTCCAATAATTTTTCAATGCTTAAACTTTCCTTAGGGTAGATAAGTCCAAGGTGAGAAAAAGCGTGCTGAGTTTCCTGATGAGCAGTTTCCTCAAATACTCTTGCAACCTCTTCATCTCCCAGTTCTCTTGCGAGTTTAGCAAAATAAAGGTATTTTCTATTTGCCATCGATTCCCCAGCGAATGCCGACTCTAAGTTCTTCTTCGTTTGTGTGTCATAAAATGTTTTTTTCATGGTTATCTCCCTTCCTTTGAATCTATTATCATGTACTTTTACTCATAGGTGTATTAGATTGATGGTATAACTGTAATAGGTGGTGTCTATGAATCTTTCTCAGCTTTCCCTTCGTGATATTGAATATATAGTTGCTGTTGGCGATGAGCTTCACTTTGGTAGGGCGGCCGTAAGGCTAAATGTTTCGCAGCCAACCTTAAGTGAGCAGATTAAAAAACTTGAAGGTAACTTGGAATTGAAGATATTTGAAAGAAGCAAAAGATCAGTTCAATTAACGGATCAGGGGACTGAGCTAATTGAGATTGGCAAAAAAATATTAATGGAAGCCCAGTCGTTTATTTCTTTGGCCAAAAATAAAAAACATCCACTTGTGGGAGAGTTTCATCTGGGGGCGATCGCCACAGTTGGCCCATATTACTTACCCTATATTATTGGGCCTTTAAGAAAGTCTTATCCTCAGCTTGAGCTCATTATTGAAGAAGGGCAGACTGATGATTTGCTTTTGAAACTTGATCATGGCGACCTAGATGCCGTGATTGCGTCGCGAACTTTTGATGAGAATAAATATCGGGTTTATACGCTTTATAAAGAACCCTTCTGGCTTGCAACTCCTCCTGAAGTCAAAATTAAAAATCGCTCAGGAAAGGTGAGCATTAATGATGTGGATAAACAAAATCTGATTCTTCTTTCAGATGGGAATTGTCTCAAAGATGAAGTGCTCGATTTTTGCCGTCTACCTAAAAATAAAATGACTTCGAAAATGCAAGCAACTAGTTTGGAGACTTTGAAGTATTTGGTCGCTGGTGGAAATGGTTATACTTTTATTCCCGAGTTGGCACTTCATGAGAATAAAAGGATGAAAGGGCTTATTAATTACTACCCCTTTGTTGAAAAAACCGCCTACCGAGAAATAGCGTTGTTTACTAGGGATCAGTATTCAAGGCCGGATGAGATTCGATTGCTTTTCCAGAAAATGAAAGAGCATCTTCCCACGTTTTTGTAGATCCCTCCTGTTTTAATTGGTTTTTTTTACGTTAAAGTGAAGAATAATAATTTTTCGACTCTTCGCGTTCCCTTGAAAATGTTGTAAGCTTCACGCTGCTAAATTTAAAAAGAGAGTGAGTTATGTTTGATAATTTAAGTGAAAAGTTTTCGGATGCCTTTAAAGCACTCCGTGGAAAAAATAAAATCTCAGAGGAAAATATTGAAGAAACCCTCAAGGCGGTTAAGACCGCTCTTTTGGAAGCGGATGTAAATTTCAAAGTTGTAAAAGAATTTGTCGAAAAAGTTAAGACAGAGGCCTTAGGTGAAAAAGTTCTTCGCGGTGTAGAACCTGGCCAGCAGTTTATTAAAATTATGCATGATGAGCTTGCCAATCTTATGGGCAAAGAAAGTGAAGGACTAAATCTTAATCGTCCACCTATTATTCCGATTTTGATTGTGGGTTTAAACGGTGCCGGTAAAACCACTTTCGCTGGAAAATTGGCGCTTTTTCTACGTACTAAAAATAAAAAAGATGTTTACCTTATTCCTGCTGATAACTTTCGTCCGGCCGCTAAAGATCAATTGATTACTCACGCGAAAAGTTTAGGTGTGGATTATTTTGATTCTGATTTAACAATGAAACCGGTCGATATTGTTCGCGCTGGATTAGCTGAAGCGAAAAGACTTCATAAAGAAGTTGCTATCATCGATACTGCTGGCCGTTTGCAGGTTGATGAAGAACTCATGGGACAATTGGTAGATGTTCGCAAGTCACTGGATAATCCTGAAGTTCTCATCGTTGCCGATGCAATGACTGGCCAGGAAGCTGTGAACGTTGCCAAAGTGTTCCATGAGAAAGTTGGACTTACCGGTGTCGTTCTTTCCAAAATGGATTCTGACGCGAGAGGGGGAGCTGCGCTCTCAATCCGATATGTAACGGGTGTGCCTATCAAGTTCATTTCTGTTGGTGAAAAGATGAAGGATTTGGAAGCATTCCATCCTGATCGTCTGGCCAAACGTATTCTTGATATGGGAGACGTTCTTTCTCTTGTTGAGAAGGCCGAAGAGGCCATCAATCAAGACGATGCCATGGGCATGATGGCCAACCTTGAGAAAGGTAAATTTACGATCAATGATTTCGTGAAACAGATGGAAACCATTAACCGCCTTGGATCTTTTGGTTCAATTCTAAAAATGATTCCCGGCATGGGTGGAGCCCTTCGTTCTATGGGCGATTTATCACCTGCCGAAGATGAAATGAAAAAAATGAGGGTCTTGATTAATTCCATGACAAAAAAAGAGCGCGAAGATACTAAACTCATTGATGCTTCACGTAGAAAAAGAATTGCGAGTGGTGCAGGGCGAACAGTCCAAGATGTGAACCAATTCCTGGAACGCTTTGAGCAGATGCGTCAAATGATGGTTGGCATGATGGGCATGATGAAGGGCGGCGGATTACCTAATATTCCTGGCATGGGCCCAGTGAAAGGATTTCGTCAGGCACCTCAAATTCAGCAACCTTTTGGTCAACAACCGGACAAAGGTGCTAAGAAAAGTAAGTTCGGTAAGAAGTATTTCTGAGGGGTTAATGGTCCTTAGGTTTGACTTTACCCGTCAGTTGAAATATAAATTCTAAAATTTTTTAGTGCACTCTATAGGAGAATCCCCAATGGTAAAAATCAGAATGGCCCGTGGCGGCCGCAAAAACCGTCCTGTTTATACAATCGTAGCTACAAACTCTCGTAGCCCACGTGATGGACAGTTTCTTGAAAAATTAGGTCAGTATGACCCTAAAGCAACTGAAGCAATCAAGAAAGTAAACGTTGAAGGCATCAAAACTTGGCTCTCTAAAGGGGCACAACTTTCTGATACTGTAAGAACATTGCTTAAAAACAACAATATCAAGTTATAATACTGCGAAACCTCAGAATGATCTGAGGATAAAGTAGGTGTTATGAGTAGCGAATTGAAGAGTCTGATCGAGTACCTTGCTAAAGCTCTTGTCGACATGCCTGAAAAAGTGGAAGTTAACGAGATTGTAGGTGAGCAAACGACGGTCATTGAACTCAAAGTCGATAAATCGGATTTGGGCAAAGTGATTGGTAAGCAGGGTAAAACAGCTAGATCACTCAGGACTATCCTGAATGCAGCTTCTACCAAGCTTAGAAAAAGATCGGTTCTCGAAATTATTGAGTAACTGTAATTTAATTTTAAAAAAAGCCCCACCTCACCGATTGATTTAAATCGTGTTAGTTGGGGTTTCTTATTTTATGAGCAAAGAAAGTCTAAAAATGGTCAAAATCGCCTCTGCCTTTCATCCCCATGGGATTAAAGGTCAAGCTGAGTTGCGACTTCTAAACGACAATTACGATGAATCTATTCTTGAAGATGGGATGAAGGTCTACCTATATCCTGCAAATGAAAAATCTCAGATATCTAAGGCCGGTGAAGAGTGGATTATCCAGAAACTGGCCTTTGGAAATAAAGTGATCTGTAGTTTTAATGGAATGAAAGATCGCACTCATCTTGAAACGCTTTTACCTTTTGAACTTTTTGTTCCCCGAGATGCTTTTCCTGAAACAGAAAATAACGAAGTTTATTTAGTAGACCTCGTTG
>JBILYY010000149.1:0-8280 GCA_044377495.1 Bacteriovoracaceae bacterium | reverse complement strand
CGGTTTGAATTTCTTTATATTGCTTACTCACATCTTTAAGCAAATCGTTAAGATCTTTAATACCTTGGGCCTGTTTAAGAACATCTTTTTGCTTCGAAATAGTCTGAATTGTGGCTTCGATTTCTTTGATCTTGGTAGTATCAGAAAGCGTCTTAACTTTCCCATCCCACAATTCTTTTTTTGCATTTACGTCAGAAATCATCGCTCCTATGCGCGCTTCACTCTTCAATTCTCCGCGAAGCTTTTCGATCTGATCTTTATAGTCTCCACCTTCAAGTAAAGCAGCAATGTCACCAAGTACGTTCTTGCCATACTTGTTTTTAACTTGTGCAAGAACTTCAATTTGGAGTTCGTTGATTTTACTTGGTTTGGCGGGCTCAGGAGGAAGAACTTTTCCTGGGTGTTTTCTAGGTTTAGAAATCTGAATGTTATTAATACTGGCATCATCTACCACAAATTTCATGCGCAGAAGTGCGTCCCACATATATTGAAAATGCATATTCTCAATTTCAAGCATGTTATGGGTAGGCTTCTCTTTATCAGTTATCTCTAGTCCGTTCATATCAAATGAACCGCGGAGGAAACTGGTTCTTATGGAACCGACATTAACCTCAGCACCATTACCTTGCGTACCAACGTACTCAAAAAGAGTTTTTAGATGACGGTCAAAGTAATATGAAAAATAGGCAAAGGTTAATACTGAAAGTACCAAAACCGGAATGATTGCTTCAAAGCGGATTGGGCCTTTTTTCTTTGGGACTTTTGTTGCTTTTGTCTCTGTATTTTCGCTCATATAGTTTCTACCTTAATTCCACTTATACTGATCATATTTGTAATACCACTGATAGAATTTCGTCGCTTCGACGGCCTTCCAGATCTTCGTCTCTTTAAAACGAGCAAGAAATATTACCCGGTATTTAACAATCAAGTAGCGACTTAACAGAAATACGATCGGAGAGAGAGCAAATGTAATAACTGCCGAACCCATAACGATTGAATTGTTAAATCTGGTAAATGGAATAATGGGCATATTATACAGAGTCGTATAAAGGGACTGAAGGGATTCAATTTCAAGCACCTTACTTCCAACGAGGTCAAATGCTGGATCAAGAATAAAGGCAACAAACTTAAAGAAGAATGCGGCAATCATTGCGGCGCCAATTTGAATTCTGAAAAAGAAGAGCACCAGAAAGATAAGAAGACTATGTAGTGATAAAGTTGGAGTCATCCCCAAAATAAATCCACATGTCATACCCATCGCAAGCGAGGTGGTTCCGGTGTCGGAGTTAAGCAATTTAATAAAAGCAAACAACTGTTTGAGTAACAGACCCATGGCCTCTCCTTATTGATTTAAGTGGATAAATCTTAAAAGCGAGGGGGCCATTTGACCATCAGAAACAGACTAACGCTAACCGTTAGTCTTAAACTATTCCAATGGCAAGTAGCGCACTGTCCATGTGAGCGGGAATGTATCTTTTATTTAACATTTTTTTTGTATCCATTTCCAGGTCTGCTATTTGCTTAAAAGTTGAGTCCCAAGATTTACCTTCCAGGAATTGATCTACACGCTCAAGCCATTCAGGATCATAATTACTTTCATTAATGGCCTTTTCAATACATTCCACAAAATGCTCAGGATGGTCCGCAATGTGAACAAGTTTGGCATCAGCATATGGGTGAACAACATTAAAGATTGAGGTGGAAACGACTGGTGTTCCAGTGGCCAACAATTCTGCCGTTTTAGTGGGACTTGTGAAACGAGTCGCATCGTTATGTGCGTACGGCATGAAGGCGCAGTCCCAGCTCGAAAGATAAAATGGAAGTGATTGAAAATCTTTTTTACCAAGATAATGAATATTTGGTTTTATTGGCAGAGCGGATGAATCAATTCCAACGACTGGGCCCATAATTATAAAATGAAACTCTGGACGTAAGTCAGACATTTTATCTAGTAGCTTAAGATTGAATTTTTCATCAACCACACCGTAATACCCGATCCTTGGATGTGGTATATTAATTTGATCATGCGGTTCATTTAGCAGCACTCGGCTTTTTTCAAAATGAGCAAATTCAAAACTATCGGGGAGTAAATGTAGATTGTACTGATGAGTACTATTTTCTTCATGTAAAGATTGGCTACTCGTGAAAATATAATTAGATTTATTGATAAGTTCATTATTACTTAGAAGCCTTTCATCATCCATACAGTCAAAAAAAATCAAAGATGGCTTCATATGACTAGAATAGATCAAAGGTTTTGGTGAGTAGTAAAATGTCGTAAAATTTTCAATATCTTCATCCAACAATAGTTCGTCTAACATCAGTCTCATTGCTGTATTTACTTCGGAATCGCTTAGGCCATTAGGTAGGTATGGAACAATAATGTTTAATTGCTCATCGGCCGTTTTAATATACAGGCGAGGTTCATTGGTTATACCCAGTATAGCTTCTTCGATAAAATACACTCTTCGATGTTTGGCATATCTTAAAAGAACCTGAAGTTGCCTTTGGAAAATGCAATCCCAACGCAGATGAGAAAAAACCAAGAGATCCGATCTTTCACAAATTGAGTTCATAGCTTCGGCTCCAAAGATAAATTTATTTAGATGCTGAATGACATGGAATTATGACATTCGAAAGTTGAATGCTTCCTGCTATATTTATGCCAAAAGTATCTTATCGAAATGCCGTAGCAAAAGAGGCCGTTTTGACTCAAATGGGGCAACCCGTCCGAGACAATTTCTGGGACTAATGGCATTGGCCTGAGGAGTTAATTTTTATTTTTGAATTTGCGCTTTAGTAAGACGTTCTACTTCAAATCGACTGTCAGTTTTAAACCAGTCATTTCCAGCGCCTCTTCCAACGGCCTTGAATAGTTCCGTTAGAATTTTTCCATCTTTCATGATTTTTTCTTCGATATGAATGAGCTTCACTTCGCCGGTGATAAGCGAGCCAGCTCCAGGCTCTTTCCCATAACAAAGCATGTCCCTAAAAACACATTCAAATTGAACCGGTGATTCTTTGAGGCGACAGGCCTTAACAACTTCAGACGCCATGGGAGTCAGACCTGCGAATTTAAATTCATCTTCACCGAAAGGAAGCTCGGTTGAAGCAAGGTTAACTTTTTCATAGTTATCTTCAGTACAAAAGTTCACTACGAATTCTTTTTCACGAAGGATATTTTTTAAGGTGTCTTTAAAATCACCCGTAGAAGTTCTAATCATGGGGCAAAAAGCAATAATCATCGGTTGTGCGGAAACGGCCGTGAAGAATGAAAAAGGTGCAAGATTATTTGAGCCATCAATATTCTTAGTGGAAATTACAGCAATAGGGCGTGGAATGATTGATCCAATTAAGAATTTATAATTGTCGGCAAAAGCACCATTAGTTTGATATGTTTTCATGAGACCCATCATATAAGAAGTAGAGCTATGTTTAAAATCCTTATTTTAATATCCTGTATGTTTCTCCCACTGAGTCAAGCCTTGGCCAAGGTAGAAGTACGGTGGTTTACGGTGGCATCGCTAGTTCTGGAAGATGAGGAAACAAAGATTTTCTTTGATCCGATGTTCACGAGGGCCGGAATTCAGCATTGGTTGAATCTTGCGGACCTCAGGTCGGATGAGGCCCTTGTTGCCAGTGTGATTAAAGAGCACAAGCTTGAAAAAGTTAATGCACTCTTTGCCAGCCACTCTCATTACGATCATGTGATTGATGCTCCAATCGTTTCTAAACTCACCGGAGCAACCTTTTACGTCGACGGAAGTTCAGAAATCGTGGCGAAGGCATATAAAGACCCAAAAATTAAAACGGAAAGAATTGAAAGTTTAAGGCCCATCAAAATAGGGAAATTTACGATAACGCCAATTTTGAGAACGCATGCTCATATCCGAACTCTGGGATTTAGGTATCTCTATGGGCCGGTTCGAGAAGATTTTGATTTCGGCTTCTACGATTACCGAATGGGGGAGACATGGTTTTATTATGTCGAGCATCCATCAGGTAATATTCTGCTTGATCAAGGGTCAGAACCATTTTTGAATTCCGTTCATTCATTTACGGATAAGGTTGATGTCGTTATTCAGGGTGTGGCCAACAGACCAGATGATGAAGCGATTATTAATGGTTATACAGGTGCCCTTAAGCCTTCCATTTTTATCCCAACGCATTTTGATAATTTTGTTTTTGGATTTAATCCTAAATCAGAAGTTTCCTATTTGCCTGGGGTTAAAATTCATGAGCTGCTGGAGAAAATGATAAAGGCATATCCGGATAAGAAAATTATTTATCCAAAATACGCTGAGAAAATTGAATTATTTAAATAAAAAAAGGGCCCGAAGGCCCTTTGGAATTTAGAAAGCTAAAGATAATTTACCGCTGACTCTACCGACATCAAGTGTTTTGGACGCTTCGAAACCAAATCGAAGCACTAAGAACTGAAGATTTGCACCAATAGCGTAATAACCACCAGTACCAGAAACAGATTCCTTTTGATCACCACTCACAAAAATTGTTCCTGAAGTGCCACCAGCATCTACTTCAACGTCGGCATCATATTTTGCAGAACCAATTTTTGCGTATGGAGTGAAAAATAAAAATTTCTTACTCAAACCCACATATAGAACTCTCGTTTTGGCAGCAAACTGAATGTCTGAATCAATCGCGACACTTCCTGTGGAAGTATTATTAATTATCTGACTGTATGAAACTTCAGAATTAGAAAAGTTCGCACCAATTGCCAAATCAAGAGGTAGATTAAAAAATGCACCTGCGTTCCATCCTAATCCAAATGTGCCATTCTTAATGGTTACATCACTAACTTCTCTTTCTGGAAGTATTGTCATTTCTGCAAAGATGTCCAAGGGAAAGTGAGCACGTGCCATTAGTCCAGCATGGTAGATGGTTTTAAAATTACTTCCATCTTCACCTGTTTCATCAATAAGATCTGCCAATTCTGGAGATGCCGTTTTACCGGCAATGACACCAACTTCTATACCCCAAATACCTTCTGTTTCGGGAGCAGCAACGGCCGTATGTGAAAGATTGACGGCAAACTCTGAGCTTACATCTTCAATTTGTTTGGTAGTTAATGTGTCAGGGAGTTCAATTGAAGTGGCAAAAACACCTGTGGATGCCAAAGCTAAAGCGAGAACGTAAAACATCTTCATGAGATTTCCTTTTAAGTGAAGGCTTATCACTCTATTTTCTCCTTCTTCCTGATTTTGCGAAAGAGGGAAAATGTGGGAATTCCCATGAGCGAAAAAGTCGGATTAAGTCATCCAGCTCTTCCAATAATCCTTATTCTCGAGCCGCTCAAATTCATCAGTCATATCCAGTGGGAAGCGGGTATCGATCATCACTGCGAATTCATCGGTCCATTCTTTCTCATTTGCTTTGGCAAAGGCCTTAGGATGAGGGCCATGATTGATGCCTTGAGGGTGGTAAGTGATGGCACCGGAATCTATGTTGTCTCGAGAGAAGAAATTCCCCTGATGATAGAAAAGTACTTCATCGTAATCAATATTTGAGTGATAAAAAGGAACTTTTAAAACACCCTCTGAGGTATGTTCCAAAGGCCGAGCCACAAATGAGCAAATCACAAAATTGTGCGCCACGAACATGGTGTGGCCTGATGGTGGAATATGATAACGGTGCGAAGTTATCGGACAATAATCATAAATTGAAATTTTCCAAGGATAAAGCGAACCTTTCCAACCCACAGCATCTAGCGGATTAAAAGGGTAGGTCACTACAGTATTTTTTCCGCGGTATTTAATTGTAATTTTATACTCGGGGAGATTCTGTTCGCTTCCAATTGCAGCTTCCGGAATAAATTTAGCAGTCTGATCATAAAGAGCATTGGGTCCAAGAATGCCACGGCTCGGATCTTCAAATTCTGATTTCGATTCTACTTTTAAAATTTTGCAAGGTTTGCTGAGGAAAGTTTTATAAGTCGTTCCTCTTGGCATGATAATGTAATCGCCCTTCACAAATGGGATGTGCCCGAATGTTGTTTCCATTCGACCCTCGCCTTCGTGAATGAAAAACATCTCATCATGATCAGCATTACGGTAAAATGTTTCGTATGGCCTAGTTCTTGAGCCAAGATAAACTTCAGCGTCATTGTTATAAAGAATTTTTACGAATTTATTATCCAGAGTTTTTTCACTAAAGATGGGAGGTAAGTTGCGCGGCTTAAGATCGCCCTCAATATTACTCCAATCAGTGGGTTGGTTTTTGCGATAAAGATGCGCCACTCGCCCAAAAAAACCTTTGCGGCCATGCTCCTCTTCAAAAAGTCCTTCAGGGATTTTTACGTGAGCTTGTTTTGTATAGATGCCGCTGGCCTTAAAGTTTTCCATGTTACAACCCTTATGGTTTTGGATTTGGTGTTCCCACAATATTTCTTAACTTTCCAATTTTTTCAATTTCTAGTTCGACTACGTCACCTGGTTGAATCCATTTATCTAGTTCTAGCCCGCAACCTGTTCCAACTGTGCCCGAGCCAATGAAATCTGTGGCACGAATCCATTCTTCCATTCCGATATGTTCAATGATTTGGCCCCACGAATAGTGCGAATCACCGGACTGGCCTCTCGACCATTCTTCACCGTTTACGGATGCAGTCATGGTTAGATTTGGTTCCTGATAATTAAATTCATCATAAGTGACGATAACTGGACCCATAATCGAGCACCAGTCTTTACCTTTAGCTGGACCAAGACGAATTGACATTTCTTTGCGCTGAATATCACGGGCAGAGATATCATTTAAGATGGTGAATCCGAAAATATGTTTATGAATATCTTTGGCCTTTACGTTTTTCCCATCGCGACCAATGACTACGCCAAGTTCTAGTTCATAATCAATTTGTTGAGAGTAGTAAGGCCAAGGGATGATGGCATCGTGGCCAATGAATCCCGTATTCCCACCTTTGTAATAAGCAGGAATCTCATACCATGCCGGAGGAACAGGCTCGTTTCTTTTTTCAAAACCTTTTTTGACATGCTTTTCGTGAGCATAGAAATCTCGGTACATGTTAATTTCGTCCAAGGGAGCATCAAAGGTAGTTTCTTTAGCATCAAGAAGATGAAAAGCAATGTCTGCTTGATTTTTTGTTTTAAGAATTCCGCGTGAAGCAAGATCACCCCAGCACTGGAGAGTTTCCTGCATCTTTTGGATTGAATTATCTTGATACATTCTTAAAAAAGCCGCCAGTGAGTTCGGGGCAAGTAGATCAGCACGTTTGTCAGGAGCATAAAAACCGAATCTTTCAAAAACTGCCTGCCAAGTTAAGTTAACATCTATAATAGTTTTCTCGTTGTAGAGAATCCCTAAACGTTTTTGTATTCCGAAAGTGGAGGGTCGTTTATAGGTACAGATTTTCATATTTTGGTCCCAAATTTTTCTTTATAGCGAGGTAAGACTTCAGACATGGCCTCATAGAAGTGATTCATTTCTTCTTTAGTCCCTATTGAAATTCGAACATGATCAGGCATGAGGTTTGCGCGCAAGGGACGAATAATGACTCCATGATTAAGAAGTTCATTAAATAGAAACAAGCTTGCTTCTTCAGTTCCAGTTTTGAGTGTGATGAAATTCGTAACCGAAGGAATAGGTTTTAAGCCAGCTTGAGTGAGATAATCAAAAAGAATTTCATATTGCTCTTTATTGTTTTCAAGCGTGCGAACGAGGTGAGGGTAATCCTTAATGGCCCCATATGCCCCTTTTTGGGCAATTGAACTTGGTTCAAACGGAAGTTTTACTTTATGCAAATTTCCAATGAGATAATCATGTCCAAAGCCGTATCCACAACGAATTCCTGAAAGCCCATAAGCTTTAGAGAAAGTTCTAAGTGTAATCACGTTGTCGTAGCGGTAGTGCATTGAATCGGGATAATCCCAAGTGGCCTGTGCAAACTCAAAGTAAGCTTCATCTAAAATGACGATGGTGTGGGCCGGAACATGCTTCATGAGAAAATCAAATTCTTCTTTGGTGATATAAGTTCCGGTTGGATTGTCCGGGTTGGCTATATAAACAATCTTGGTGTTGGCCGTGATTTTTTTTGCCATTGCCTCGACATCGTATTTGTAATCAGATTTACGTGGAACCTGAACTAGTTTTGCCCCAACCGATTTTGCCAAAATTAAAAAACCAATAAAGGTATTTTCGCTAGTAACCACTTCTTCATCTGGCTGTAGAAAAGCTCTTACGATGTAACCCATGATTCCTTCGGAACCATTTCCAAGAATAATATTTTGCGGTTTGAGTTTATAAAGT
>JBILYY010000148.1:0-8296 GCA_044377495.1 Bacteriovoracaceae bacterium | reverse complement strand
AAGCTCGATATTTATTATAAATTCATGGCGGATAAGACATTCAGACCTGAAACTACGGTTAAAAAGAAATGTGAGGCCTATGAGCAGGCCCATCTAAGTCGGCAAGTTTTTAAAAAATGGGTCATGCTGTGGATGCCTGAAATTGAACTTTATGTTCAAAATTATGAAACTAAGATTTTGCCTTGGATGAAACTTTGTCACGAACTATTTGTTTGGATTGACGAAGGTTTGGATCCTAATCAAGGGTTAACTTTTGGTGACATTGAATACTTAGTGGCCCTAGGTCTGGATAATAAGGAAGACCTCGCTCGTATTCAAAAAATCTATAGTTATTTCATTGTGGATGAGTTCCAGGATACCTCGGCGCTACAGTTTAAAATCATTCAGTCGTTGATTGGAAATGATTATAAAAAACTTTTTTGTGTTGGTGATGCAAAACAGGCGATATATGGCTTCCGAGGCGGTGAATTGTCTGTCTTTAAAGACTGTGCGCACTTAGTACCTGATGTGAGAACTCTCGCTAATAACTACCGTTCCTTGGCCGGTGTTATCCATTTCAATAATTCCCTTTTTAGAATAGTTCTGCCTTTAGGGAAGGGATTTGAAGGTCATGATGCTTTTTCAGTGGAAGCCGAAGATCAAAATGTTCCTACAGAGACTGGGCCATCTGACATAACTGGTACGATTGAAATACTGTCTGCGACTTTAGAGAGAGATCTGGAAGTTGAAAGTAAATTTAATAATGAAAATATCAACAGAATCGAGGCACACCTTTTAGCTGAATCGATCTTCAAAGAAAGAACTTCTAGTCCTCAAGATGTATGCACCATTTTATATAGTAAATTGAAGCCGAGCATGGATCTGATTCGATTTTTGATGGACAGAAAAGTTGGCTTTACTGCCCAGTTCAAAATAGACCTAATGGATGATCCTGTTATTGGAATCTTTCTTTGTTTACTGCGAAGACAATTTGATTCGAATCCCCAAACCAAAAATCGCTACCCGTTATTTTTAATTAAGAGTTATTTGGATGTCCTGAATCTGCCAACTCATCTCGGTCCAGATGATCTAGAAGTTTTTGATCTTAATGTCAGTTACTGGGGGTTAGTGGAAGGATTTCGAAAATTTCTTCACATCCTTGGTGTTACCAATGAAAATTCCGATATCAATATGAAAATCATTGAAACTATTAATGAGCTTCATCATCAGAATTCAGAGGCCGTGATGATTCAGATTGCAAAAGGTGATAATGACAGAATCAGCTTAGAATTGCGCTCTGGTGAGAATTCTCACATGGTCCAAATCATGACGGCCCATGCTTCTAAAGGGCTGGAGTTTGATACTGTTTATTTAGGTGGTATTTATACTAACGGTAAAGAGGCGAGTGATGGCTCTTTATTCGGAGACATGCCAGGTAGTTTTAAATGGTTTATGGATTTATCGCAAAGGGATAAAAGATCTTCTCCCTTTTATCTTTTTGAAAATGAACTATCAAAATATAAAAGCTTTTCTGAAGCCAAGCGCCTGTTCTATGTGGCCTGCACCCGCGCCAAGAAGAAGCTTGTCTGGGTAAGCCTTGGTTTGCCGGAGAAAAGTTTTAGTATCCCAGAAAATAGTTGGATCGATGGATTGAATCATTGGTTCAATGTTGGCCTCACACCAGAAAGTTCAAAATCAGTCCAAGTTACTGAGGTCGAAAATTTTGATTCTCGCGAGCTTCTACAATCACAGTCTCGCCCCCAACTTCCGTTGTTTTTTCATGATGCAGTTGGCATGTTGTCCAAAGGCGAAGGAACGAGTGAACTTAGTCTCGCAGCCGAATTAAGTGTGACCCGCTTAAATTCACTGGTTGATTGTCCTAGAAAGTTTTATCTCGAAAATGTGCTAAAACTTAAAGGTAAGGAAAACACAAAAATTCAGTACGAAACACCTGACGATCAATCTGAAGAGCTGGCCACTGTGATGAGATCTTCTGCCGATCGAGGCACTTATATTCACGCTCAGATTGCTGAGGGAGTTGAAAGAAACTTCGTTGTCCCTCGGGCTGTCTATTCAACTGAGCATCATGCGCCGATTGAATGGACACTTAATCAACTTAGAGATTTATCTGTTGAGTATGAAATGGTGCCTGAGAAATCTCTAAAATTTAAATTTTTCAATTTTATGATTTCAGGAATACCTGACTTACTTCTTATGCCGAAAACAAATCAAAACGCTCAGATATGGGATTATAAAACGGGTAGAATCACCCAGGAAAATCTTGGCCATTATTGGGTTCAATTAAAAGTCTATGCCTACGCTCTTTACGAACTTGGACGCATACCAGCTAGCTCAGAAATAATACTAAAGCTTGTATTCGTAGATCAAAAACAAATTCTTGAAATAAAAGTGAACCGTTCACAATGCGAAAGCGATCTTTTTCCACTTTGGCAGTCACAGAATCGACCATGGCAGATTAATTCCGACCATTGTGCTCAGTGCATCTATGGTGATATTTGCCCTCGTTAATACGATAACTTGCACCAGTTACGAAGCATGTTAGAATTTTAATTAGTAATTAAGTCTAACAAGTGAAGTGTAAATGATTAAAAAAGTATTTTTTCTACTTTGTGTTTTTCTCATCAGTGGAGTCGTTGTTGCGAACGAAAAATCTGTCTATGAATTTTCATGGCTAGATAAAGACAAAGAAATCTATGTACTACAAAATCGAAAATTCCGCAAAGTTGGTAATGTCTATGTCGGTGCAAGCGGTGTTAAAACGATCAGTGGAGCTTTTGTTGATTCTTATGGTGGAACTGTAAGAGGTGGATACTTCTTTAATGAAGATTGGGGTATCGAAGGTGTTTTCGGAAAAAATTCAGGAAGTACAAACGATACTGCTAAAGGTGTTGAAGACCAGCAGGCCAAAGCTTTTTATAGAAAAGTCGATTCTTACTTAGGTGCCATGATGATGTGGTCTCCGTTTTATTCAAAAATTAATACATTTAATAAAGTCTTTTACTACGATTGGATGTTTGGACTTGGAGCTGCAAGTATAAATATTTTGGACAATCGGGGTGAATTTGACTCTGTACCTAGTTCAAGCTTAACCAGTACAAATAGCCTTGGAATACTATGGAACACTGGTCTTCGGGTGTATATCAATGAGAGTTGGTCATTACGGATTGATTTTACAGGCCTGCATGCTAAGCCTAAAACAGAAGATATTAAAAAAAGTGGTAATTCAATTACCACAAATAGCATCTTTAGCAATTACGATCTGGGACTTGGTCTAAATTACGCTTTTTAAGTTAATTGAAAAAAAAAGGAGAACAAGGATGTTCTCGAAAATTATTTTTGGTCTTCTCATTTCTCTTCCAGCTTTAGCCTCATATGAGTCGGCAGAAGGAATTTACAATAAAGGTGCAACTTCACTAAGTGGAGAAAGAAAAACCATTATTGAGCTAGTGGAGAGTGGCTATTACTTCTCCGCGGTCCCTTGGATGAAAAACTTTTTAGTTAAAAATACAACGCCTCTCGACGAAGATCTTGAAAGAGCTTTCGATAAAATGCTCTATATTACAGGACTTAAACCATTTGAGACCTTGCCGGTAGATATTTTATCGCGTTCAAAATCGGGAAATATTAGATATATCCTGGCAAAAAGACTGTTTAAAAAGAATCAACCACAAGAAGCATTAGCTGAATTGAACAGAGTTGGAAGTGATCATTCGGCTTATCCCTATGTTGCGCATATGAAAGGGACGATCTACTCTTCATTGAATAAATTTACTGAGTCTGAAGCGCAATTTAAAGATTGTATTAGAACTTCAGAAAGTCAAAGTAGTGATACTGATTCAAATATACAAAAACAGCAGTATCTCTTAAATCGTGATTATTGTATCGCGGGTGTTGCCCGGGCCCAATTCGCGAATAAAAACTACCAGCAAGCAGAACTTAATTATCTCGACATTCAGAAGTCATCATTTGTTTGGCCTGAAATTCTATTTGAAGAGGCGTGGACAAGTTATTATGTAAAAAATTATAACAGAACGTTAGGGAAACTAGTTTCCTATAAAGCTCCGGTTTTTGATTTTATTTTCAAACCAGAAGTCGAGATTTTAAAAGCCCTCACTTATATGAAAATGTGTCTTTATGAAGATGCCAAAAAAACGGCTGATGAATTTTATAATGAGTTATTCCAACCATCAAGAGATCTAAGAACCTTCTTACAGAGTCGAGGCAAAAATTATAAATACTATTATGATTTAATGGCAGATCATGAAAATACTAAGCCTGCACCTCTGCCTATCATCGATTCTATCCTAAATTCTGTTGAAAAAGAGGGGGCCTTCATTGAAATGAAAGGTGCATTTTCAACAGCAATTGCTGAATATAATAAAATTCGAAATAAGCCATCGACTGGTTTTCGTGCCAAACTCATGAGTAATTTAAAAATTGTACTTGACGAGTATAGAACTGTATTAGGCGCCTACGTCCGTGCCGGTATGGTCATGAAGTACGCTGAGCTATATTCGTCTTTTGAAGGTATGAGCTATATAAAATTAGAAATTTTAGCGCTTAGGAAAGAAAGACTTTATAAAACAGATAATTCTACGAGCGGAAAAAAACGTGGAGATGTTAAATACATTGAAAGAAATGACAAGCAGTATTTCTGGACATTCAATGGCGAGTTCTGGGCCGATGAATTGGGCGACTATGTGTTTGCGTTGAGGTCGGAATGTTAAAACTACTTTTAATTTTTTTAATTTTGTTCCAGTCCGCTTTCGCACGTAAGTTAACAATGGATGATCGAAGAAAACAAATTATTGAGATTGTGGAAGATGAACTTAAAGAAGTAACTCAACTTGCTAAGCAGGAAGACTTTAGATCACCAGATACACTTTTGAGAATTTCTGAATTGAATCTTGAAAAAGCACGACTTTGGAGAGAAGTTGAAAATGAACAATATTTAGCAATTCCATCCGAGCAAAGACAAACAATCGATAAAAATGATTACTTTAAAAAATCATCTCAGTATTTTGATTCTGCCAATGATGCAGCTGAAATAGTAATTAAGCGTTTTCCAAACTACAAAGGTATTGGCGAAGTTTATTACATCCTTGCCTATAACTATAAAGAGCTAGGTAAAACCGAACTATCTCAAAAGTACTTTCAGTTATCGAATAAAAAATCTTCACCAACTTCAAAAATTGGTATTAAGTCCCAGCAGGCCCTTGCGGATATGTACTTTAATGATCACAAATACAAAGAAGCGATTCCGCTTTATCAAGCGTCTTTAAACAAAACGGCCGAAAAATGGTGGACTAAAGACTCGTTCAACCTCGCTTGGTGTTACTACCGAGTGAATAAGTATGATCAGGCCATTAATCTAATGCGCGATATCCATAAGAAGAGTTCAACTGGGAAATTTATTGATATGAGGTCACAGGTCGAACGTGATATTGGTGTTTTTTATGTTGATTCTGGGCGCATTAATGATGCTGTCAAATTTTATGAATCTTTAGGCATGAATTACACAGAGCAATTCGTTAAAATTGCAGCTTCAATAACGACTCAAGGCCGTTTTTCGCAAGCTGAAAGCCTTCTAGAACAAGCAGCCAAATTTGAAAAAAACCGCGATCGACAAATTGAAATCTATATTGCTCAGTTAGAACTATTTGATAAATACAATAAAGTTTCGGAACATTTAGAAGTTAGTGGCAAGTTAATGAAACTCCACAATGCTAAACCTCTTGATGAGGATCAGTTAAAGCGATTGTCTTATCATGTAAATAAAAAGGCAGCTGAACTCCAGAAGGTAACGGCTTCAGACTTGTACAAACAAGTGCCAAAAATTCAAAAGTTAAAATCGTCTCAAGCGATAACTTATTTTGAATATGCTGCAGTTTTGAATCCTTCTCAGAAAGCAGAGAAAGTTTTTTTTCAGGGAGAAACTTCTTATGCTGCCAGTGACTATGAGGCAGCTTTAAATATGTATATTAAAGCTTTTGACGCGGCTAAAATGTCTGGTGAGTCCAAGATTGTGTCACAGTCCCTTGACGGTATGTTGTCCTCTTTAGGTCAATCGTCATTAAATAAAACGACTGCTGAAAAAAATTATGTGCCTGTCTATTCACGTTATCTTTCGGTTGATAAAAAATCGCAACGAGCGAACTCTGTGTATGTAAAGTTTTTTAATTCACAGTTTGCGTCTGGAGACATCGCAGGAGCGGAAGCTACACTTGGGTCATTTGCTGAAAGCTTTTCCAAAGATTTTGAAAAGCAGGAAGGCATGCTTGCAAAAATCATGGAACATTATCGTTCAAAGAAAAACTATGTAAAAGTTAAAACTTACGTCGCAGATATTAATGACGGGAAATATACCGTGTCTAAGAAATATGCGGACGCCCTAAGAGCGTTAATGACTAAAATCCAAATTGAAGGAGTTCAACAGTCATTGCAGAAAGGTCAAAAAGACGTGGCATTAAAAGGCTATCACAAGATTTATGAGGGTGAAGATAGCACTCCCAAGGCTAAAGTAAATGCTGCTTACAACTTGTCTGCACTTTATTATGAAATGGGTAATTCTAATCAAAGTTATCTTTGGGGCGTCATTGCTGTCAAAGAGATGGATACTTCTGATGTTGTGAAATTCTCAGACTCCTACCTTTCTATTTCTGCAGGCCTATTTCTTAAACAACATTTTGAACAATCATCAGATCTGTCCTATAAAGTCTTAGTTAAATTGTGCAAAGAAAATTCATCTAATAAAGCAGTTGCGTATAAAAATGCAGTTTTTATAGCCCTCGCAAACGGTGACCTTGATAAGGCTCTAGAAATAAAAGAATATGGAAAAACCTGTCTGATCGCTGATGCCGTCGTTACCGAAGTGACAGTTGAACTAATCAAGGATCTAGGAAAGGCAAAAAAATGGGAACAATTTGAAGCCCAGGTTGTTGAACTTGAAAAAAATTCAAAAAACTTCCCCAATTTGATTAAGCCCTATGAAGACCTTCGCAAAGTGTATGCAAATATTGGTGATATGAATAAAGCTCGAGAAATTGAAGAAAAACAAAAAATGTTTTTTACACAATCTAAAGCTCAGAAATTAGATATTCCTGTTGAGGCCCTTGATCTAATTGCTTTTAAGATGCTGGGGTTACTAGCTGAGAGAAAACAAAAACTAGATCAAATATCTTTAACATTTCCTGAAAATGAATTTAATGCAGCAGTTAAATCTAAGCTACAAGTGCTTGATCAAATGACAGTCCAAGTTAATAACATCCAAAAAACGGGATCTGGAAAAGGCATTGTTGATGCTTACAAGTATGTTATTGATGCCTACGAAAGTTTTGGTCAATCCATCAAGGCATTTATACCTGAAGGGAAATCACCTGAGTACATAGCAAGTTTTCAAAAAGCGATGTCAGATGTTTATAAGCCCATCTTGTTAAATTCTCGTAAACAGCGAACAGAAATAACGAAGTTAATAATGGAAAATAAAATTTTAAGTCGTTCGAATTTTTCAGTATTGTTTGATACGCAGGATAACTTTAAACGTTATCTTACTTCCAAACAAGCGGTCTTAATGGATCGTGGGGGTAAAAGATGAGATTGATAAGTCTTCTTTTAATTTTAGTCATTACGAGTTGCTCAACTGGGAAAGTTTCAAAAGAAAAAATATCAGACTCACAAACGGCGAAAGTTTCTAAAGATTCTTTCAAAAAAGAAAAAGTTTTAGCTCCTTCGGATGTAAATGATTTTTACACCGATAAACCTAAAACACTTAATCCGGCCCTCCAGGATGAAACTCTCGATAGATATTCGGCCGAAGAAATAGGGATGCTCGCTGATAATAAAGATCCTTTGATTGAAATTGCCATGAGATGTTCGAAAAAAGACTTTGAAAAGGCATTTGCAGTCGCCAGCAGCGTTTTTAATAGCTATCAAAAAATTCCAGCTTATTGGAATATGATTGCTAATTGCCATCTTAATCAAGGCTCTATTCGCAAAGCGCTCTTATTTTACAATAAGGCCTTAGAAGTTGGGCCTGGCTATATCCCTGCTTTAAACAATATTGGAGTACTTTATTCAAGACAGGGTGAAGATCAAAAAGCTCTCGTGGCTTTTGAGAAGGCGAACAAACAATCTCGCTTTTCAAAAACACCTCGTTATAACCTAGCGCGACTTTATCTTAGTTATGGCCTTGCAGATCTGGCCTTGCCACTTTTTCAAGGTCTCCTAAATGAATCGATATCCGATGTAGATCTATTGAATGCGGTTGGTAGCTGTTATTTCCTTCTCTCTGATTATC
>JBILYY010000278.1:0-2808 GCA_044377495.1 Bacteriovoracaceae bacterium | reverse complement strand
ATTTGATTTACTTTAACTAAAATGGCGTTTGCCTCTTTGTTATCAATCCCACGCTTAAGAATTTTTGCATTAGTTACAAAAAGATCGTCACCAACGTTAACCAACTGGGCACCCAATTTCGCTTGAAAGTTAATAAAGCCTTGTTGATCACTTTCATCAAATCCATCTTCAATAGAATAGATAGGCGCAATTTTAGTCATATGCTCATAATAAGGAATCATTTCAGCTGAAGTGTAAGTCTTGCCCTGCATTTCATATTTTCCATCTTTATAAAATTCTGAGGCAGCACAATCAAGGGCAAGTGAAATATCGATGCCAGGTTTATATCCAGCTTTTGTGATAGCAGACAAAATGCATTCAATTGCTTCATCGTGGCTCTTTAGATCAGGCGCAAATCCGCCTTCGTCACCAACGTTGGTTGAATAACCTTTATCAGATAGCACTTTTTTCAAATGATGAAAAACTTCAACCCCGGCCCGTAAATTCTCAGAAAAACTTTTCTTCATATGAGGAACAATCATGAATTCCTGAATATCAAGATTATTTGAAGCGTGAGCTCCACCATTGATGATGTTCATAAGCGGCGTCGGAAGTCTCATTTTTCCAACAGGATTTGGAACTTTTAAATCTTCGAAAAGATATTTATAAACCGGTTTACCTTTTACGAGAGCAGCAGCACGACAAACGGCCATTGAAACACCTAAAATAGCGTTTGCTCCTAGCTTGTCTTTATTTTCAGTTCCATCTAATTCAAGCATCAAATGATCAATAGATCGTTGTTCGAAAACATTTTTGCCAATGAGTTTTGGTGCAATAATTTTGTTAACATTATCAATTGCTTTCAGCACTCCCTTACCCATGAAGCGTGATTTATCGCCGTCACGAAGTTCCAAAGCTTCTCGACTTCCAGTCGAAGCACCTGACGGTACCGAGGCCCTACCAACAAAACCATTCTCTGTTGTAACATCAACTTCTATCGTGGGATTTCCACGAGAATCTAAAATCTGACGGGCGTGAATATTTTTGATGCTACTCATAAAAGCTCCTTGTATTTGAGCTAAGAGATTACAGCAGAAAATAGATTATTGGGGATTTTTTAGTAATTAGCTCTGCGCCAAAAGATTATTTTTTTTCCGAGATAGAGGAAAATCACAAATCCCAACAACCATTTGAAAGAACTGATTGCAGGGAGAAACTGATAGGCCGAATTAAACTCTCTGCTATGTAAGTACCGCGTAATAAGGCCTGTTTCAAACAAATCCAGAATGCCTGGCCCGAATGCCACGACAATATATTTCTTATTCGGAACGAATTTTCTAAATGCTAAAAATAATAACCAAGAGTAATTAACCATAAACCAAAAATCAAAAAGCTCACCGTAAAAGTAGTTCTGCTTCTCTATTTCGGTGAGACCTTCAAGATACAGTGTCGCCTGTTCGAAGGTGTAATAAAGTCTGGAGTCCAACTTTTGGGCCGGACTAAGAACGCGCATAACGATTCCGGTGAGGACAAGACTCACCAGGAGGACTGCGACTTTTTTACTTAAGAGGCTTTTTTTAGAAGTGGCACTGCCCATTCTGGAGCTTTGAAATTGGTTTTAGGAAAAGGTAATTTATTGGCAATAAATTCTTCAAAAAAACTTGGCACATATCCAGTCGCAACCATTTCTCCAATATATCTATGAGTCTCAGGGTCTTTGCCGGTTTGTATCCAGCGAAAAATATCCCGAACGATATATCGGCCATGTTCATCCACTCCCAAGACTTCTGAGATATGAGATGTTCTACGACCGCCATCATGATAACGAGAGCATTGAACAATCATCTGCAAGGCACTTCCCACCATTTTACGAATGGCATCAGGCGGAATTCTGGTTTCACCCATCAGGCAAAGTGTTTCTAGACGTGTACATGCATCAAGTGGAGTATTGGCGTGAACCGTTCCCATTGAACCTTCGTGACCCGTGCTCATGGCGTTCAAAAGATCCAGGGCCTCAGGTCCTCGAACCTCCCCTACGATAATTCGATCGGGACGAAGTCGAAGTGCCGATTCCATCAAATCTCGGATCGAGACACCTTTAATACCACGCTCAAGGTTTTCTTTGCGGGTTTCAAAACGTACTACGTGCTCAGCTTTAATTTGTAGTTCTGCTGCATCTTCAATAATTAATAGACGCTGTGTTTTGGGCATACGCCCACCGAGAATATTTAGCATGGTGGTTTTACCTGATCCGGTACCACCGCTTACGAGTGTGTTTTTCCCAAGGTACATAATACAATCGAGAAAACGCGCACCATCAGGTGAAAGAGAACCGAAATTAATCATGTCCTTCAAACCTAATTTTTCTTCGGAAAATTTTCGAATAGCGACTGTCACGCCGGCCTTGGCCATTGGTGGAAGTACTACTGCGATACGAGACCCATCAGGCAAGCGAGCATCTAGTCTTGGATTGTCGGCATCAATCACTCGACCCACAGACTGAGCAATCGCCCGCATAGAGGCCATCAATGCTTCATCATCAGCAAATCTATTTTCTACTTTATAAACAAGACCTTTTCTTTCAATAAAAATTTCGTGAGGTCCATTGATCATGATTTCAGATACAGACGAATCTTTAAGCAGGTCTCCGATTGGAGACAAGAGGTTGGCAATGGCATCTTGAAAAACACTACTCATGAAAGTTTCTTCCTAATATTCTTTTGGGACCCAAGGTTGGGCCTCAGATGCTACTTCTCTTTTCGGTGAAAATTTCTTTAAAACAACTACTTTCCCATCGTTTTTTGAGCTGGGACAATAAAACGCAAACTC
>JBILYY010000277.1:0-2813 GCA_044377495.1 Bacteriovoracaceae bacterium | reverse complement strand
AAAGTTAAAGCGTCCCCAAACAAACCACGCCGCGGATGCGATTCATCTTGTAGATAGAAGCTTATGACCAATAACTGACTGACCACGACAAATCTTTAACGAAGAAGATTACAGCGTTTTCAGTTCTCTTAGATTATGCCTTGAACCGATCACGAATATTGATTGGTGTAAAATCCGCCCCCATCTTCCCCTTCGAATAAACCTTCTCCGTCAAAAACACCTTCATCTCCTCAACCTCTGTCTCAGAAACTAGCTTTGTCCAAAACTTATTTGATCCATCCCAAGAGAAGCCATTCGCTTTCAAAAGATCTTTTGAATCAAAAGGTGCTTGGATACAATCTACTTTTACCTGTTTAGTTTTTGCATTAGCTAGAATTTCTTTTAAGTAATCACCCTGAAGAAGTATATTTGCCAAAGCATCAATATCAGTGAGTGCTCTGTGTCCTGCATAGTGAAACCCATGAAAGATACTGAGTAGTTCTTGTTTTGAAGACAAAAATCCTTTGCCGGACCAGTCAACTTGAACGAGGGTGCATGCCCAAATCTTAGATGCTGAAATTTCAGAGACCTCTGGTACAGCTTCAATCATTGGCCTATCAAACCCTGCATTATGAGCTAATACAAAATCTGATTGAGAAATTAGCCTTGAGACAATACTCCAGTCAATCTTCTTGCCCTTAACATCATCTTTGGTGATGCCTGTGATTTCTGTGATGGCCTCAGAGATCTCATTTTTAACGGGCTCGTTCAGTTGAGAATATTCTTCAACAGGTTTAATTAAATAGTGATCACGCTTATGGTAAATCCACTTCCTGATCGCAATCTCAATGATTTCATCTTTCTCATGGTCAAGGCCGGTTGTTTCTGTGTCTAAAATAGTGCAATACCCCATGTCTGGGGTTTCTTTTATCACTTTAGTAAATAATTCAGGCGGTAATTCTTTGAACTCTTGAATTGTGACGCTGCCGTCTTTATTGAAAATTTTCGGTATAAAAAATTTCTTCATGTTAAGCTACTTTTTTCTTCTCCTGAACCATGCTAATTAATTTATATTTCTTTTCTCTGTAAGTTGTTCCCTCTAAAGCTGAAACAATTTGATAAAGCTCTACAAGTTCCCTGATTCCGCCTGTTCTTGAACCTTCTCCGACTCCAAGAAGTAATGAATCAGTTTCATCGTCTAATGATACAGCTCTCATCTTTGACTTCTCATTATCCTTCATTCTTTTCATTTTCATCATCCTTTTAAATCTAGTTTGTATGTGCTAGTGGATTTTATAATATGGTTTGGACAAATCATGTCCATGTGGCCCTAAATACAGATTAATGAGTGACCGAGCTTGGGAAATGTTCTAACGATATAAACACTTAAGAAGCTTTAAGCCCCTGCTCCCAAATCGCCTTAACTTTCTCATAAGCACTCTCCGGCCGAATCCCTCTAATCCACTCCCCATACTGAGCGAGCATTCGAACAACTTCCAAACTATCATTTACCGAAAACGTAATCTTAAACAGTCCTCCCTTGAGGACTTCTATCTTCTGAGAGGGATGAATTCTCTGTTCACTAAACTTGTTCGCCATGGGTTTGGTGCATGTGATTTCGTAATCAATAATTTTCTCTGTGCCCTTTCCGTATCCACCGAACACATGTTGAAGATTGATCTCTCTTGCCCGGGATTTTTTTACATCTTTATCCGACATCGTCACATTGTGGATTCTGGAAATTCTCAGCATTTTAATAACATTATCTTCGGTGTCGTAAACATATAGGTATGGAGTACCGACAAAATGAAGCTTAAGTGGGGCAAAGCTTCTTAAGCCTTTTGAAGGTCTTGATTCGTCGGGTGAAGAGTACGTGCACTCAAATACTTTCCCTTTTCTAAGGCACAGGAGGACCGTTTGAAGAACACCCGGATCAATATCGCCACCTTCGCCTAAAACAGTAGGTGAAGCGTTAGAGATGCTCTGGAGGTGCTTAAACTCATCTTTCAATTCATGTGGGAGTCTATTTACGAGAGTCTCTTCTACTTCAGTACAAAGAGTCTTAATCACATCGGGAGACATCTGCTTTAAACTCTGAAGAGCTAAAACAATTGTTTGAAGTTGATTCTCATCAAAAACCAGTTCGTAGGCCTGGGGAAGATCCCCATTAAAAAAATATTTCACAGGATTTGTTTCAGTTTCAGAGAGCATAAAATCAGGACGAGAAATGGCATCAATATCTCTCGCAATTGTCCTACGATCAACAACGTAGCCTTCGCCTTTAAGGTCATTCAAAATGTCCGTGATTGAACGTGCCGAATCTTCAGTTTTGTTAGACAGAAGTCTCTTGATCCTATTCTGTCTTACAACGATTCCCTTACCTTCCAATGACTTAGACATGCTGAAACCCCAATTAAACGAACGTCATAATATGTCCAACCTATTCGGTACATTATTAGAAAAAGTTGAGGAGAAATCATGTTTAAAGATCAGTACCTTGAGAATGCTAAAAAAATCTACGCAGTTAGGGCCGCAGACTTCATGGGGAAAACCTTCGATGAAGATTACTTCGAGTTTGCACACAAGCAGTTTGAAAGTGCGGACATTGTGAAGATTAATAAAATGATCGTTAAAAAAATGCATGAGGAACAAGCTAAAGATAGGCCAACAAAAATTAAAAGGACTTCAAGCCTACCTCAGGGCATGCGAGGTCGAAGCTATACGAGACTAAGCTCAGAAGAATTTAATTTGGAATGGATGAATGAAAAAACGAAGGATTTAGAGAACGCTAAAAATGATCCAGATGATTGGGCAAAAGAACTCAATATTGTCCT
>JBILYY010000276.1:0-2828 GCA_044377495.1 Bacteriovoracaceae bacterium | reverse complement strand
ATTATGGACGGGAATGGACGGTGGGCTAACCAGCGTATTCGCCCTCGCATATGGGGACATGTTAGAGGCTCAGCTGTTGTTTCCGACATTGTACAATCAGCTGACGAACTAGGCTTGAAAGCTCTTACCTTGTACGCATTTTCAACAGAAAACTGGAGTCGACCTCTTGAAGAAGTTTCAATTCTTTTCAGGTTGCTTAGTAAGTTTCTCTTAAAAGAAAAACAAAAAATTGTTTTAAATAATATAAAATTTAAAGTTATTGGCGAAATTCAGAATCTTCCATCCGAAACAATTGCCTTGATTAAGGAAGTTGAAGACTTAACCACAAATGCCACTGGTCTTAATTTAACTTTCGCATTTAATTATGGTGGGCGAGCTGAAATTGTAAGGGCAATAAACATTTTCCATGCTTCACACCCTGAAAAAGAAATGACCGAATCAGACTTAACTTCGCTTATGTATCGACCTGAGACTGGTGATGTCGATCTTATGATTCGGACTGGTGGAGATCAAAGAATATCAAATTTTCTTCTATGGCAAATGGCTTACGGTGAGCTTTATTTTACTCCAACAAAGTGGCCTGATTTTACTGTCGGAGAAATGAAGAAAATTATTCAAAATGTTTCCAGTCGAGAACGTCGATATGGAAATGTAAGTGCTCAGAATGGTCTGGGAGACTCAAAAGAAAGAGCTGAGGTAAACAAGGCATCTTTTCTTAAAGGGATAAATTCCTAATGTCTAATACCAAAACAAGAATCATCTCAGGCATTGTACTCCTTCTTCTCGTTGTTGGTTGTATTGTAAGTGGACCCAAGGCCACATTGTTCTTTATCGGCATCATTGGTTTCTTGGTTATCGATGAACTCATAACTAATTTTTATATCCAACGCAGAAATTCAAAAAAATATTTTCTTGCACAAGTCTTTTACGTGACCGGTTATACTTTTTTCAATTTTTATCAAATTAGCCAGTCCTCTTTTAGCTTCTGGAACTCTGCTGGAATTGTTCTCAATGTATTATTATTGGGATATTTGTTTCTGGTTTACAAAAAATCCGAAATGCTACTGACTGTATTTAGAGCGACCTCATGGTTGACTGGACTCGTCGTCCTAATCCCTCTTTTATGCTTGAGTTATATTATTCATTTCGACAACTGGAGACTTTTTCTGGTTGGACTTTTTATTCTAAACTTCATGGTGGATACAGCCGCTTATTTTACCGGAAAGAAATTTGGCAAACATAAACTCTGGGAGTCAGTTAGCCCGAAGAAAACAATCGAGGGTGCCCTTGGAGGAGTTTTCTTTTCTGTTCTTTCCACATACTATTTCTGGAAAACATACATCTCTGAAGTTACCCCGTTTATGATAGTTTTCTTTACGCTGGTTGCATGTAGCTCTCAAGTTGGAGATCTGGTTCAATCTAAGTTGAAGCGTCAGTTTGATATAAAAGATAGTTCGTCCCTTATTCCGGGGCATGGTGGCGTATATGATAGAGTGGATAGTCTGCTCTTTGTGGCACCGTTTTATGCCTTCTTTTTGATGGCGAATTTTCAATAAGGATTCCGTATGTTACAAGGCATTTTAATTTTCATTATATTTCTAGGTCCTCTTATTTTCTTTCATGAATTAGGACACTTCCTCTTTGCGCGGTTCTTTGGTGTAAGAGTAGAAGTTTTTTCTCTTGGTTTTGGACCAAAGATTTTCAAACATGTACGTAATGGTACCGAGTATGCAATTTCAATAGTTCCTCTCGGTGGATACGTAAAAATGTTTGGTGATGATCCATTTTCCGAAATTCCTTTGAGTGACGAGGAAAAGAAAGTTGCCTTTAATTTTAAGTCCAAATGGGCCAGGTTTTGGATTGTTTTTGGTGGGCCTCTCGCAAATTTAATTCTGGCCTACTGTTTATATGTGGGTCTTCTTGCCGGTGGTGAAAAGGTACCAGAAACGAAGGTTGGTCTTGTTACTGAACAATCGATCCTTTATCAAAAGGGTCTTCGTACCGGTGACGTACTGATTGGCATAAATGATGAAAAGATACTGAGTTTTGATGATTTTAACATCAAGGGCTCTAGAATTGAAAAAGTGATTGTTAAGAGGGCCGATCAGAAAATTGAAATGAACGTTGATATGGCAATTGAGCCATTTATTGAAGCATTTGTTAGCCTTGTTTCTGTTGTTAAACGTCCAATTGTTACCAACGCAAAGGGCGAACGATTTTACATATCGTTAACTCAGAAACCAACCGTCTTTACTTCATCATATGAAGAAATATCGTCAGAATTTAAAGGTAATGCATATCTTTATAATTTTAAGAAAACTCAGGACAAAATTGAAATTGATCCTGCAAGCGAGTCTCTCATTTCTTCTGATCCTACAAAAAACCTTGTTGATATCCTTTTAGGATTAGGTTTTTTTCCTGTTGAACTTACCGTTGATAATGTTGTGATGTCCTCCCCAGCTGATAAGGCCGGGATTAAAAAGGGAGATATTCTTTCTAAAATCAATGGAGTTGCCCTAAGAAATTTTGAAGAATTGCGACTTACACTTCAAAAAATAGAAGATGGTAAATCTGTTAATGTAACTCTTGTTACCGCTGGTCAAGAAGTTACGAAGCAGATCATCCCCGAAATTAAAGAAATTGATAAAAAGAAAACGAAAATAATTGGAATTGAAAGTGGGGTTGAATACATCCCACCTAAACTGATTGTTTCTAAAGCTGATACCTTTGGAGCTGCATTAAGTGGCGCATTTACACGCACGTGGGACGGCATCGTTAAAACGTTCAATGGTTACAAAAAACTAATCACTCGAGAAGTTTCTCTGAAT
>JBILYY010000274.1:0-2863 GCA_044377495.1 Bacteriovoracaceae bacterium | reverse complement strand
CCCCTCTGATCAGGATATTTTTTTTATATGCTAATCAGAGAGCTTATCCAAAATCGATTGAATTCATCGATCAATATCTTTAATCGTGAAGGACTCGCAATTCCTGAGTCTCAGATAAAAAGTGAATACCAGGCCATCAGGCAGTATCTTTTAGACTTTCATTCTGAAGCCCACAACTGTGTCGCCATTAAGCAGCATAAAGATTATCGCTATTTTTTAACCATGCTTGCTTGCATGGAAATTGGGATCCCCTATATTCCCATGAAGTATGATTATCCCATGGATCGGGTTGAACAGATCAAAGAAGCTTCCAATTTCACAATTCTCATTGATGATGAGAAAGTCAAAGAACTCTTGAATTACAAAAATAAAGTTAATTTCAAGCTCCCTGAAATTTCGCCTGAAAGAAATATGTACATAATTTTCACCTCTGGCAGCACTGGACGGCCAAAGGGTGTAATTATTCAAAGACAAGCTTTAGGCAATTTCTTTGAATTCATGGATAAGACTTTTACTAAAGTTACAGATAAAGATCGCCTGCTTCAGGTTACAGAATTCACATTTGATATTTCGTTGGTTGATGTAGCATTTTTCTTAACTAAAAATGTCGACATGCATTTTTCAAATTTTGATAACAATATTTTCAAGCTTGGTTTTGAAATTGAAACTCACAGGATTAGTGTTCTGAATACCGTTCCAAACAATTTGAACATGTTCCTATCAGAACTTGTGGCAGAAAGAATGGATTATCAGTGCTTGAAACACCTCTACATTGGTGGAGCTCGATACTCTTATGGTCTTTATCAAAAGTGCCTTAAATACTTTAGGCCTGATGTTGAAATTTACAACTTTTACGGACCGACTGAAGCCACTGTCTATTGCCACGTCAAAAAAATCACTTACAATGAATCTATCGATTGTGTTGAGGGTAATGTTTCTATCGGAGGCACACTTCCTGGAGTTGATGCCCATATTGTTATCGATGGCCAGATTGCGCCGGCGAATGAAAAGGGCGAACTTTATATCGGTGGCATTCAACTCATGCGTGAATATATTAATAACCCAGAGCAAACAAGCAAGGCACTGGTGGACTTTAGTGGAAAGACATATTACCGAAGTGGAGATTTGTCGTTTCGAAATGAAAAGAATGAGTTTTTTATCGTTGGCCGTGCCGATGATACAATTAAATACCGTGGCTTTCGTATTAACCTTTTAGACATCGACTCGTATGTCACTCGAATTCCTTACATCCAGGACTCAGTGACAGTCGCTATTCCAAATGAGGCGACAGAAAATCAGACTCTTGGTTTTATTATCCTTAAAGAGCAAAAGACCATAAAAGAGATTAAAAAGGATTTGGCGGTACTATTACTGGACTATCAAATCCCGGAGAAGATAATATTTGTTGATAAATACCCTACAAATATTGCGGGGAAAGTTTGTAAAAACACCCTTAAGGCGCAGTACCTTGAATCTCTGAATAAGGTTAAAAATGACTAATTCTGAAAATTTAAAAACGGTTACCAATATCATGCGTGAAGTTCTCGAGATTCCAAATCTCGATGTGACTCTCGAAACTTCAGCTGCCGATGTGGATGAATGGGATTCAATGACTCATATTCAAATCATTGCTTCTATTGAGGCCAAATTCAAAGTCAGATTTGCCCTGGGTGAGCTTCAGGCACTCAAGAATGTTGGTGATATGATTGTTTTGCTAGAAAAAAAGCTCAACAAGTAATCCATGTTATTTAATTCCTATGCTTTCATTTTTGTTTTTTTGCCGCTTGCGTTGATTGGATACTTCACCCTCAATCACTTTAAGTATATTACGCTTGGAAAATGTTGGTTAATCGGGGCTTCCCTATATTTTTACACCTATTTCACTTACAAGAACCTTCCGATTCTGCTTATTTCTCTTTGCATGAACTACTACCTAGGTCACTTACTTCACAAAGAACTTAAATGGGTCTCAAAATTAAACTTGTTTCGCTTCGGCTTAATTTTTAATATTGGTCTTCTTAGTTTCTTTAAGTTTTCAGGCTTCCTGCTCCCTCTTGGGTTAAGTTTTTTTACTCTACAGCAGATCGCTTTTCTGATCGATTCGTACGAAGGACTAACGGAGAAAAAAGATTTCATCGACTACGCGGTCTTTGTTTCATTCTTCCCTACTTTAATTTCAGGCCCGATTGTTCATTATCAGCATTTAATCCCCCAATTCGAAAGGGCCGATAACAAAAAATTTAACATCGATCTTTTCTCAACAGGGATTTTTATCTTTTGTCTGGGGCTCACGAAAAAAGTTCTCATCTCTGAAGCCTTTGCTGGCTGGGCAAAAACGGGCTTTGATGAAGCTTTAACTTTAGACTTACTTGCGGCCTGGAAAACAAGTCTTTCATACACGTTTCAGCTTTATTATGATTTTAGTGGCTATACGGATATGGCCATTGGAATTGGTTATATGTTTAATGTTAAAATTCCTCAGAACTTTAACTCTCCCTTTCGTTCAAAATCTATCATTGAATTCTGGTCAAGATGGCATATGACGCTTAGTCAGTTTATTAATACCTATCTTTTCACACCTCTTGTCCGTGCCATGCCTAAAATTAATTTTAGAAATACTATGATTGCTACGTTTATCTCCATGTTTATTGCCGGCGTTTGGCATGGGGCCGGATGGACATTTGTTGTCTATGGAGCGCTTCATGGTACTGGTTTGGTCGTAAACCATATGTGGAAGAAGAGAAAGAAGAAGCTCCCTCCTTGGCTTGCATGGTTCATTACCTTTAACTTTGTGAATATCACTTTTATTATTTTTCGGGCCAAAGAACTGAAAGATGCCTTCAAAATCCTCAAGGGAATGATT
>JBILYY010000275.1:0-2863 GCA_044377495.1 Bacteriovoracaceae bacterium | reverse complement strand
CAGTTCCGAGAACACCAAATTTACGTTCCTGGTGATGATGTACGATTTATAGACTGGAAACTTTCTGCAAGATCAGACCATACTTATGTAAAAACCTTTGAAGAAGATCGAAATGTTGAAATTGTTGTTTTTTTGGATTTAAGTCAAACGCTTTTTTACGGATATAATCAAGTTTCCAAACTACAAGCACTGATCGAAATAATAGCATTGCTCTATTTATTGGCGGGAGAAACTCACGACTCTATAAGAGTCATTATTTGGGCCAATAAAACGATTAATCTTCCACCCAAAAAGGGGAAGGAAGGTCTGACATTATTCATTTCAATGTTAGAAAAATTGAATGTTATTGACGCTAACGGGAAAGTGATAATTAGCGGTAATAGCATAAATAATCTTCTTCCAGAACTAACGAAAGTTGCTCAGATAAAAGCGTTTTTGGCGCGACGTAAGGAAGTTATATATTTAGGTGATTTGAGTCTTATGAAAGACAGAAATATTTGGGACAAATTACTCGATAAGAAACACATGCATTGTTTTCGGATATTTTCTCCAGTGGATAAAAATATTGGAATGCCTTTTTTATTTAAAACAAAAAATGCAGCAACTGGTAAATCACTTATTAGTGATCTAAAAGGGAGTAATGAACAAGCCCTGTTTGTAAAAGAAAGATTCAAAGAGATTGGAGTTCATGAAAGGTACCTTGAAAGATTTGTAAGAGAGTTAGTATGAAGCAAACATACTTACTTTTATTAATCTTCTCTTTTAATGCATGGTCTAGAGTCAACCTGGAACTTTCGCTTGATAATCCGTCAGTTAAGCAAGGTGAGATCGTCATTGGGCGCCTCAGTGTTCTAGAAGCTGAAGGTCAGGCAGTACTAACGAGCCTTAAGGGCAAAAAAATTGAAAAGACGTTGTACTTGCTAAGTGTATCGCCCTTTATGGGGAAACAAGGCCAGCTTGAGGCCGAAGCCAAGGTCATATTTCTATCAATCCCACAAAAAACGGAAATTACTGAAATTGTGAATGGAGAAGAAGTTTTTATAAAATGGAATAATATTGAAGTTATTCCAACTCCCGAGCCAAAATCATTTCTTTTAGGTGATTTTGAAATTCCCACAAGAGCCAACGTTGTCTACTGGGTCATTGTTTTTCTTTCAATATCAGTCATTGCTCTGGTTACAACACTTCTTCTAAGGCACTTCTCACAGAAGAAAAAAGCAAAAAATAAAATACTAGCCTTAAAAAAAGAATTACTCGACTGTAACTCATACGAAGATGTTGTTGAGATATGGGAGCAAAAACGAAAATACATTGAAATATTTCCCAAAATGGATAAAAATTTTAAAATTCTAGAAACCGTTTTGTTTAAGTATCAGTTTAAGTCTCAAAGAACCAAAACCGAAACAGATGAAGTAGTGCAGGCCTACAACGTTTTTAAAAGTAATGTTAATGGGGCGCTTAATGAAACATAAGGCGTTTTCTTTTCAAATACTTGTTTTAATTTTTTACGCATTACCTCTGTGCGCTAAAGATCAGCCAGAGATTCCCAAAGAAGTAATTGAAAAGATGCAAATCCTTCAAAAGGGTGAACTGAATCAATTAGAGAAGCTTAAGTTAGCAGATGATCTACAAAGGGCCGGCGCAAAGACAGATGCACTAGCACTTTACGAAGAAAACCTTCCTACGGGTCATATTAGAGCAGATCTTCCGCCCGAAGCTTATTTAAATTATGGAACCGCGCTGTTGGAAAAAGGCGATGAACAAGCTGGTCTCGCAGTCTACGAAGCACTTTCATCATCTCTAGATACAAAATCACCCAAAACCAAAAAGATACGAGAAATATTAGAACAAAACACAATGAATTATTTCAAAGTTCAAGAGCAAAAAAAAGAACAAGAAAAAAAAGATAAAAAAGAAAACAAAGATAAAAAAGAAAATAAAGATGGCCAACAGGGCAATAGCGGTGACAAGCAGGATAAGAAAGATCAACAGGGACAAGATAAAAAAGATCAAAGCGACCCCAAGGATAAAGGCGACAAGCCAGAGGATAAAAAAGACGGTAACGGCGAAGAGCAGGATGATGAAAAAAAAGATTCCGATAAAGACAAGTCTGAGGAAGATAAAAAAGAAAAAAATGAAGCAGACAAGAAAGGCAGCCCAGAAAAAACACCTCCGACCAAAATGTCTCCCAAACTTAAGCAACTCATGTCTGATGACCGTCAACTTCAGTTGAAGGTCATTGAGCAAGGAACAAGGGACATGAATCAAAGGCAGAATCGAGAAAATAAGGATTGGTAATATGAGAATTTTAATTTTGATTATATTAATATTGGGAATGCCGTTCGCATATTCTGATGACGTTAAAATCGAATTAAACCCGGTTAAACCTGTGGCAGGAGAAATGTTTCAAGCAATATTTAGGATTTATACGGATGCCAATGAGGAACCTGTTATTAATTTTAGTTCATTTCAGGTTGAAGTTGTTGGGAAAAATAATTATGGGGTTAAAACTAGTACTGTATATATGAATGGTAAGTTTAGCACTTCTCGAGAGCTAACAATCATATATGATTTATCTGGTAGTCGTCCTGGGGTAGCCGGGTTACGTGATATAACGGTACAGGTTGGATCAAAAATTCTCAGGCACCCAAGTTTGAATTTTACCATACTTAAAGAACCTGAAGTTGCTGCCGATGTTTTTGTTATGGCGGATGTTCCTAAAAAAACAATTTTTTTAGGGGAAGGCATTGTCGTTAGGTATTATCTTTATAGTAAGGTTCCCGTCAGTAATTTAGACATCAAAAAATATCCCAAACTTAATAATTTTTTAAAACGTTTTCTACAGGAACCCGATAGATCGGAA
>JBILYY010000034.1:0-25118 GCA_044377495.1 Bacteriovoracaceae bacterium | reverse complement strand
GATTAAGATACAAATAAATCTGCCCGGCATAAAAAAATAAGCGGACCGGGCAGAATATAGTTTAATCGCGTTTAAGTTTTTTATAAGTCAGGCGCTGTGGTACATCGGCCTTGTCACCCAGACGGCGGCGAAGATCTTCGTGATAATCCTGAAAGTTACCTTCGAACCAAGTCACTTTCGAATCCCCTTCAAAAGCGAGCATATGAGTACAAATTCTATCCAGGAAGTAACGATCATGGGAAATAACCACTGCACAACCGGCAAAATCTAAAAGTGCTCGCTCAAGAGCTTGCAGAGTGTTTACATCAAGATCATTGGTAGGCTCATCTAGAAGAAGAACGTTGCCTTCTTCCTTAAGCATTTTGGCCAAGTGAACTCGGTTTTTCTCACCACCGGATAATTCTTTAATGCGCTTTGATTGATCATCACCTGTAAGGTTGAATCTCGAAATATAAGCTCGAGCATTCATGTCCTTGTTTCCAAGTTTGAGGAGCTCAAGGCCTCCAGAAATTTCTTGAAGCACAGTTGTCTCAGGATCCATCTCGCGCGATTGATCAATATAAGAAAGCTTTACTGTTTCTCCGACTTTAAAAGACCCGGCATCTGGTTCAAGTTGCTTTGTGATCATTTTAAAGAGAGTCGTTTTACCGGCACCGTTGGGCCCGATGATTCCCACAATTCCTCCAGGAGGAAGTTTAAAAGTGAGGTTTTCATAGAGGAGCTTGTCCCCGAATGCTTTTGAGATTCCGTTGGCATCAATTACAATGTCACCAAGTCTTGGTCCTGGTGGAATAAAGAGTTCATTGGTTTCATTACGGGCTTCGGCCGTAGTGTCATTTTGCATTTGCTCGTAATTAGAAATACGTGCTTTCGATTTTGCCTGACGAGCTTTAGGCGACATGCGAATCCACTCAAGCTCTTCTTTCATTTTCTTTTGACGTTTAGATTCAGTTTTTTCTTCCTGAGCTAAGCGATTTGATTTCTGCTCAAGCCATGAAGAGTAATTTCCTTCCCAAGGAATACCAGACCCTCGGTCAAGTTCAAGAATCCAGCCAGCAACGTTATCCAAAAAGTATCTATCATGGGTGATCGCAATAACGGTGCCCTTGTATGCGTGTAGATGACGCTCAAGCCAGAACACAGTTTCAGCATCTAAATGGTTGGTAGGCTCATCCAGGAGAAGAACATCTGGCTCAGAAAGAAGAAGACGACATAAAGCGACACGGCGTTTTTCTCCACCTGAAAGAATGCCGCAAAGCTGATCAGAAGGTGGACAGCGTAGAGCATCCATCGCAAGTTCCAAACGTGAATCAAGATCCCACAAATTCTGCAAATCCATTTTATCTTGAAGTTCTGCCTGACGATTAACCAGCTTATCCATCTCGGCATCAGACATCTCTTCGCCGAATTTGTTATTAACTTCTTCGTATTCTTTAACAATATTCACTTGCTCTTGAAGCCCTTCTTCAACCACCTGACGAACTGTTTTATCGTCGGCAAGTTTTGGATCCTGCTCAAGGTATCCAAAAGTGATACCTTTATTAGCGTTCACAGTTCCGAGAAAATCTTTATCAACTCCTGCAATAATTTTTAAGAGCGATGATTTACCAGAGCCGTTAAGACCTAGAACACCAATCTTGGCACCGAGGTAGAATGAAAGGGAGATATTTTTAAGTACTTCTCTTTTCGGTGGATAAATCTTTCCAACTTTATGCATACCAAAAATAACTTTTTTGTCATCGACGGCCATGGGAGCTTTCCTTTGAATTTTAGAAGCCCCATTAAAGCAGAATGGATTCAATCTGTAAAAGATTGTTGCTCTACATTAGAGTCAAAAGGTCACCTAAAAGTAAAAAAATGAACGCTAGGTACGATGGTAAAAAGAAAATCGACATTAAACCGAGTTTTATCACCATGAGTCGCTTTTCAAAAAGTTCGAAATGCCATTTTTCTTGGAACCTAAGTTCACTCATGAGAGTTAAAACTTCTTCTTCATAACTTCCGCCCATCTGAAGGGCCTTCTGGCATGTTTCTTTCAATTTATCTACAATGTGAATCAATGATTTCTGTTGAATGGTTTTAATCTCAGCGACTCCGGCAATCGTTAGAATTTCAGTTCTTGAAAGAGGAACTTTGATCAAGGATCGTAAAACATAAAGCATCTTCCAAAGTTTACCAATATCGCCAAAGAATTTTTTACGAAAATAGGAAATGACCAAGGGTAGAAGGCAAAGACCAATCCCCTGCCATAATGCAATTAAAACTAACTTTATCATGCTTATTTTTACGTCTACCAAAAGAAGGGCACCAAAAATAAAACTCCACGTAAGGACTACCATCATTCCCATCTGCAACCATGTTCCAAGAACGATTTCTTTTAATTTTTTTTCAAACTGTCTGTCGGCCTGTAGCCCTTCACGCAAAAATAGCAATGAATCTTGATAGCTCCCTCCCATTTTTCGGGCCAGCGAGAGAAGAATTTCAACGACCTCAGTGTAAAATTTGTAAATGGGTAGTTTGCCAGATGCCTGAAGTTCCTGACGGTTGCCCCAATTAAAACGCTTGAGCCAGTCTTCCAAATCTTCAGCGGCACTTCTCTTAAGATTCAATGGGTTAGTCATAACTGTCGGTTTAGATTCAATCCAATAAACAAGACTAAAAATGAAGAAAGGGTAAATTATGTAAGAAAACATGGTTTTGCCTTAGAAAATTGTTACTGTTATTTACCGTTTAATTGACAGCATGCAACTCAATGTCATAATTTTAATCTTATGAATTCACTTCAGAAACAAACCACTGCTCCCTCTAGAGAAACCACTGAAAATTTCGTCATGGAATTTGAGAAAATGCTGTTGGCCTCTGGCATTCTGGAAGCCGAGCTTATAATGACAAAGCTTAAATACTTGGGAAATAATTTCGATCCGTTTAATCCAGACATCACTTCTGAATGTCAGCAGATCATGAATAATCTCCAACTTACAGATCATTTAAAAAACCCTTATCTCGCTACCAACATACTTTTGCGTCTTCTGGATAAAACTGAAGAACAGGTAAACAATTTAAAGCAGTAAAATGGAAAAAATTCCTGAATGCCTAATCCATCCGATTTCAATTAAATTGATTCGGGCGGGCCACCCGTGGATCACACCAGATAATTTCTCTAATCGCTTTCCCAGACAAAGTGAATTTGTGATTGCAATGGATGATCGAAAACGTCCGATGGCATTACTTATACACGACCCAAATCATAAGAATGTTAAAGCGAGAGTCTGGACAACTAAATATCCATTCGAACGTGAGGCCGAGCATTTCACGGCCGGTCTTCAGGCAAGACTCGACTTAGCTTTTGAAAAACGTTTGCAAGAAACGGCTTTGAAAGAGCGGGATAATTATTATTTGGTTTTTGGTGAAGCTGATCAATTGCCAGGGATTTTTATTCTTAAATTAAAAGACCGTATTCTGATTCAATTTTATACAAGTTTTTGGAATCGCTATAAGTCAGTCATTCAATCGACCATACAGGAAGTTTTTCCTGAGATTAAAGATGAGAACATTTGGTTGCAGCTAAGAGGAGAAACACGAGAGTTGCAAAAACTGCCTGTAAACTCTACTGACGCTGGCAGAAGAGATGAGTTTCACATTCAGGAATTTGGATTGCAGTACCTTATTCGCTTAGGCAGTTCCTATGATTATGGGCTATACACAGACATGAGTTCTGTCCGATATGTTTTAAAAAAATATATCCATCATGATTCAAGCGTTCTCAACCTCTACAGTTACACAGGCGCATTTTCGTTATGGGCCATGAAGCTTGGAGCAAAACAAGTCACATCAGTAGACCTCTCTCCAAAATACATTGAATGGCTTCAGCAGAATCTGGGTCTTAATCCCGATTTAAACTCAACCCAGCATGAAGCACTTACCATGAGTGTTGAAGAAGCTTTGGTGAAACTGCGAAATGAAGAGAAAAAATTTGATTTTATCATATGTGATCCACCGTCATCATCAACTGACGGGGATAAAAGAACCTCTGCCATCAAAAGTTATAAAGATCTGATTTCAAAAATGGATAAAGTGTTGAATCCCAAAGGCCACATGGTTATTTTCCTCAACACCCATCAGGTTACAAACCAAAAATTTGAGAGGACGATCCAAGAGATTCTTGGTGAATTAAAACTCAATTATAATTTGATCACACGGGTATCTCTCGGACAAGACTGCCCAACTCTTAAAGGCTTCCCAGAAGGCAACTACCTTAAAGGTTTAGTTTTGGAGAAGTTATGATTCAGGTGAAACATCTCCGTAAGACATTTACTTCGCACGTAAAAGAGCCAGGACTCAAAGGTTCATTCAAGTCACTTTTTTCTCGTGAGGTTCGTACTAAAGATGCACTAAAATCAGTTAACCTTGAAATCAAGCAAGGTGAGATAATAGGGCTTATTGGTGCCAACGGAGCTGGCAAAACGACACTCATAAAAATACTTTCCGGCATCGTTCATCCAAGCTCTGGTGAAGCTACCGTAATGGGATATGTCCCCTGGGAAAGATCCAATGAATACAGACGTCAGATGGCCCTGATCATGGGCCAAAAGAATCAAGTCTGGTGGGATTTACCGGCGCTCGATAGTTTTCTGCTTTTAAAAGAAATTTACCAGATTCCCCAAGCGCAATATAAATACAACATTGAATTCTTGGCCGAAACATTGATGATTAAAGATCAACTAAGAACTCAGGTGAGAAAACTTTCTCTTGGTGAAAGAATGAAAGTTGAACTCATGGCCGCTCTTCTTCATAACCCTAAAGTTATTTTTTTAGATGAACCTACAATCGGTCTCGATATTTCTGCCCAAAAAGCTGTACGTGTTTTTTTGCGTCAATATCAAACAGAGTTTAAACCTATCACCATCCTTACTTCGCATTATATGGAAGACATAAAGGAACTTTGTCCTCGCGTTGTTATAATTAAAGAGGGTGAATTCGTTTATGACGGATCATTAAGCAATATCCAGGCCATGATGGGTGATGAAAAAGTATTAAGCGTAACGACTCAGGATAAGACTTTTAAAGTAAGTATACCAAGACGTGAGCTCTCTTCAAAAACCCATCAGATTTTTGAAGAAAATGATGTGCTGGATTTAAATATTCAAGATCCATCGATTGAAGATGTAATTGAATCCATTATGCGCAACGGTGTCAGACCAACATGAAATGGTGGAGACACGTCGTTGCCATGGAGCTACGAAAAATTTTGGCCTATCGATCTGATTTCTGGATTACCTTCCTAGGGCAGACTCTTATCCAACTTTTGGTGGCCCAGGCCCTTTGGCAAATGATTTTTGCCGCTCAAGGTGTAACCGAGATGCAGGGATTTACTCTTGAGATGATGAGTCTTTATTATCTCATCGTTCCAATTGGTACGCGGATACTTACTGGCGAAAGCGTAGGATTTCTTGCTCGGGAAATTTATGAAGGTACTTTCACAAGATATCTTCTTTACCCACTATCTGTTTTTCAATACAAAACTACAACCTATCTCACGTACAGTATGTTTTATGCTTTTCAGCTTTTAATAATATACACCCTATTCCGAATTTTTATCGCACAGGCCGCATTTACGTTTACTGATTTTGGAAATTTGCTCATGGGGATTGGTCTTTTTTTTCTAGCGGCGATGACCTACGTCATGATGGCGCTCTTGATAGAAATGATTTCACTTTGGGCAGACAATGTCTGGTCACTCATCGTTATGCTTCGATTTTTTACTTCTTTTTTTGGAGGCGGCCTAATACCGCTCACGTTTCTTCCCAGTTGGACACAAGCGGCCCTTGAATGGACACCTTTTCCCTATTTGATAAGTTTGCCTGCACGAACAATTATGGGACTCTCGACATTTGGAGAAATGGGCAAGGGAGTTCTCATCCTGAGTGTTTGGATTATTGTTTTTGTGGAATTCGTGAAACTTGTTTGGAAACGTGGCCAGCATAAATATACCGGTGTGGGCATATGAAACGTTACCTCAACCTTTATCTTCACTTTTTACGTTTTTCATTTTCTAAGGCCATGGAATTTCGCCTCGATTTTACGTTTAGAATTATCATGGACATTCTCTACTACGTTGTGAACATCATGTTTTTCAAAGTGATCTTTCTTCATACTCCCCTTGTGGCCGGTTGGACTCAAGAACAAATGATGATTTTTGTATCTTGCTATCTTTTGGTCGACGCAATTGGCATGACTGTATTTTCAAGCAATATGTGGTGGCTTCCTCATCATATAAATAAGGGCGAGCTTGATTATCATTTGATACGTCCTGTTTCTCCTTTATTTTTTCTTTCCTTGAAGGAATTTTCGGCAAATTCATTCATGAATCTCATTATCGCTAGTGGGATTCTGACCTATGCGCTTTCGACTTACACTCAAACTTTTTCTATTTGGGAAGTGGTTCTACTTATCGCCCTTATTTTGAATGGAACTCTTATTTATTACTGCTGTCAGATGTTGATGATTCTTCCTGTTTTTTGGACCCAGAGCTCGAAAGGTTTCATGGATTTGTTTTTCTCAATGGGAATCGCCATGGAGAGACCTGATAAGATATATAAAGGCTGGCTAAGAGTTGTCTTCACAATACTTCTACCCTTTGCTTTGATTGCATCTTTTCCTGCACGCTTGTTTATAGAAAAATTTCATTGGCCCACATTCCTACATCTCATGTCAGTCACAATCGGGCTTTGGATAGTAATGCTATTTGTTTGGAGAAAAGGACTGAGAGCTTACTCAAGTGCGAGTTCTTAGAAAGCTTTTACTCGACCTACCAAGATATCCCAAAACATTCTAAAGTCTCCAAGTAGGCTGTAGAAGGGATGCTTGAAAGTGGCCGGACGGTTTTTCTCGTAAATAAAATGTCCTGTCCAAGCAAAGCCGTAACCGATGATTGGAAGAAAAATAAGAAGCATTGGATGGCCGGTAAAAAAGAAGAGTAAAAGAACCGCAATAACTCCACAAGTCCCCAAAAAATGGAGCTTTCTACACATTATATTAGTGTGTTCTCTAAGATAGAATGGATAAAAATCAGCAAAGGTCTTGAATTCCATTAGGCCCTCTTTCTCTTATCATATAACGCAACTATACGATTTCTCAAGAAATTTTAATTAGTCTCAGATGACCCCATTCAAGCTTTACCTGAGTCTTCCGATAAGGTTCTAAAGGACTATCGTGAAAGGACTATTTTTTATTATTCTGTTTTCCCAATCACTACTCCTACATGCGTATGATTTAGGATTTGTTTCAGTGCCTGATATGAACCAAATAATGGAATATCCTTCTGATGTTAATCCTGAGTGGCCGGTCGAATTAATCGATATTGCAAAACAAGATTACACCCGAAATACCAAAGCATCTTTCTGCATGAGACCGCCAGAGATGGTAGACACTATTGTTGTCCATCACTCCGAAACCAGCTCTACAGCAACTCCAGTATATATTAATGAGCTCCATCTTGCCCGGGGCACAGCTACTGATCCCTGGTATATGATTGCTTATACCTATGTCATAAATACTCCTTATAAGGGAGCAACGGTTCCTTCCCCTCTGGTAACTGATGGAAGGCCAATCGAAATCGTTGGAGCTCATGCAGGATCAAACGTTTTTATCCCTATGGATTCTGAACAAGAAAAGATATGGGCCGATAAAAAAATTCTATGTGGAAAAGAAAACGAAGTTCCTCAGTTTGATGCAACTTTAGTTAAAGATGGAAAGATCAAGGCCAACGTTACGACTATTGGTGTAGTGATCAATGGTAACTATGCACCTTTTGCAAAAACAAATCCTGGAGGCTATTCAAAAAGGGCCCCAAGGTATCCAACAGATAAAACTCAAGACATGATAGCAAGACTTTCGTGCCAACTTCAAAAAAAATATCCACGTATGAAATATATCAAGTGGCATAACTACTATCACTCTACGAGTTGTCCCGGAACGATTAAAAGTTACATCGGCCAGATTAAGACATTGGCGAAAGGGTACGGATGCGATTTCAAATAATAGCTCTAATATGCATCTTTTCTCTAAATCTTCACGCTTCAGATGACAAGGCAATGAAGGAACTTTTCGAAAAATACGACAAGGTAATGCAGCAGCATAAAGTTGAACTAGTCGATGAAGTCTTTACGAAAAAATTTTTAACCGATAACGGCGGCAAGGAAGAATTTATTCTAAAAGTAAAAGAACTTCCCAAAGTGAAAGAAAAAAAGGGTCTCCGCTCTCTCTTGCGTAAATGGAAGAAAAGCAAAACTGGAAAAATATTCTTTGCAGATGTGAAAGATGAAGAAAAATCAAAAGACACTCCTACGCATGAATCTCAGTTTGTTGTGATTGAAGAAGATGGTAAACTAAAAATTGATGGGACCGTAAGTGATGGGAACTAAGTTTTTACTTCTATCTTTATTCTTAATTTTTTCCTGTGGAAAGAACGTCAGTATTTCCACGAGAGAACTTCAAGCGAATTCTGGCCTCTCAGATGGTAATGCTACAGCGACGGATCAAGTGGGAGTAATCAAGAGAGGAACTCCCGATTTAATTATCGCTAACGGACAGACCAACATCGTAAGCATTTACAGCTCATACTCTGCGCTTGAATTCATAGCTATTCGTTCTATGAATAGCCAAACTCCGGTGAATTTCAGAGGAAAAATCAATAATAATAATAATCAAATGGTACTGGAATACGTTAAAGCCCAATAAGTTTTAAGCTTTAACGATTCGATCTCTCCACGCCACGATATCAGGCGCCAGATAATCGTATTTCATCTGATCAATTGTATAGGCCGAAAACTCATAATCATGAGAATGAGTAAGGCACTCAGTAGGACATACAGTTGTACAAAGACCGCAATAACAGCAAAGGGCCGTATCAATCGTAAATTGAGTTAAATGCAAACGTATCGCCTGACCATTACTCGTTTTTTTAATCTCTGATCCTTCTGGAAGTTTCTCAGAAGCGATGTAAATACAATCTACCGGACATGCCATTGCACACTGAGTGCAACTGATGCAGTTAAGCGTATCGTTAAATAGACGCATGCGAGCACGCTCAGGAAGAACTTCACGAACTTCAGGATATTCAATCGATACGGGTGCTACTGCCCAAACATAACGGAATGTAATCCACATACCCTTAAGACTTGAATAGATCCCATCCCAAAGACCGCCGAAATATTCTTTAACAGAAGAAGTGTGGTGAACTTGTGTATTCATCGGTCTATTTCTCCTAAAACGATATCGATTGATCCTACAGTCGCAACAAAGTCAGCAATCATCTGGCCTGGAGCAACTCTCGGTAACATTGATGTATGTGTGAAGCAGGGAGATCTTACTTTTAAACGGAACGGCTCCTTGGCATCTTGCTTAGTAACCAAATGGAAAGCAAGCTCGCCTCGTGGACACTCAGAGCGAACATAAACTTCACCTTCAGGAAGCTTCATAACCTTAGGAACTTTACCCATGATTGAACCTGGTTCAAGTTTCTCAATTACCTGACGAATGATTTTGATCGACTCTACAACTTCTCTCATACGAACGATATAACGGTTCCAGCAGTCGCCCGGCTCGCCGACTTCACCAGTTCCAACGGGAACATCAAAATCAAATTCACTATAAAGTGAGTATGGTTCATTCTTACGAAGATCCCATTTCATTCCTGCCCCGCGAAGGATAGGACCTGTAGCACCGAAATCAATACAGTCTTGAACGCTCATCACACCAACATGTGCAGTTCGCGCAATAAATATTTTATTCATAGAAAGAAGCTCATGGTATTTCTTGGCTTCTTCTTCCATATCATCACAGAATGCCGTCACTCGGCTGATTTGCTCGGGACTCCAGTCATTCCATAAACCACCGATCCAGATGTAGTTATATAGAAGACGAGCACCAGAAACTTCTTCAAACAAACGAAGAATTTTTTCACGATAATCAAAAGCATATAGAAAAGGAGAGAATGCCCCTAGATCGATTGCGTATGTTCCGAAGGCCATTAAGTGAGATGCAATACGCTGAAGTTCACAAGTTAAAATACGAAGAAGTTCAGCACGACGAGGGACTTCAGTTCCAAGCATCTTTTCAATCGTCATGGCATAGTTCCACTCCATGCTCATTGATGCCAGATAATCCAAGCGATCAACAAAAGGAATCACTCCGCGAAAATCTAAATTCTCACAATGCTTTTCCATGCAGCGGTGAAGATATCCAATATGTGGAATGGCATGTGCCACGATTTCAGAATCAGTCCAAATTTCAATTCTCAAAACTCCGTGAGTCGCAGGATGCTGCGGACCCATGTTAAGAGTCAGAAGATCTGACTTGAGCTTTTCGGTACTTGTATTTATGGTTGGCTTATGTGGTTCGCCAACGTCCCAACGGGTTTGCATATATTCTACCTTCTTATTGAGCTTTTTCTGCTTGAGCTTTCTTAATCATATTCTGACGTACAATAAACTCTCGGTCTTCCATGTTCATCTTGTTATCAGGATAAACAGTCATGCCGTTGTAATCTTTCTGAGCAACGTAATCTTTACGAAGCGGGAACCCTTCCCAATCATCAGGACAAAGAATTCTTCTCATGTCTGGGTGATTGTTAAACTTGATTCCGAACATGTCATAAACTTCGCGCTCAAGAAAATCAGCTGAAACGAATTGGCCAACAACCGAATCAACAGCTGCATTCACACGATCTGTAACTCTTACTTTGAGAGTCAGATTTCTCACTGCACTTGGATCATAGTTAGTCAGCATGTAGCAGACTTCCATGTAATCCGTATAATCCACACCACTAATACAGTGTAGTGAATTGAATGAAGTTGTTTTATTTGTTTTAAGAAACTCTACTACTTTGTAGATGTGTGAAGCTTCAACAGTAATGCTTGAATCAAACTTTTTTGCATCTGCTGTTAAATAAGCAACAGCGTTTGCACCCGAAACATTTCTGTTAATTAGGTCTGATAATTCCTTATGCATGTTTAACCCACTTATTACGAAGAAGACGCTCGTTAGCTATTTTCTTCTGAAGAGTCATTACACCCTCGATAAGGGCTTCCGGACGTGGAGGACAACCAGGAACATAAACATCAACAGGGACTACTTCATCAACGCCTTTGAGAACGTGATAACCGTATTGCCAATAAGGGCCACCCTTGTTTGCACAAGAACCCATAGAGATAACATATTTTGGTTCGGCCATTTGCTCATAAAGCACTTTCACACGAGTCGCCATTTTGAGCGTTACAGTTCCAGCAACAATCATAAGATCAGCACGACGAGGAGTGGCCATGAAGGCACCACAACCAAATCTTTCAAGATCATATTTTGCTGCACCTGTTGCCATCATTTCAATCGCGCAACAAGCTAGACCAAAGGTCATTGGCCATAAAGAATTTTTTCGACCCCAGTTTAAAAACTCATCGAGAGTCGTGAGAACAACACCATCTTGCATGGATTCACTCCGGTTCAACTGAAAATATACTAGCCTTAGTTTTACCTTCTAGGGCCAGAAATTTCAATCATTTCCGACGGAAATCAAGAGATGTATAAATTATTTTGAAGGACAGCGGGAAGTGAAGGTTTCTTGGAATTTTACATTTTCTGCTGTTGTCGATGCTGGTCCACGTTTGGGACCTTGCTGCATATAGGCAAGACGCTTCTTATCGTTCTCACAAACCTTATTAAGTACCAAATCAAATTCCATTAATGCTGCAATTGGATACGGAACACCATAAGCCGAGGAAATAAAATTTATTTTTTCCCCTTTTAGGTCTGAAAATGAGCTAGCGATGGAGCGCCCTTCAAGTTGCTTATTAAACTCTGAGTAATAGTGTCCAACATCATAGAAAAGCTCAACGGCCTTACTGAATGATAACTCGCCTCGATCATTTTCGATTTTTTGGCAGTGAGAACGTGACTGCGCCTTATTTGAAAAGAGCTCTTTTAAAACTCGGCACTCAGTAATAAATGCCTGCACTTCCCCTCCTTCACCCTCAATTGTGCTCTTAATGAAGTCTTTGGCATTAAAGCTATTTGAGTAAGGATTGAAACTTTCGCGATAAACAAAATGTGTTAACTCATGCGCTAGATCCAGTAATGCGTCATTCCAGCTAAGATGGCGACTAATATGAACAACTGAGCGTGATTCATAAATGACATGCTCAGGAGAGCTCGGAGAAAATTTTCGAACAAGTGTCGTATCAGTCAGAGAAGAATCGCCAACCTTTACAACATCAGTAAGGGTCATCCCCATTCGTGCCGCTTTGAACTGGGCTTCTTTCATCAGCTTCTCACCAGTTCGTGACCGACCAAGTAGTTCAAAAAGTTTTTGAAAATTAAGATCAGACGAAGAAGTAAAGTCCATCCAGGTAGACTGGGTTGTTTGACCTTCGATATGAATGGTCTTTTCTTCCATGGCATGGAGCGAAAATGGAAGTGAGAATATAAGCAAAAATGCCGCGCAGTACTTCATTAAGTTGCTCTTCGGCGAACCTAACGAATTCTAGAGAAAAATTTAAATCAAAATGAGGTTAATTTGAAAGTATGGATGGCCTTAGTTGACTCGATTGCTTTGATATTGCCAAGAATCTTCATTTTACTCGGATCCTGAGCATTATTTTTCAGGCCCAAGGCAATTTGGTAATTTCCCGACGGAAGATTCAACTCCATCATCCTGAAGGCTTGCGGAAGTGTTGTCCAATGTCGGGTATCAGCTTTTTCCATAGCTGCAATGCCCTTTGAGGCCCCTACATATGTTGCCATGGCAGCAGCACCAGCAATGAAGTCTCCGCTATTTTTCAATCGATCATGGACCTGCATCGCGGCCACAATAGCGAGAATATGTTTCACGGCAACTCGAGTTCCAGTTTTCACATAGCGACTAACCACATCTTCTTCAAGAACCAGTTTTGCAATTTCACCATTTTCAGAAATGATCGCAAGCGGTTCTTCTTGAAGCAGTTTCCCACTTTCATCAAGGATGAAAAGTTTATAATCATTTAGTTTCGGTGAACTATCAATCATAGGAAGTTCAAAAGCAATGGCGGCTTCCTTAACTCCTGCATGCATGACATCGACCGCAAAAACAAAACTTCCTGGGCCTGTGGAATTTGTGGGTCCCATACCAAGAGTGTTCATCGCAAAAGCAGTAAGAACTGCGCCACCAACAGTTTCGATGAAAGCCTTAGCACCTGGACTTTCGACCGAGTCAACTGCGCCCTTAAGGCCAATATTAAAAGGCTTTCCAATTTTTTGAGGAATAAATCCTTCTTCCAAAACAATAACAACATTCCCTTTAGGTCCATTAACTTTTTTCAGAGTTTCAGGAGTGGGTTTAAGTGCTTTAACCTGTACATTAAAATCAGCGTTACGGATTTCTCGAGTCAGAGCTAAAATTTTGTAGTGAAGAAAGTTTTTCAAATCAAGTTGGGCCAAAGTAGAGACATAGGCCTTAGCGGAAGGCTTGCTCCCCTCACTTAGTGATTTTTCTAAATCTTTAACAAAATCCTTACTGCTGTTATTAAAGACAGAAAAAGCTCCGCCCATAGTTTCTAAAATTCCCAGAGCATCTTTATAAAGCTGTAAAGAAATCTGCTTATCAGAGCGAATTTCACTCACTTCATGAATTTCTGCTCCAAATATTTTAAGCATCAAATCATTCTGATAAATCGTTTTAACCGCTGCACTTCTTTGAAGTTGTGAAAAGTAAGAGTCCCAAGCAAGAATTGTTCCCCTTGCTCCCTGAAGATCCAATTTATTTTGAGTCTTCAAATAACGACTATAGTAGGCCTTAGACAAAAAATAATGAGCAAAAGATCGCTCATAGCTGGCGCCGTAAAATACATCTGACGCATCGTTGACTAAAAACGAGGCAACCTTGGCCGATATTTTCTTGGTGTAGAGTTGATCAATTAGTTCAATCGCTGTCTGAAAAGAGACAATGGCAGCGGATTCGTTGCCTTGAGCTAAAAAGAGTGAGCCTTCTTCAAGATTCAAAAGGAGTACACTCTTTTTGTCTTTTTTTAATTCACTCTCATTTAAAATTTCAGAGGCTTTACTAAATTCCCCGGCAGCGTAAGCTTCGCGGAAAGCGCGCATCTGATCCTTGGACTTGGAGGCACATGCCCCCAAGACCAAAAGAAAAGATAAGAGTAAAAGATTAAGTGACGTTTTTACCATCCAGTTGCATTTTTCTCAGAATATTTGAAAACTTTCGTACGAGTACGAAGAAGCTCAGTGGCCCTCTCAATATCAGTCATACGCATGTTAACCGAATATTCTTTAATAGTTTTACCATCACGTTTTTCTGGTTTCATATAAACGTTACCAAAAATCATGACGTCAGCACCAGTCTGCTTACCTATTTTTTTCACAGTCGCAGGATCAACCATTCCATCATTTTGGTAAGTGATCTCGCCGAGAATTTTTTCACGTGCAGCTTGATCAACCAATTCGTATTCACCTGAAAGTGAAAGCTCATTTAGGAGTTCATCATTCAGATCGCCAATTGGAAAATAAGCTTCAGATGTTTGATTCTGAACTTCCGCAATGAAAATCTTTGGCGTCTGGTGACGTGCCTTCATTTTGCCGAATCCAGGATGCGCTTTGATTTGCTTCACGATATCAGTTACTGCCTGAGTGGTATCAGCACTCATCCAGTTATCAGTGATTCCAAGACCTTTTTCATCTGATTCATTAGCATCAACTCTTTTCGCCTTGAAACTTCCACAGGAAGAAGCCAAAAGTGTGAGTGATAGTACTGCAATTAACAATTTCATAGATTCTCCTTATACTTCGCCTTTACGGGCCTTAACAAAATCTTCATCAACTTGATCAAGAGCTTTTTTCACGTTCTCTTTAGTTGCAGCATCATCAGTTTGGTTAACAATATCTTCAGAAGCTTTTTCAATCGCAGCTTTTAGACGGGCGCTATCCATTCTCACTAATGTGGCACATGTGAAGCCAATGTAGTCTTTCTTAGCACCCATTTTCAGCATATAATTGCGTTTTTCCCAGTACGTCTTAATCACAGCTGCACCGTGAACCATAGACTGAACTCTCTCGGCAAGAGTGTTAGAAACGAATTCTCTCATCGGTAATGTCTTAGGATTGTTGGCATCAATCGCTGGAGCACCTTCTTCAGAAGCTGCGAGGGATTTCTGAATGAAGGTTGTAATCTCAGATGCTATATCAGCACGAAGATTGGCCTTGGCCAGGTTACAAGCGATTTCACGGTTAACTTTGGGCTCTGTCTCAAAAGAAAAATAGCGATATTTCGTAACATCCATTTGTTCTTGTTCAACCCAAACAGATGCATCTTCAATCCAACCTGGACGAGAGGTAGAAGAAGCGTCTTTCACTTCAAAATCACGAGAAATCGTTGCAGAGTTATCCACATCCTTAACTTTCTTTTTGCTAGAACAAGCAGCACCAAGGATTAAGATTGCAATCAAGAGAGGCATCAGCTTCATAAAAGCTCCTTTTTTTAATCTAAACGTAAATCGGATAAATGTTGTTCGATATATTCAATGAAAAAGTTTTTTACTTTTAAAAGCGCATCAGCTTGATTTCTTCCTGTGACAGATTCTGAAACTGAAATGGATCGATTTTTATCCCCATTCACAATGCTGGCCATATTAAGCGTAAATGTGTGTTTTTCAAAACCTTCGACATTCAAAAACTCTTTAATTGAGTCAACTTGAAGAGTGACAACTTTATCTGCATCGCCTTTTACAAGCCGAAAACCAGCCTCTGTTAACAGCTCTACAATCTTTTCTCTCATCCAATCAGGCGCTTGCCCTACTTTAAATTGCAGAGCTTCCATTTTAGGTTTGGACTCTCTCCACTTTATTATTTCTTGCCAGGTAACTTTTGAAGGACGCGGGACTCCTGAGATTATGGAGTAACGTTCATTCAGACGCTCACGTTCCATGTACAGTTTTACAATTCTACGTAAGTTGGTGCGCTGATGATTTGCCCATAAAGTATCAAGCTCGCTGTCTACTTTGGTCAAACGGCTTCCAATCAGCTCACTTGCTTTGTTTCTATCAAGAGCTGCCAGTGAGTGTGACAAACCATCTTTTTTGAAATGCTTTTTAATTTGAACAGTTTCAAGAATTTGATCGACTGATTCTTTAATTGATTTTTGGACTTCTTCTTTTACTTGCGCTTGCCATGGAAATGTATGCGAAGCAGTGGTTGTCACATTTAATTCTGACTGGACTTTAACTTCAAAGATACTTCCTAGGTTTGCTCTCGCCTCTGCATCTGCTTGAGCAAGCGTTTTGCCTTCACCAGTTGCGCACAACTCAGAGGCTTCGGTGCATCCGTCATATGGCGAATAAATCCAGCCTGGAACTTCATGGGAAGACCCAGACAAAGATGGTGTTTTTTTAAATAACGAACAACTGCTTAATAGCAGTAAAGACAGGAGGTAATTCATTTGGAAAAATTTTGGACCCGTTAGGTATTAATGTCAATTAAGTAGATGAATGACACAAAGCCTTAATTTAACGCGCCAAAGGGCCAGAGAGACTTTTCCTCTTAACCAAATCTTAACCATTATCATGGCCAAGAATCTGATATAAATGGTCCATGAAAAATTCCCAAATACTGGTTATTGAAGACGAGCAAGACATTCGTGACTTGATCTCTTTTCAACTAAAATCAGAAGGCCATACTGTTCTGGCGGTGGAAAGTGCTGATAAGGCGATTTCCATTATTGAGCGTGGGGAAAAGATTGATCTGTTTATCATAGACTGGATGTTGCCGGGGTCTATGAATGGCCTGGAATTCACAAAAAAAATCAAATCTAATAAAGCTTATAAAGACTTACCCGTAATTATGCTTACGGCACTCACCCAAGCTGACAATATTGTTGCAGGTCTGGATGCCGGTGCTGACGATTATATTACAAAGCCTTTTGACCTGAATGTTCTCCAAGCGAGAGTGAGGGTCCAGTTGAGAAGCGCCACTGATGCTAAGGCAAAATCGAGTGACATTCTTGATTTTGGTCTACTAAAAATTGAAATTAACAAGTGTCGAGTTTTCATTCAAAAAGAGGAAATTACCCTCACATCGACTGAATTTAAGATATTGCTCTTGTTGGCCCAAAAACCAGGCCATGTTTATACCCGTGAACAGTTTATCAACAACATCCAGGGTGAAAATATCTTTGTAACTGGTCGAACAATCGATACACATGTTGCAGGATTAAGAAAAAAACTGGGTGAAGCTTCCAATATGATTGAAACTATCCGGGGCATCGGATATAGATTCAAAGATGTCATCTGAAATAACTTATCCTTGGTTCTACTTCTATCGAATAGCTCGACTATCGTTTCTCGTCTTTTTGCCAACCATTTTCCTTATACTCTTTTTTTATCGATCTTCGTACAAGGAAGGCCTTGTTTCGCAAATGACGATTCAGGTAGAAGAAAACCTTCGAACGACCAAATCAACAATTGAGAACGCCAAATTAAACTTAAATGAATGGTGTCAGAACTTACGTCCCAAAGACACTCGCTACTCAATTATCAATAAAGACGGAACTATCCTTTGTGATTCAAATCCCGAAAAACAAGGGAAAAAAGTAAATGACATGTCTGAGGTTGAGGGAAGTCTAAAACAAGATTTTTACTCTCAAGTCAGGCACAGTGACTACTTTGGGACCAAGGCCCTTTTTGCCAGTTTGAAATTTTCAGACGATACAGTAATCCGTAAAATCGTTCCCATTACATCTTTAAAAGATGACATGAATCGTTTTGACAGAGTTATCTTCCTTCGTATTGTCCCCTTTTCTTTACTTAGTTATCTGATTTTCTTAATTTTATTCTACAATGCCACTAAGCCATTAGGCGGAATTCTCAATAAAGTTGAACAGTTCAATATCGATATTCCCTTTAATAAGAACCTTCAACTTATGTACAAAAAAGATGAGTGGTCACGAATTAATGAGGCGCTCAACGAAGCTGATCACCAGTTAAAAAGACAAATCACAAATGTTCGATTAGAGAACGAGAAAATCGCAACTATTTTAGAATCAATCTATGATGATATTATTGCAATTGACCCTTACGAAACGGTTCTCTTCTATAACTCTAATTTCAAGCGCAATTTCATGAAGGAAAAAAGTTATAAGGAGATAATGCCTAAATTATGGCACACCCTTTCAGATGAAAATGTTTTGGCGGCATTTAGGTCAGTGCTAAAAAGCGGAGAAAAAGTTTCCCTTAAAGGACTCACTTTTCTTTCATCACTAAATCCTGACAGATATTTTGATCTTACGATCACGTCACTAAAAAATGCTGAAGGAAAAATCAGTGGAGCACTTGGTGTATTTTATGACGTGACTGAATTTAAGTTAACTGAACAGATGCGAGTTGATTTTGTGGCGAATGTATCTCATGAGATTAGAACGCCATTGACATCAATTAAGGGCTACACACAATTGCTTGAGTCACAGAAAAATAAATTTGATCCTGAGCTGCACACCTTCCTTGAGAAAATTGTCGTAAACACCGAACGCATGATTGCTCTCTTTAATGATCTTCTTAATTTGTCCGTGATTGAATCAAAAGACGTTATGAAGTTCGAGATCTTAGATCTTAAGGAACTGATTTTTACTGTCGCTGGTAATATTAGGGCCAGCTATCCAAATAAAAAGATTAGTATTACCAAAGATATTCAGCTCACGACGATGACGGGTGATGACCGGCTGATGGAACAGGTTATATCCAACTTGGTTGATAATGCTTGTAAGTATTCAGGGGATACTATTTCAATAAATATTTCGACATTCTCGAAAGGAAACAAGGGCTACATTTCAATCGCCGATAATGGTCCTGGCATATCAAAAGAACATATTCAGCGAATTTTCGAGCGTTTCTATCGTGTCGACTCATCTCGAGAAACGACTCGTGGCACAGGGCTTGGCCTTTCCATCGTTAAACACATCATCTCAAAGCATGGTGGTAAGATCTGGGCAGAAAGTGAAGAGACACATGGAACTAAGTTTGTGATCGAATTGCCGATTGCTTAGAAGATATATTCTAGCTCAAAACTGTAGGTATATTTTTTATACGCAAAGTTATCTTCATCGTCTGAATTGTATTTCTGGTAATCAAACTTCAAGTTACCGCGTAGACTTTTTCTTAGTATCTTAGAGATTCGAGCACTAGGGTTAAATAGATACTCTGTTCCACGGTCGGTATCATTAAGAGGATTTGTTCTCGTAATGGCCAAGCCGAAGCTTGGAGTAAACCAATCCTTCACTCGGCCCATAATGACATCACCTCTCGCAGTAAAAGCATTGGTATCGTAGGCATTGTCTTCCACACGAGTCATATCATAACTACCATATAAGATATAAGTATTCACCTGAGTACTGATAATCTGTTCAAAAACTAAGCTTGTTGCATTGGAATCAGAAGTATCAAGATAACTATCAAAAATTCTTCGTCTTAGTCTTAGTGTTGTTTCTCCACCACTGAAGAGATTGACTCTCTCCCCAATCATGAGGGTGTGTGAACGAAAGGAAAACACAAGTTTCTTCTCTGAGTTCACGTCACGGTTGGCCTGATTGTAATCATAATCAAACAAAAACGTGGCCGGTTTTTTATTCCACGTATGTTCATGTCCGGTTCTAATTGCCGGAGCAATAAGATAGTTATCATTTCGGTAAATATCAGGAACGCGGTTAGTGTAGCGCGTATAATTGAAACGAAATTCTGGCGAAATACTAATGTAATTAGCGTAGTAAAAAGTATACTTGCCCATGACATCAGTTCGGGCAAAAGCCGATCTTTTATTAGACTCAGAAACTTCCTGATTAGTCGGTGAGAAGGTAACGTTTGAATCCATTCCATATTCAAGAGCGAGGCGGGCAAAATAAGGAGGTATTAAAGTTGGTCTTCCATTTCTTAACTTAAACAATACAAGATCATACTTGCTCTGGAGTGCCCTGATCTTTTCTTGTATCTGGCCTGCAAGAACAGACTGATTATCAACTGCTAATGCATGTTTGTATTGAGGGATCACATATGTTTCAATAACTTTAAAAGCGTCTGGATGTTTTTCTACTTGCTCAAGATAAATGTCAGCAATCTGCATTTCTGCCGCCTGTTTCACTTCCCGCGATTCTTCCTCATCAAGTTTATCTATTGCTTTAAAAAAAGTGACAGCTTTCTTCTTCTCGCCTAATTCTTTGGAAATATATCCAATATAATAAAGGGAGACTCCGCGTTTGAATTTCTTCTTTAGTGACTCCCTAAATTGAAGTCTTGCATCAGTTAATTTTTCAGACGCAAATAGGGCCTGACCGTATTCATAATTAAGATCCTGAGGCACGAAATCAACTTGAAGTGCCTTATCAAAGCTTGCGATAGCTTCAGAGAAATCCTGGATTTTGTTAAAACAAATGGCCTTCCAATAGGCAATCATACCTTGCATTGGTTTTGTGTTTGAATTTGATTCTATTAGTTTTGACTGAACGACACTTAATTCATCAATGGTTCCACGATACTTGCCTTCCGCAAATAATCGAGAAGCTTCCTTGAATTTGGCATCGTTTGCTGCTGCACTTATTTCGACGCTCGTATCCTGTCCATACGCAGGAAAGCAAATGATAATCATGATCATCAACAACAACTTCAACTTCATTCTCTTCCTTAAGAACTATATATATCTAAACTTTAGAAAATAATTACGGACCAGTACTCGTCCCATTAATTGTTGTCTTCGTCTTACTACTCAACTGTTGAGCAGCATCGTTAACGGTCATGATTCCTCCAGACGGTGGAGGGGGCATTAGGCCTGGACCTGCCGGATTAAGGGTAATATCCGGATTTTTCAAAATAGCTGGACCAGGAGCGGGCGCTGGCCCTGCGCCGACAGGGCCTACAAATGTGGAAATTTCAGATTTCACTGGCGGTTGAATTTCCCTTACCACGACTTGTAATTTCCCATCACTTCCAACAACTGTTAACATTAGTTTTCCATCAGAATTTATCTCTGCGCCTTTGATTGACACACTACCATCTGTTTCAATAGTCACACCCGTAGAAAGCCCATATGAATCTGTATTTTTATCAAGAAGACTACTCGCATCCGGAGGAATAATGGCACCGGAATTAACATCCAGGACTGATCCAGCTGCGGGCTGAATATCATCACCTTTTACAAATCCATCAACTTTGGCCAAATCTGTATTACTGCCTGAACTTGTATCAGTTCCAGAAGCGTTGCTGGCCAATGCACTTGAGTCATTACTCACAACGACACTTGATAAACCGCCAGGCACAACTGAATTTTTTGAACTATCTGACTCTTCATTACCTGGAGAACGTTTATCAAAAGTAACGTTTTTTTGAAGTGCTTCATGTTGTTGAACGTTTAGCTTGGCCGGTAAGGTAGGATGAGGATTTTTGGAATCCAAAACTGAGAACTCACCAGGCTGCATACTAACACCTTGCTTATTAACGATATCCTCAAGTTTATTCGTATTATTAGTATTGTGATTCTCTAATTTGGCGAAGACAACGTGCCCTTCAAATAAAACAACCGAATCAGCATTTTTCGCAACACTTATTTGAAAATCGGTTCCTCGGACACCCATAACAGCGTTAGGAGTTTTGATAAAGAGTTTAGACTTATCCTTGTCCTTCATCTGCAAATAATCTTTTGTAACTTGAGATCTAATTTTACCTTTAACAAGATCAATAATTCCGGCATCGTTACCGCTGAATTTGGCAATTTTCATCTCTGAATTTGGGCCAATATTCATTTGAGATTTATCAATAAAAATTAACTTAACAAAACTCTTATCAGCAGTCTTAACAACTGACCCCTCTCTAACCCAGTCATCTTTTTTAAGTTTAACAGTCTTTCCCATTATAAGAAGATCTACATCCCCTCTAATCATTGAAGCGACCGCAACTTTCGGAGCATCCTCAGCAAAAGAAAAATACATGACACTCAATAAAAGAGAAAACACGATAAATGGCTTCATATTCGACTCCTAAGTCTCATAAAATTATACCCTCTGCCAGGCCAGGAACAATAAATTGGCCAAACAGCAGAAATTACCGGCGCCAAGCAGACACGATTGCTCAATTATTTTCAAATAAAATTCCGACTTTGAGCTCTGACATTCCATTCAATTCAAGTCGTTAGCCCATTCATTGCCCCAAGAAATGGGCTTTTTGAAACTAAACAAGATCAATCTTTTAGATGACCATGCTCTGAGTTTTAAATTCAAAATTGCTACGTTTTCCCATCTTTTCAACGAGTTTGAATGCTAATGCCGTTCTATAACTGTCCGATAAGACTTTGAAGTCCGAATTGTGCTTTGGAGTGGATGCTAAAATTTTAACATCTACGGAGAAATGAAAATGAAAATTGTAGTGAATTTTATTTTATTACTAAGTCTAGTCTCACTAGTCTCATGTGGTGCAAAGAAATCTGGCATGACTTTGCGAGTTTCAAACTCAATGGCAATTTCAAATTCTTCGTTTGATGGTGGACTTGTATTTTTTGGAAGATCAACTACTGGAAAAATATTTTCAGCACCTGTTGCCTATGGTGCAGGTTCAGGAAACCAAATTGAAATTGAATTAGATAGGGGTGACTGGACTTTTGGTGCCATAGGATGGAATGGGTCAGCCTCCGTATTTAAGGGAACTTCTAAGTGTGCTACTATTACCACAAATCTTGATTCTGCTGAGCAAACTATTAATCTAAATTTAACTGAGACTGGATGCACCGATTCTTTTTTTGGTGGAAACAATGTTGTGAATAACTTCAAGTCATTTCATTTAACAACATGCGGGACTTTCTATACTGATATTACCACCCCTCTGGCGGCATTTACTAACAATAAAAGCTATTGTTCTAACGCCATAACGACATTACATTCGGAAATGAAAGACAAAGCTAAATCAGCACGGATTTTTATCCCTGTTATCGTTCCTGGATTTGTCTCTAATACAAGCTCGCCGCTTTCAGAATGTGTCAACTTAACAGATGGTGCGTTTACTACGACATTAAAATTGCCAGCTAAGGGCCTACCAATTCAAATCGAACTGTTCGATGGTATTTGCGCTGACACTAATAAAGAAATTTTAGCTGGCTATGTCATGCCAAACGGTTTCGACACTAGCTACCCATCGTTTGATCACAAATACCAAAACGATACAGGTTCAACGAATGTTTTTTTACTTGCTACCATTTCAAGACGAGGAACATCTTCTCTTTTGGATTCAATGCCTAAGTTTGTTTGTAATGGGGGCTCGCCTAATGACCCCTGTAGTAGAATCCCTTATGTTTCAACATTAAAACGAGTTATTGCAAAAGACACTTTTTTCTTTTTTAAGGACCAGGGAAATGATTCTTGTGCATCTAGTACTGCGACGATTGATTCCACAACCTTTGGCTCAGCATGGAACCCTGCAATCAACTGCAGAGAAAGCGGTGGAAAAATCTTTGTTAAACTAACTTCTGCCAATCTTTCTCCTAGTTACTGTGTGTCAAGTTGTGCTCTTGCAGTCACATTCACTCATCCGGCAGCCGCAAGCACTACGACGTCATTAGACATAGCACAAGCGGCCAATCCCGATGGTCTTCAAGCTTATGATTTAATTTTTAGAACAGTAGGATATCAAGATGTACTTTCAGTTCCTCTCGGAGACTCAACACTTAGTGAGCTCTCAGGCTATCTCTCACTAGGTGTCTTCCATGAAGACGAAGATAAAAACCAAAGTGAGAAGAAGTTTTTCGGTCACCTCTCTAAAGTACGAGAAATGTTAATGCCAAGTGCCTTGGGCGGGATTTTTCAGGGAATGACTGCAACGGATCTAAATAGCAAGTCGATCAATCTTAGTTTTTGGGACGAAGGTGTACAAAAATCATACCGGATAACATCTCAAGCTGATACAAGTCTGCTTCAAAACTACATTCATATTGATGGAAATGCGTCTACGATTGGAAACACGACTGAGAAATACACTCATAGAATAACCATCTCCCGCATCATCGGCGGGGCTTTTTATCCTCAAATACTCATCAGGATAAAACATGGTTCACAAATCGGAATGATGGAAACCCTCGACGAGAAATCAGATTCCGGCCAAAATGTGAAAAAGATTGAACGCAGTTTACTCTTCTGGAATACACAAGTTGCAGATAATGGACGGTTTGAAGCTTACCAATTTGAAAAAGAAACTAAATTGAATGATGCGAGCTATATTTGGAACGTTCGCACCTCGTTTACTCGTGCTGAACGTGAACCAGCTGCTAGTTTAAAAAATGCCCGAATTGATAACTATGCATTTGAATCAAGAAGAAATGGTGTGAGTTCAAATTTCTTTGAGCGCGGAACAAAGTCAGCGGTTATTATGAGTGGTGGTAATGCTCAATACTTAAGCTCTAGGACTGATTTATCGACTACGAGTTTAATGGGTTATTTTTCTGAAGACATGTTTAAAAATGCTAGAAAATCTGCGTCTGTTAATGATTCGGTAGCCTTTGCAAGAAGTCCTACAAATGGAAGCAAAGTGATTATGGCGTGGTCATCATTCAACGGTACAACTCACGATCTACAAGTTATGACTAAAGCTTCAGGCGCAGTAGCTCAATTCTACAAGTTTTCGACTGCCGCAAATAGTCCTTTTGTCCCAAAGGTATCGATCAATGATTTGGGGGAGCCAATCGTGGCGTGGGTTCAATTTGATGGTACCTCCTCCCTTGGTTACGCCTTGACCCGTATGGGTAGTGCCTGGAAAGATACAAATGGTACGGCTATTACTTCTACCTTTTCCGGGGCCACAAGTTTTCACAGCATTGGAGGATCAAGTCCATTTCCTTTCGCTTTGGTTGATCACAATCCGACTTCAAATTCAACGAATACAACTAAGACTGTTGTATTCCATAATGGTACCTCTCAATTGGAACAAAGAACGATCACATCTGGCACTTGGGCAGGTGCTAACGTTGTTTGGGGCTCCCAAAGTAATATTCCTCTGGCCTTTGATGTCGTTTTACATGGTGGTGTGTTCTATGTTTATTACACCTACGTCAATGCAACTAATTAC
>JBILYY010000273.1:0-2883 GCA_044377495.1 Bacteriovoracaceae bacterium | reverse complement strand
CTGGAGTGACATTAGTTATTGGGGTACGGTAATAACTAAATCTTGGAAACATTGATTCGGGCAATACTTCTGCTGTTTGCATAATGGAAAAATGGATGATGATGATGAGGAAAAGATGATGCTTGAAACTATGCGCCCGGCTTTAAATAATGACTTTGTAAAAAATCATCAATATCCTTCGCTTTATAGTAAATCTTTGCGCCTACTTGGGAGAATGGTATTTTACCAGAATCCCGATAATGTTGTAAGGTTCTTTTACTAATGTGAAGGAGTTCACATACATCCTGGTTGTCTACCCAGATTTCAGAAAGAGGGGTTGTCTCTTTGTGATTGTTCAACTTAACGCTGATAGCATCAAGTTTTTCTACTAATTTTTGGAATGCTTCCGATTCCACTGTCAAAATGTGCATAATTTTATTTTTTTGAATTATGCTACAAAGGTTTTTAGAAAGATAAGGTCGGAAAATTCAGACGGGATAAGACCTGATAAATCTTTAGTTTGAGAGAAAATTAACTTCGCTTGTAGTGATTTTTGATGTAATCTAAAGCAAGCTTCCTGTATGATTTAACAATGTCTGAATGGTCTAATTTTGAATTTAATTGAAGTTCTATGCGAGAAGCAATTAAATTACAGCTGGCTTCTAAAGTAATATTTGGAATTATTATTTCTTGACGCAATGCTTCTACAACTCCTCTTATTGAACTCTTTTTGCGGTCACCTAAAATATACTTTCCGTTTTTCGTAATTTGTAAATCCTCGAGCATTTGCAAGATGAATTTTAAATTTTCGTGATTAGTTAATTCTTCAAAAGATTTTGGAATAATGTGTTTTTTGGTTTCCTTCTTGTTGGTTAATGACTCACGGTATTCTGCAAAAAGTCTTTTATATGCATCCTCAAATTTTAGATGTATCTCAAGATCCTCTTTTTCTGAATTTAATATTCTTAAATGAGCCGGATGAATAGGACCTATTTCATTTTCGAATTTATTGATTGAGTTTATTAAACGTTTTTTGTCATCACTGTAATAGTCATCTATGAATGGTTGGAGAATATCTAAAAAAAAGATTTTCTCTTTCTTCTCGAAAAAGTTTGAGTCAAAGAATTTAGTAATTACATGAAATCTTTCTTTTAACTGCTTATATGGAAAGTCCTCATGATCTGCGTCGATAAATTCAGAATATTGCCAATATTGCTTGTCATCATTATACCATTTTCGCCGAAGATGCTTCGAATGCATTTCACCGTAATAGACTAATCTAAACAGCTCATAATATTTGTGTGGGATTTTACTAAGTTTACTGCTCGGGTGAGGTCTATCCATAAATCTAAATTATGAATATTTTTTTTATCCAAGCTTTGCTCTCAACATTTCAATATCATCCTCAACTTTCTGATTTACAACCTTAGCATAGATTTGTGTGGTTTGTAATTTACTGTGGCCTAAAAGCTTACTGACGGTTTCCATAGGGATACCATTTGACAATGTGACTGTCGTTGCATACGTATGACGAGCCAAGTGTGTGTGCAAATCTTTGTCTATTCCACAAATGGCCGCAACTTCTTTTAGGTATGCATTCATTTTTTGATTGGAAGGAACTGGGAGTAATTTTCCTGCAATAATAACTTCTGCATGTGCCGCATATTTTCTAATGATATTTTCAGAAATAGGAAACAATGGTATGCGACATGTTACACCTGTCTTGCCTCTACGAATTACAATCCATCTATGTCCATCAATGCCAATTTCAATGTTCTCCTTTCTTAATGCAGCCAAATCTTTGTAAGCAAAACCTGTGTAACATTCAAAAATGAATAAGTCACGTATCACATCCAGGCGTTGAATTGTTATCTCTTTATTTATGATTGCATCAATTTCCGTTTGTGTTAAATATTCACGCTCTACATTCTTCTGTGTAATTCGATAATTTACAAATGGATCTTTGCGGATGTAATCACTTGCTATAGCAATACGAATAACTTTCTTCAACGCCTTGATGTGCTTCATAGAACTATTATGCTGGCATTTCGCAACTGTTTTAAGGTAGAAGTCAAAACCTGTTATAAACTTGTTACTAACCTCATTTAAAGGTAGCTTTTCATTGTTGTATTGAACAGTGCAATAGTTACGGATGTGTTTTAGTGCAGCATCATAACGTTGTAATGTAAGCTGAGAATATCCGTTGCCAATTAATTGTTTGATACTATCGTTGTGTTCTTGAAATAACTCTACCAAACTCCATTGCTTTTCACCAACACCTAAAAATGTATTGAGTAGAACTTTGGCAGTTATTTGTTTTCCTGCTTCTTGCAATTCTCTTTGGTGCATGAATAACTGACCACGAATACTTGTAAGGTAATCATTGATTTCAGTTGCTTCAGGACTTGTGCCCTTGGCTTTGTTACGGGCTGTGTCCCAGAGTGATGGTTTGATACTTCTTTTAATAGAAATTTCAGAAGAATCTCCGTTTGAAGTGATTCGTAAATAAACGGGTGCTTCACCTGTTTTTAGAAGTTTTGACCTTTTAATGAAAAAAAGGATAGTAAATGTTGCTCTTTTCATGGACGATAATGATATTACAAAGTTATCGCAACACGTTAAACTAATCAAATGCTAAATACTGCAAATCAGTGAATTAGAACCAAATCGTGGGACTTTTTCATTGGAGAATTTTAGTCCCACGATTAGCCCACTTGCAGATAGGGGAAAAGGGGAGAAAATGAAAACAAAAAGCATAAAAAAAGCCCCACTTTCGTGAGGCTTTCGTCTTAATTCACTGTTTTTCAAGTGTTTAAGCGGTCTGGACGGGACTCGAACCCGCGACCCCATGCGTGACAGGCATGTATTCTAACCAACTGAACTACCAAACCAATTTTTTAACCG
>JBILYY010000272.1:0-2895 GCA_044377495.1 Bacteriovoracaceae bacterium | reverse complement strand
TAGATTCGGGTGTTCAGCCAATCGTTGGCGTAAATCTTTATAAGCGTAAAAAAGATGATGCCCCAAATATTCTTCAAATTGATAATTCAACAGTTAGAGAAGCACAGATCAATCGCATCAAACAACTTAGGGCCGAAAGGGATACTAAAGAAGTTGAAGATAAATTAAATGCGATGACGAAAGCATGTGAAACAGGTGAAGGAAATCTTCTGGCTTTGGCCGTTGAGGCCGCACGTGCAAAGGCCACAGTGGGCGAGATGAGTCTTGCCATGGAAAAGGTTTTTGGCCGTCACCAGGCAGATATTCATACGATTCAAGGCGTGTATATAAAAGAAGTTCAACAAGGAAAAATCGACGTGAAAGAATTAAACACTCTCATGGAAAAATTCCAAAAAGCTGAAGGGCGCAGACCTCGAATTCTTATCGCTAAGATGGGTCAAGATGGTCACGACCGCGGGCAAAAAGTTATTTCAACCGCATTTGCCGACCTTGGATTTGATGTTGATGTTGGGCCACTTTTTCAGACTCCCGAAGAAACCGCCAAGCAGGCGACAGAAAATGATGTCCATATCATTGGTGTGTCATCCCTTGCAGCAGGACATCTGATTTTGGTGCCTGAGCTTAAAGCAGAGCTTAAAAAATTGAATAGGGAAGATATTCTCGTCACGATCGGAGGAGTTATTCCTCCACAAGATTACGATAAACTTTTCAAGATGGGTGTCGCAGGGATTTTTGGTCCAGGAACGGTTATTCCAGAAGCTGCTAAAGATTTATTAATTAAACTCAATGCTTCTTTGGGAGTGAAATGAAAAACAATCTCACTCTCAGTTACTTTTTGGATGGGTTTAAAAATCAGGATAGAACAATTTTATCTCGTGCCATTACTTTAGTTGAAAGTCAGAATCAAGATCATCACAAACTGGCACAGGAACTTCTTCAGGCCCTGCTTCCTCAAACAGGTAAAAGCAAACGCATTGGTATATCTGGAACACCTGGCGTGGGGAAAAGTACTTTCATTGAATCATTTGGAAAACTACTGACCTCGCAACATAAAAAAATTGCGGTCCTTGCTGTTGATCCCACTTCGCAAGTGAGTGGGGGAAGTATCCTCGGTGATAAAACGAGAATGAATGAATTGGCAGTGGATTCTCTGGCGTATATCCGACCTAGTCCTTCTGGCCTTACTTTAGGAGGAGTTGCTAAGCGAACTCGTGAATCACTTCTTCTCTGTGAAGCCTTTGGTTTTGATTATGTTTTGATTGAAACAGTAGGTGTAGGCCAATCTGAAACTACTGTCGCACAAATGGTAGATCTTTTTGTAATGCTCTTGCAGCCAGGTGCCGGTGATGACCTTCAAGGAATTAAGCGTGGTATTTTAGAGATGGTGGATATGGTTGTAGTAACCAAAGATGACGGTGAAAACCATATGATTATTCAAAAAGCAAAGCATGACTATGAAAGAGCTCTTCATATTTTGCGTCACGAGGGATGGATTCCGCCTGTATTATCTTGCTCTGCTTTGACTAAGGCCGGTTTGCCAGAAATTCAAACAGTGATTGAAAACTATTTTACGGAACAGAAGAGTCTGATCAAAATTAAGAGAGACAGGCAGGGTTTAGATTGGATGTGGCAGCTTATCAATGATGGTTTAAAAGAAAAGTTCCTTTCACAAGTTGGTACGAAGGAATTTACTAAAATAGAATCTGAAGTCCTTTCTCACGTCCTTACGCCGCCTCAAGCGGCCAATCTACTTCTTGCTAAATATTAATGGTTTCTTATTCAACAGTGCCATTTAATTGAGCTTATTCGAGGACTTGTCGGCGTTTAGTTATTTCTAAGTATCGATTATTTCGTAGGTGTTTTGAATGTTCTTGGGCCTATGCTAAAATACCAGCATGAATACAAAACCACATGTCTTACTGATTGATGATGAAACAGAAATTTTAGAACTTTTAGATCTTATGCTTTCGAGAGCTGGATTTAAAGTGACTTTAGCCGAGTCTGGCGAGCAAGCACTTAAGGCATTAGCATTAACCGATACCAGTTTCGACATGGTGGTTTGTGATTACTTGATGCCCAAGATGAACGGCATAGACCTCCTGAAGATAGTCAGAGGGAAAAAAGATTACACACCATTTATTTTCTTCTCCGGCAATGCAGATGATTCACATGGCCTTGAGGTGATTGGACTTGGGGCATATGAAATTGTTCCTAAAACTGAAATTACGAATTTAGTAAAAATCTTAAATAAAAGAATGAAACAAGATGCGATTCTTGCAAGTATCGATGGTGCGAGAGCAGTAAGTGAAGAGTCAGATGACTTTCTGAAATTACTTTATTCGACTGGAACTTAAACACGCCACAAAACGCTTTGCAATAGCTCAGAATAATAGTCTTTTTAAAAATAAGTTCATATCATCTTAAAAACCTAAAAGGAGTTTTAAGATGATTAAAGAATTTATGGACTTTTTAAAAGCCTACGGTGTAATTGGGCTAGCAATTGCTGTTATTATCGGTGGAAAACTGAACTTGCTTATTTCAAGTTTGGTAAATGATCTTCTTACGCCGCTTATTTTTCAACCTGCTCTGAAAGCCGCTGGTGTGGCAAATATTGCGGAGCTTGGTTACAACGGGATTATGTACGGAAAGGTCGTTGGTGCATTGATTGATTTTGTTATTGTTGCGTTTGTTGTTTTTATCTTTGCTAAAAAGATTATGAAGGAAGAAGTGGTTGCGAAGAAATAAGTAATAGCGCCGCTTAGGCGCCTCTACTTATTTTATTTTTTACATATCCAATCATGACATCCACACTGAACCGCCTCATGGCCACTAGCTGAGCAGTCAGAGCCATATTGATCTTCGTCAGTAAACTCCATAGTACAAATTGTGTCAGAT
>JBILYY010000033.1:0-25271 GCA_044377495.1 Bacteriovoracaceae bacterium | reverse complement strand
GCTTCACAGGATAAAACTTCATGCCTTTACGGTGACGTTCAGGAACTTCCTTCAAATCTTTTTCATTTTGCCATGGAAGAATAATCGTTTTAATCCCTGCTCTTTTTGCAGCAAGAACTTTTTCTTTTATTCCACCAACAGGAAGTACTTTACCTGTCAAACTCAACTCTCCAGTCATCGCCACATCACCTCTTACCATTTGATTGGTAGCAAGTGAGTAAAGAGCAAGTGCCATTGTAACACCTGCAGATGGGCCATCCTTAGGAGTGGCACCAGCAGGTAAGTGAAGATGGATTTCATGAGTTGCAAGAAAGTCAGTTGCTTCTTCTGGATTTGGGGCAGGAGTCGGAGCAACGGGAGTGGCGGTTGCTGTGCCCTTCTTTTTAGCTACCACTTTTTTAGGCTTCGGTAGTTTCTTCTTATCATTTTCGATCTGCCCTTGAAGCACACCTTTAACATAACTATAAGCAAGATTCGCCGACTCACCCATTACGTCGCCAAGCTGGCCCGTAAGTTTAAAACCTTTTCCTTTTAAAGGAATCGATTCAACAAAAAGAATATCTCCACCAAATGATGTCCAGGCAAGACCTGTTACAATTCCTGGCTGAAGTGGTTTCTGGGCCATGTCGGTTTCAAAACGTTTCGGACCAAGAATTTTTTCCAAATCAGCTAGGCCTGGGCTGAATTTTTTGGCCCTTTTAGATGAAACTTTTTCCAAGGCAGCACGACGGCACAACTTAGCAATCGTTTGTTCCATTACTCGAACACCTGGCTCTCGAGCATAATCAGAGACCAAGGCCTTGAGTACCACTGACGAAAGACTAAATTCTTTTGCTGTTAAGCCATGCTTCTTAAGTTGTTTCGGAATAACCCATTTTATAGAAATCGAAATCTTTTCTTCAATGGTATAACCAGACAGTTCAATCAATTCCATACGATCCAAAAGTGCCTCTGGAATTTCGCCAATATTATTAGCAGTGGCAATAAACAGAACCTTTGAAAGATCAAAGGGAACATCAAGATAGTTATCAATAAATGTTTTATTTTGTTCAGGGTCCAATACTTCAAGCAAGGAAGAAGCTGGATCACCTTGATATGATTTACCAATCTTGTCTATTTCATCCAGCATAATAACTGGGTTACTAACTTCAACCCGTTTCAATGCTTGAATAATTTTCCCAGGCATTGCTCCTACGTAAGTCCGACGATGGCCTTTAATTTCAGCTTCGTCTTTCATTCCACCCAAGGAGAAACGATAAAATTTACGACCTAAAGCTTTTGCTATGGAGTGACCGAGAGAAGTTTTACCTACGCCTGGAGGACCAGCAAGACAAAGAATTGTCCCGTCGTACTCTGGCTTAAGCTTACGTACGGCCAAAAACTCCATGATTCTTTCTTTGGGCTTTTCTAGACCGTAGTGATCTTTTTCCAACATTTTCTTAGCTGATTGAATATCAACTTTATCATCGGTCATTTTGTTCCACGGCAACTGAACCATCCAGTTAAGATAAGTTCGAGTGACGTTATATTCTGGAGAAGAATCTGGAATAGATTCTAGACGCTCAAGTTCTTCCATTGCTGCTTTTTTAGCGTCTTCAGGAAGATTGCCTTGTTCAATCCCTTCCTGGATTTTTTTCATGTCCTTGGCCTTATCATCCTCATCCATGCCAAGTTCACTACGGATAACTTTTAACTGTTCACGCAAGAAATATTCACGCTGATATTTATTAACTTTATCGTTAACTTCATCTGTGATCTTTTTCTGAATATCAGAGACATCTTTTTCACGCTTAAGATAAACCAGTAGTTTCGCAAAACGCTTTTTAACAATTAGTGTTTCAAGAAAATCCTGAGCTTCTGGTACATCCAAAGACAAAGCAAAAGCAACCAAGTCAGCCAAGGAACCAGGAGACGGGGAGTTAAGCATTGCAAGCTTCATTTCTTCGTTGAAATAAGGATTTATCTCTGAAAGTTTTTTAACCTGATTAATAACTGAACGTGTGTAAGCATCCAGCTCTTCATCTGGTTCAAGAATATCACTGAAGACTTCTGTTTTGGCGATTAGAAGTGGCGAATCAATAAGATACTCTACGGCCCTATAGCGTCTCATTCCATGAACCAGTAAATTCACTGATCCGTCTGGAAGTTTTAATTTTTTGATAACCTTACATAGTACTCCGACTTTATAAATATCCTTAGGAGTTATCCCCTTAGGACTAATGTCATCAGCCGAACTTAAGCCAACGTACTCTTCTTCTTCATCTTCTTCATCATCTTCGTAGCTAACTTGCTCTTCACCCATTTCATGAATAACTTCCTGACCTTCACCAAAGTCTTTAAACTTTACTAGGTTCAATGCCACATAATTATTTTTGGCCAGATAAGAGTCGAGCTCTGGAGTGTATTTATCCTCAGAAAGAATAATAGGTGCAATCATTCCTGGAAAGATGGGACTATTCACAATAGGAATAATCACAACTTCTGAAGGCGCTTCACCTAACTTCGCTTCACCTTTAGTTTTTGATTTTTTATCTTTAGTTGCCATTTTTTTATCCTTATGAATTAGCGAATATCGATTACAAGACGGCCCGGATTTTCAAGATAGAAAATATCAAAGCTTGTCTTACCTTTCATAGAAAGTTCCATTGTAATGGATTTTCCGTCGACGTTAATAAAATCAATTTCTTTTACATTTTTAGATTTGTTTAGAGTTGGCCTACTAGATACAATTGTCGCATCAAAAAAATCTACCGAAATTTTTTGATCTTTAGGTGAAATATGGCCATACAGTTTTGGTATTGTTGCAGAATTAAAATCAACAACCACTCTTTCATATCCTAATCCTGGAGTTGAAGCACTTCTTATAGAAGTAATTCCAACGCTTTTTGCATCCGAATTATGATGAAAAACACCTGAGTCTAAAAATATTGATTTTTTTCTTGGGGATACTTTCCAGATTCTTTCCTCCATTAAATTTTGGGCAAGAACTGGCAGACTCATAAGCAATGTTATGAAGAGCAATCGCATCATTTTATGTCTCCAAAAGAGAGGAATATTTCTTAATTTATTCTAGTCAAAAGGAAAGGCTAAGACAAAATTTTCTTGTTTCTTTTCGCAAACTTGGACGGGAGAACTGAAAGAAGAAAACCTAATGATAAAATACCTAAAAACTGACCCGGGCCTGGACCAGATGGTGGACCTATGGTGCCACAGCTAGCTGCAGTCGCGGCTTGTGCAGAAGAAGAGGCTTCCTCATCTGTCTGGGCAGTTGAGTTCTTAACTGTGTATGCAAATGGCGCATCTAAGCACGAAGAATTATCCGACAAGACTGCTCCGGTATCTATCACTGGGCCAGAAGCTGTTTCGATACTCATTACTAGCAGGTAAGGAAGATTGTTAACGGACCCAAAGCTCAAAAAATCCGGAATACTGTAATTGGAGTTGAGGGTAGATAATTTTTTTGCCTTTATTTCTAATTCAAAAGTATTTTGTGCTGTAGTTGTTGAAAGTGCGTGTACGCTAGCAAGATCAAGCCGAAACGTCCCTTCAGAATTATAACTCTTTACGTAAGTACCTAATATCGAGCCACCCTGTTTTACAGTCATTGAATACTCAACGGCATTTCCTAGCGGTTGTGATATCAGTCGTAGCTTTAAATATTTGCTGGATGGAAACGAATATCCACTAAGGTCCATTGTAAGGATGTCGGCTGCAGTAAAAGTTGTTGTCGAAAGATCAGAGGGTTTGAAATATCCAACAAAGGATTTTTCAATGCGTGGATCTAGAGCGTAGTTAAAAATTTCTAAAGAATTAAAAGTGCTTTGTAATTTTTCATATACATAATCTTCCTGAATTTTAAGACTACAATTAATTGTCACCGTCCCAACATCCACTTCTTTTTGTGATGAATGTAGCGAAATCCCTTGAGGTAACCCATCATTTTCTCGCCCACATTGGCTAAAAAATGATGAGGCATATGCGGCAGGACAAAACTCTGTCTGAACATTGGCAAGATACGAGGAGAGAGCATTAAGATTCTTTAAATTAGAAGTATAAAGATAATAAGTATCGTTTAAATTCAGCCCACCAATCTCAAACAGTCCATTTGTATCAGTAATTGTCGAAATGGTATCACCATTCTTCCTGGAGATGGCCTGCACATGCACTCCTAGAATACCTATCTGGTCACCACCTTTAACATGGCCAGAAATTTTTCCATAACCAGAATCATACTTGTTTCTAATCCCTGCGATATCATCAGCGCCCAGCTCCGACTGGCCAGGATAGTTTTGATAAAACATTGAAGAATTCAAAACTTCCGAATGGGAAAGGCCTGAGAAATGTCCTAGTTCATGCGTAACAACATCTTTAAGATAAATAGTATTTCCATATGCCATGCCTGGCGATGATGTAAAATCGAAATTATCCTCATTGAGAAAAATGTTAGCATTACTTATAGCGCCTGAGGTCGTGTAGCTCACTGCTGTAAGGCCGATAACCGCGGACCCATACATTGAAAAGTCACTCAGAAAGCTAATCTGATTCCCCCCAGAATAAACCCTTTGGATCTGAAAAACTGAAGCCCCATTCCATTCAGCTATCGCTTGAACAATCTGGGTTGATGAACTTGGAAGTGAAGAAGAGTTATTTAGAATTCTTAATGGAACATTTGAATAATTCCACTTAATTTTTTTTTGAGAAGACGTCACAGATGACTGATGGGCCAGCACAGAAAAAGAATACAAAAAAATGATTAAAAACAACAATCGCATTTCAATCCATTGAAAGCTTTTGGAGGCAAATTACTTATAAGCTTTTCGGCTACCCATGCGGAACAATCCGCCTATAAATCCTAGAGCTACAATCAACCACAAAACATTCAAACTTGGTTGATCTTCTTGATTGTCTAATTGTTCGGATTTTGATGCAAGAGTGCGATTTTGCCCCTCAGTTCCAGAGGCTGGAACTCGCTGAACAGCACTCTGATCAGGAGTAGTCGGGTACTCTAAAGTTCGGACAATTTTAAGGTTGTTGCCTTTAATTTTTTTTACCAGCTTCTCAAAATCCTGAATCCCTATTTGTCCCACGGTTGGATGAAGTGGAAATATATAATTCACTAAGACTGTTTCATTACCATAGTTTATAACCTTATAAGTGCCAAAACCTAGATTCATACCCCAGTATCGATTTTCAATACTTCGGATAAATAGAACTACTTTTTCACCCGGTATAAACTCTGGCACACCATCAACTTTCAGATGTTTGTCGCCAAGTTTTCCACCTGGATAGTGTACTATTACTTCATCCATCCCAAAAAAATCAGATTGAAGACCCACCTCTTTCGACATTTTAAAGATCATTTGGGTGGCAAGAGTCCCATTTTCTAATTCGACGGTCTTACTTTTTAAATAGTTTCCTTGAAACACACCATCTGATTCGGTGATCTGCTGCTCAATTGGTTGGGGCTTAAAGGTAGTTGCACCTAGAGAAGCACTAAATACCAACAAAAGTATAAATCGAATCACGGTTTAATCCTTAGAATAGCCTACAGGTCTAATCGGCTATTTCATGGAAAACTTGAGTCAATTAATCGAGCTTCTTGAGTTGTATTTTTTCGCTGGTAAATTCGAGCTTGGACGTTGCTAAGTGCTCAAAATGCTTGGATGAATCAATGATCAGGATTGTATTTTTGAATTGCAGGAGGTCCTGAAGAAATATCCCTAACATCTTTAATTCTTTTTCGGACAAACCAAAGGATAGATTCTCAAAGATAAGAAGTGAGTTCTGAATGGTTTTCATGAGTTTGGAAAGAAGATAGATACGTTGCTTCTCGCCTCCCGAGAGAGTATTAAGGCCACGATCAAGCGAGAGATAATCTAGATTTAATATTTTTAAGTATTCCCAAATACGACGAAATTTCGGCGTAAGTTGAATTCTTTCCAAAACTTGATTCAAAGGAAGATTATAAGCTTCCGCCACAGTCATTTTGCCGTCAGAGATATTAGCATAAAGAGGCTTAATTTTTAGACCCTTACAATCTTCACATTCAAGAATAATGTCTTCTAAATATTGCATTTCAATTACGATCGATCCTTTACCTTCACAACGAGGACACATTCCTAATTCTGAATTACAAGAAAAATGACCTTCCTTAAGATTCATACTTTTAGCTACGGGAAGTTTTAAAAAATGTTTTCTAATTACAGAAGCAAATTCAGTAATTGTTCCTACAGATGAACGCGAAGTAAACCGGTTCAGATCTGAAGAGATAACAAAAATATCTTCAAATTTTTGCGGACTCTTTACCGATTTAACACTAAAAAGATCATCTTCCAGCCATTCCGAATGAAGCCTTTTATATAGAGTATTGGCCATGATTTTTATTAGATTTGCACTTTTACCAGAACCAGAATCACCTGTAACCCAAACCATTTCTTCTAATGGTACTTTGAAGTCTGGATAATTTTTTCCGTAAATAGCAGGAGCTGAGACCTCAATATACTGAGCAGTTTTTAGTTTATGTTTTTTAGTATCCCAAACAATTTTTTCTTTAGTGGTAAAATACTTTTCAGGTCCACCTTGATAAGTTATATCGCCGCCATTTTTACCAGAGCCTGGCCCCATCACAAAAAGATGGTCTGAGTTTTTTTGCAAAAACTCAGAGTGATCTATTAGAATGACGGTATTTCCTTGAGCAATAATTAACCTGATACCTTCCAAAAGTTTTTTTAATTCCGTTTCACCTAATCCTAAACTCGGTTCATCTAAAACAAATAAACTATCTACGCCTTTAAAGGAAAGATATTTAATCAGAAGTAATCGTTGATATTCGCCTGCGGAAAGTGATTTCGCCTTTCTAAGAATGGAGAGATGACTGAGACCCATTTCTGACGCAAGTTTCAGCTTTTCGCAGATATCCCGGTAAATTCTCGCCTCGTGACTTTCTTCTTTTATCCGTTTTTGAGAAAATAATGAAAGCGCATCCTGAACAGTGAGCTCCATTACTTCTTGAAGACCCCATAATCGTCCCCCTAAGCTGATGCGGTAATGGTGAATATTTTTATTAAGCCTGGAGGAATTACAGACTAAGCAAGGTTCTTCTTTTTGCATGTGACGTATATAAATGCGTACCGAAGGTTTATATTTTCTTGAATCCAAATACTTCTGAAGCTCTTTGTAACCAGGATAATCACCCTGTCCTTCAGTGACAATTTCAAAAAACTCTTTTGGTAATTTCTTTATTGGAATATCGGTTGGAATTTTATTTTTCTTTAAAACTTTAAGTAATGCTAAATGAGAATCCTCAAATGGAGCGTATTTCAAAAGTTTTAAACCACCTTCTTGAATAGTGAGTTCCCGATCAATCGTTTTTTTCTCATCATAAATCAGATTCGCACCATAACCATTACAGCTAGGACATGCACCCAAGGCACTATAGGGTGAGAAAGCCGAAACGGTTTGAACTAGTTTTGATTCAAAATCGCATTTGGGACATACTTTTTGAAAATGAAAAATAAGATTTTGCGGTTTTTTAAATTCGGGACCTATCAACAAATAGTTCAAGGGGAACTGGGATAGTTTTAACTCTTTCCATTTTTTTTCGAGAGAATCCAGATTTTCAAACTTAAACCTCATGACTTCCCAGAAATCATCACTTTCGTTAAAATCTTCAATTGATTTGCGTTTTTGAGAATAGGATCTGGGAGGAACATACCCTTCACCAAAAACTCTTATAAATTCATTTGGACTTAGAAGAATGTGATAAACACCCTTTGGCACCACTGCTTTTACCTGGCCCTTAAGTTGCTCCCCAACTTCTCTGATGTGCAATTCCGTCTCGTGAACTGGACAGAGCTCCTTAGATGCTGAAAAATATAGATTTTGAAGACTATCTGTTAGTCTCATGACGTCGGCCACAACGGTTCTCGAACCCATGACTGGATTAATTTGTGGTAACCCAAAAACTGGAAGTACTGGAAAAATCCGATCTACGTCTACAGCGGCTGGACGCTCTGTAAAAAACTTCATCGAATTAGGAAATGAATTTATAAACCGACGCTTTGATTCTGTTAAAAGAGTATGAAATGCTATTGAAGTTTTCCCTGAGCCAGATGGACCAGCAAAGCAAATGAGCTGTCTTAAAGGAATATCGAGGTCTACGTTCTTGAGATTGTGAACTCTAGCACCACGAATTTCAATGTGATCGACATTGTGATTATCCATAAATCATAAGATGCCAGTATTTTTAGTGAACGTAAATTTCTGTTACATGCAATTCAAACATTGCACAACTTGACGCGACGAACCAGCCAACATCACGCAGCTACTAAGTTGCAAGCGAATGCACTTTGTTTTATCATTTGCCTATGAAAATAGGGTTTATTGTTTGTGTTGATAATGAAATTGAAAAAAACCAGATGTTTGGTATCAGCTATATGCCGGTATGGGCTTTTACTTTGGCTGCTTACTTGAGAGAGTTTCCAGATCTTGAAATTTTCCTTTATGATACACGTTTCAATGATAAGTCTAAAACTCCGTACGCGGACGTGTATTTAATTAGTGGCATAAATCAGGACCTCTCTTCGTTGCTCGAATATAATAAACTTCTTAAAAATCTGTACCCCGATTCTAGGCAAATTATTGGTGGTCCAATTACCTTGTCCTATAACCTGATTAATAAACTAGAAGAATTAAAAGTTTTCGATCATATCTTTATTGGAGATGGTGAGAACTCTATTAAAAACCTCATTTCTAGCATCATCAATAAAACAGACTTACCTAAAACTATTAAAAATAATAATAAGTTTATGTTAAATCAAGCAATCCCCATGGACCTGGAACTCTTAAGCGCCCATAAAAACAATTACTATGGTGGCGTATTGGAAGTTTCTAGAGGTTGCCCCTTTCTCTGCGAATTTTGTGATATCCGCACCAAACCTGACAACAATCAAGCCAATAATAAATCTATTGAGGTTATACTCAAAGAACTTGATCAGTTCCTATCACTAGATATTAAAGATATTCTTTTTGCTTGCGATAATTTTATAGGTGATCATGTTTGGGCAGAAGAACTCTGTGATAAAATTATTCAGTGGAAGCAAATAACGGGTTACGAACCACACTTTTATACGTGGCTTACAATTAACCTGGTGTACCATCCCCGATTAATGGAAAAAATGAAACTTGCAGGTTTCGATATGTTTTTCATAGGAATTGAAAGCTTCGGTAAAAATCAATTACTAGAAACAGCAAAACTACAAAACGTCAAAACCGACATGAGTGAATCGATTAGGGGTATACAGGGCCATGGTTTCATCGTCGTGGCAGGTTTAATTTTTGGTTTCGATTCAGATCCCGAGGATGCGGTTCAGGTTGCACTAGATGGTATACGAGAATCTGGACTAATATCAGGCGATCCCTCCCTCCTTACAGCTCTACCAGGTACTCCTCTTCATCGCAGGATTGAAAAGAGTGGAAGATTAAGAGAGAGCAAGATTGGCCTCGGTGGAAAAAAATATGTGACCAATATTCTTTATCTTCGAGAACGTGAGACAATGATTAATGACTTTATTCATTTTGTGCACGCGTTTAATAAGCCTTCGTATCAACTTGCCCGTTTCACCAATTTCATCAACTGCTTAAAGACAGTTTCTCCAGCGCAAACTAAGAGCACAGGCTATATCAACATTAAAAAACTTTGGGGAATGGTTAGCGGCAATCCAAAAGCCATTTTCTCTATCGCACATAGAGTTTTTGGTGTTTGTAATACTCCATCCAAAATCTATCATATTGCGAAAGCTTTTATTCTTACAAAAAATACCCCAAACGCCAAAATGACACATTTTTACTTCTGGGTTTTTAACTGGAGTAACTCTATTTTGAAATATGGGGACTTAAAACGCGCCGATTTTGACATTGATTCAGTACCCAGATCTTATGAATTAAAAAATATCATACCCGTTGATTACGATGTGGATTTCTTTGAGCCAATTCCCGCTTCAAAAATAAAAGCACAGAGACAAGCGACTATAAGGGCCTTGAAAAAAATAATCAGTTATGCCGAATAATTTTGATCATATTATTCTACTAATCCCTACATATTGTCCCCCTAAAGGGTTTCGTAGTCATATTCAGAAACTTCAAGCAGAAGGGTTTAGCAAGATTATCGTGGTTAATGATGGTTCGCCAGATTCATACACTAACATTTTCAACGGACTAACTGGCATCACACTATTGACTAACAAACGAAACGAAGGAAAAGGTTTTGCTCTTAAAGTTGGATTTAGGCACATAAAAGATCATTTCGATAAGAGTAACTTTGTTATTACCAGTGATGATGATGGTCAACACGCACCAGAGGACGTGGCAAAGATAGGGCAAATGGTTTCAATAGAATCTGGAAATGCATTATATCTTGGTTCAAGAAATTTTGACAAAAATGTACCCTTGAAAAGCCAGCTAGGAAATCATTTTATGCGTTTATTGATCATGATTCTTTTTAGAAGGATACTTCAAGACACACAGACTGGACTCAGATGTATCCCGATAGTCAAACTGGGCACAATTTTAGATATTCCCAATAACGGTTTTAGTTATGAAATTGTCTCTCTTATTCATTTTCTAAGAACAGGAACTTACGTCATTGAAGTGCCAATTCAGACTATCTATATTAACAATAATGAAGCCACTCGCTTCAGGTCATTATCTGACTCTGCTAATGTTATATTAAGTGTTCTTACGTCCTATTTTCGAAAATAAACGAACAGTAGTAATTCCAGAGAAACTACTGATTGCAGATCAATAAGCAGTCTGTTCATTACTTAATTTTCTAACCTAGAAAAAATTTTGTACCAATCAATTTAAAATGACCTAATCTGAATGAAGTCGACTTCATCAAGCCTTAAACCGTTTTCACCGTCTTAAACAGTGAGATGCGAGCCAATTTGTTATACATCTTTATTAAACTGTAGAAATTTTTTATATTCTGAAACGAAAATGTTAATTGTTCGCCCAGTTTTTCCAAGAAAGTGGGTCCTCGGAAGATAATAACATCCAAGGCAAATATTTCATGCACCTTCCATGCCAGATTAGTTTTTAAACTGTATCCATCACTCTTTACCCTGAAACATGAAGCCAGTACTTCTGGTTCCAATTGAGTAAAAACACAATTCGTTTAACTTACACTTGTTCTAAAAAATAACTGTAATGTGCACTTTTTTAATTAGCTAAATCAATTAACTCTTTTTACTGAATTAACTTACTATCAACTTGGTTTTTCATCAATTCTTTACTTATCTCTTGTGATAAACCCGGAAAAACCAGATGGTAATATTGAGTCAAGTTGGTTCTTATTCGGAATGTATCAACGTTTTCTAGCCTGAAGCCATTTTTCCCGTTATCCTCAATAAGTTGACTTGCAATTTTCTTGTATGTAAAAATCAATTTCTTGTACTCATGTTCTTGAGCAAAAAATATTTTGAGTTGAGCTGATAATAATTTCTCAATAAATAAATTCTCGGTACTGGTGAGACCTTCCTTTCGGGTAACATCAAAAATAAAAGAATTTAACCAGCTTCTTATTTTCGAATATGGTATTTCATCTTTTGTATAACTCGCCAACGTTTCCAGCCTGCTAAAAACAGGGTCTTGTTCATAATCATATGCCGCTATAAGTCCTTTATAAATTAGAGAGTCAGGGTAGAGCTTGCGGTATTTGTCTATAACTGGTTCAAGTCCGGGATATTCGATTCCCAAAAGTTGAGTGGTAAAGCTGAAATTAAAATGATCATGAGATTCAGAGTTTTCAAGAGTGTGAAGCATCCAATTGGAAACAGGCTTGATTTGGAAGTTTCTTACCTGATTCAACATTAAATAAGTCGGAATGAGGACAAGAGCAACCATTTGTAGGCTTTTAAATTTAATTTCATATTTAATAAAAATATTTGCGATAAGAAGAGATAAAAAAACCATTGGGAAATATGTACGATGTTCCCATGCTAAATGTTCTATTGGAAAAAAGCTAGATTCAGGTAAAAAAGACAAATAAAAACCTGCAAATATTAGTCGCTGAAGCTTATCCTTTAAGAGACGTAGCGCTGTGAAAATTATTCCGAGATGAAGAAAAAAATACAACCAATTTATATTTAAGAGAATGTCTTTAGGTGGGTAAAAGTCATACAAGTATTTTAATCCATAAGGAAAAGTCATTAATCTAAAATATGTAAAAAGAACCTCGGTTTGTGTTAGAAAGTAGGAGAGAGGCGAAATAGCTAGTGTCTGAATATTTTTATTTAAGAAAACATAAAAGAAAACTGGTGCTAGTAAAACCAAGACGTATGGCGCCATGAATAAAAAATTTTTTCGCTTCTCACGATACATAAAGGCCCAAACGAAAAAATAAAATACAGGAAGGAATGAAGTAATTGGTTTTGAGAGGATGGCCAGACCTAACGCGATTGATGATATTACAAGTTTTTTTTGGTTACCTGTATCCATAAAAAGAAAAAAATAGCGCAGCGAAAGTATACCAAGCAAACCAGACAATGTAATTCCTGATTGAATAGCAATCATAAGAGTTTGACTATGGATGGGATGAATAGCAAAAAGAAATGCAATGACTGTAGCAACTTTTATTTTATTGGTTGCGTAAGGTGGAGCTAATTCTTGGATTAATTTAAAAATCTGCCATGAAGCAAGTGTATGAATGAAAATATTTACTAGTCTAAAGTATAGAGGGTTCAACCCATAAAGAGATCTTTGTAGCCACATTAAAATCATTAACAATGGACGATCACCCAGCTCTCCAGTTAAAGCAACGATTAATGAGTTTGATCCATTTTCTAGTAACAAACGAGTCACATCGTCACCCAGAAATCCTGTCTCCAGTGCGAAGTAATAACTACCAATTAAAGCCAAGAAGGTAACCAAGGCGAATTTCATTGCTTCAGTATAGCTGAATTTGAAAAAGAGACAAAAAAAAACCTGCCGAAGCAGGTTTTTTGAGAAAATCTCTTGAGTAGAATTAACGTTTAGAGAATTGGTAAGACTTACGAGCACCAGACTTACCTGGTTTCTTACGCTCAACTTTTCTTGCATCACGTGTAAGGAAGCCAGCTGCCTTAAGCTCTGCACGAGAGCTAGGAGTTAGCTTAAGTATTGCGCGAGCGATACCAAGACGGATTGCTCCAGCTTGACCAGTTACTCCGCCACCTTTTACATTGATTTTGAAATCGTAAGCTTCGTTAACCTTCATAAGGTTAAGTGGCTGATAAACGATGTAACGAGAAGTCGCTTTAGGGAAGTAGTTAGTTACGTCACGTGTGTTGATAAAGATTTTACCAGTACCACGAGAAACGTAAACTCTTGCTACTGCAGATTTACGACGACCAATTGTGTGAACATCATAAGATTTAGCTTTGCTCATATGATCCTTAAAGTTTGATTGTTAGGGTTTCAGGCTTTTGAGCTTCATGACCATGTGTTGGTCCAATGACAACTTTAAGCTTGGTTAATTGCTTACGCCCTAAAGTGTTTTTAGGTAGCATACCTTTTACCGCTTCAAAAACGATAAGTTCAGGATGCTTAATTAATTGTTCTTTAGCAGTACGGCTCTTAATCCCACCAATGTGGTTTGTGTGCCAGTTGTACTCTTTTACGTTCCACTTATTACCAGTGAACTTAACTTTTTCAGCATTTATAACAATAACGAAGTCGCCAGCGTCATTGTTTGTACAAAAAGTAGGCTTATTCTTTCCACGAAGAACCTTAGCTATTTCTGAACACATTCTACCTACAACCATATCTGTTGCATCTACTACGTACCACTTTTTATTGCCGTCGACTTCGGCTTTAGTGATTGCATAGGAATTTTGCTTGATCATAATCAACCTTCCATTAATTAATAAAATTTTGTCCCATTTATAAATAACGCTGGGCCGTACGTCAAGATAAGTCTCTAGACTTCCTTCTAAGTTGAAGTCTGGATAATCATCAGGCCACTTCTAAAATACGGGGGATTAAAAGAAGCCGATTGACACATGGAAGCGTCCGGGGCTCTCTAAGCTACCATCTTTGTTTGTTTCTCTCAAGAGTTTTATCCCATAATCGAAATCTAAAGTTCCAACCGGGGTTATTATTTTGAAACTTACCCCCACCGAATCTCTTAATTGACTTAAATCAAATCGGTTAACAAAAACGCGGCCAGCGTCATAAAAAACACCGGCAATTACTGTGTCATTTATAAAATAGCGGGGCTCAACTTTAAAATTCGCTAAATAGGCCTTATCGTCAATTTTGACCTCGGATATGTCATCTTTAGAGTCCCCTGGAACACGGTTGGCTTCCTCATCATTAAAACCTCGAATAATGTCCGTACCAGTTAGGCGAAAAACTTTAATATTGGGAATATAGCCTGATGTTTGGCTTACTCCATCCCTTACTACTTTATCCGTTGCAAGGTTGGTTTGGCCCCCGGCAACCATTGAGATTGCCACTGTTCCGTATTTGTAAGGGATATAGAAACGGTTACGTGAAACGATCTTGTAATAATTAATTGTTAGGTCAGCTTCTTTTTGTGATCCAAAAAATGGATTAGCAAATTCGGTAGAAAGGTTAAAAAAGGCACCATTCGATGGAAGAACAGCACTATTTCTTAGATCGTAAGTTACACTTGGCGTAATTGCACCAATCTGAAAGCTTCCATTGTCACGTTCCTCAGTTGCATTCGTTTGGACAATATCCTCAATTTGATAGCGAGCAGAGGTGGAAAAATTTCTAGTTAAATCCCTTGTTAAAGTAGCACTCGCTCGAACGATGTCAGCATCAAATGAATAAAAACGCTTTCGCTGATAACTGCCGGATACTGATGAATCAATTGAAGTATTGAAAATGTCACCCTGAGTATAAGTTAAAGAGGTGTTATGCTCTAGAAACCTAAGCTTTTGTTCTCTTCTTGTAGGGTCAAGAGTTTGATCATTGAGACGGTAATTGATCTGGCTCCTTAAAGTTACGGCCCGGTTCATACCACCAATGTTTAAATAAGATATTGTGCCGGTAAGTTTTAGACCCAAATCTGTCCTGTAGCCTGGGGCCAATTCGACAAGTCCAAATTCTCTTTCAGTTACTTTTACAATCAAATCAGTAGCCGTATTTGACTTTGAACTATGGCGAATGGGAGTGACAGTTACTGAATTAAAAAGACCAGTTGCGGCCAGATTGGCCTCATAACTTCGAGTTTTTTCAGGTGTAATAATATCACCAGGCTCAAGCAATATCTTTTTCGAAAAGACTTTTTTACGTGTTTTATTATTTCCAAGATAAATAATTCGGTTAAGTTTTACAAGAGGCCCTGACTTAATAACATATCGGATATCTACATCTGCTCCAGTTTTTGAATAAGTAACAAGACCTTCTTCATTGGCATTGGTTATGTCAGCAAAGTAATAACCCTTATCTTGCATGACACTAGTTACTAACTTAAGATCCTCCGCCATGGAAACAGGATTAAATGGAGTGCCCACTTTATTAGAAATTTTTGACGTGACCTTATCTTCTAATTCAAGTGGCAGACCTTCAAAAACCAAGTTTCGAACCATTGCCCGTTGACCTTCCTGAATAGTATATTCAATGGATACTTCCAATTTATCGCTGGTAAATGTTTTTATTGGACCAACAACTTTCGCCTGAACAAAACCCTTCTCTACATATTTTGACCTTAACAAATCTGCGAAGTAATTTAAATAGTCTTCATCATAATACTTAATCCTGGCGAGTTCAAAAGCATCATTATTAAACATCTCTTTGAGGTCCGATTTATTAAAAAAGGAATATCCTTGAAAGTGAACTGCTTTTAGACGTGTTTTTTGATTTTCATTTAAAAATATACGATACAAGGTAACTGTTTCTCTAAAGCGGTTTTGGAATTTTTCGATATTTATTCGCACTTCGGCATTTAGGAGAGCTTTTTTATTATAATGCTCTTCTATGGCTGTTTTGAGAATCGAATCAGTGAGTGGTCGTTTGTATTTGCGAAAGAGATCTTTTACTAAATTATGAATGATTGATCGATGCTCTTCTTTTAGGTTTCTGAAATCAAAAGCAAAAAGTTGATCATGAGTAACCTTAACATCCAGGATAACCCGATTCTTTTTAACTATCGGAGAAAAATCCAAATCTATTAAGTAATACCCGTAAGTGAATAATTCTTTTTGTGCATCATCAAGATAAAGTTTAAATTTAGTAAACTCAAATGGCTTATTATAAAAAGTGTGAAACTTTCTATTTAGAAAATCATTCACATACAGGGATGTTGTATTTATTTTAATTCGTTTAAATACTCTTGGCTCGCCTAGCCTTATAGCAAGATTCACGACTACCTTATCCTTCTTTTGGACGACTTGAAGCTCATGAGAATTATCTGGATAGCCCATGGTTTCGAGACGCTTCTGAAGCGCCAAGATATCTGATTTTAATTTTTGAGATTCAAAAAACTCACCTTCCCTAATAGTAAGCAACTGTAGCGGGTCGATATCTAGATTACGATCAATTGTGCCAATATTGATCACATCGATAATCGGCTTAAGCTTCATTTTTAAAAGAAGCTTATAACTTTCACCTGTTTTATATAGCTTATAAGAAAGACTTTCATAACCACCATCAGATGCAAGGATTCTAAGAGTCTCTTTCAGATGCACTACGCTCCTAAAATTACCTTTTATATTTTCAAAGCGATTTTTTCGATTTGAGCAAAACTCAGAAGCATGGCATTCAATTTCAACCTCAGCTAAATTCAAACCCTCTCCAGCGAAAAGCTGCAAGGGGAGAAAAAGGAATAGTAAAAGAATAAACCTCATTTAAACGTCCACCTAAATTTTAAGTCTCCGCCAATTGAGTTCGAGATAACATCCGTTTCACCTTCAGCATTTGTCCTGAGTTCGTAAACGCCTTCTAACTGTACTTGCTTATTCAGGCTATAATTTAAATTCATACTTTGTCTTTGGCCTATGCTGCCACCCATGGTACTTGATACAGATAAGCTTAAAGCTTCGTCTAACCTCTTCTTTAATTCAATTTTGGTAGCAGAGCGTGTTCGCCCCAAAGAGCCCTGGCCTTCCTGGGTTCTTCCTGAAAGAAAACTATCTGTCTGTGATTGTTCTAAAACAGTACCAAGATTAACTTGAAGTCCAAACTGTTTGTTTAAAATGTCACTTATTTTAAAGCGATCAAAGACGAAGGAACCTACTCCGACCTGAGTGAGACTCTGCTGATCTTTTTGTTCTAGGGTGTTTTTGATTTCATCGGTGTATCCAAATGCTATTAAAGATAGAATTGAATTCCTCGGTAAGGCCGGATCAGACGTTAGATCAAAATTAAAACGTTCTAAATCACCGTATGCTTTTGCATATATTTTATAAGATGTTATGTAGGTTAATGCCTGAACATCAAAATCAGGATTGGCTATGTCTTTTTTGGGAGAAAAGTTAAAATCGGCATTCATTATTAAATATTCACTGTTTTTGAAAAAAATCCTTGAGCTTCCTGGCGGAGAAAACAATCGGCCCTCCCCCTTAGGCCGGAAGGGATTCCCTAAAAGCATGACTCCCCCTTTTAGACTAACATCCATGAGAGAATTCGTAATTCTAACGGGAGTTTCAGCCTTCACGTTTAAATTAAGATGTATAAGCTTTCCAAGCGCAGATTCCTGATTGGGAGGTAAGAACCTAATATTTGAAAAAGTACTCGATTTTGAAGAAAAGTCGTTCAATTCATTAACGATTTGCCCCTTATTAATTAAGACATCTCCGCCAAAACTATAAGGTGGTTCATTCCCTAGAATTATTCCTTCTCCTGAAAGATTTAAAAAAGACTTTCCAAGAATAGGAATTTCAGCTTTATCAAGTGAATATTTTAAATTAACATCAGGATACTCCCCATCAAAATAAATATCGCCCTTAAATGCCAAAGATCCATTTTCTAAGGAAGTTTTTAGCTCCTTTATAATTAAACGCCTATCTGAGTAGTCAAGAACGTAACTCAAATGATAAAGAGGAAAAGGCACACCATTTATTGTCAAGTCAAGGTCATTACTTTGAGAATGAGCTGACATTTGATAATCATCATTTGTTCCATTAATTTTTACATTACTGCGTATAAAACCTTCTGAAGACAAAACCTGTGCTATTAGAATTTCGAAAATTTTAGAATTAAAGTAAATCTCATTTTCCAAGTCTACTTTCTGCCCAAATCGTCCTCGCCCGGAAGTCTTAACAAGGAGATCTGGCTCAGAAATAGCGAGGTCCCACTTCTTGATATTGTTGTCTTGAATTAAAAATTGTGATTGATCCGACTTGTAATTAACATTAAAATTATCATGTCTAAATATTAAACTTTCTAAATTTGCATTTAAGTTAACGTTTTCAAAACCACCTTTAAACTGTGAATCTAGATGAAACTTTATACTTCCTGAAAAATCTGCTGGTTCGAGATGCTGCCCAAGGAAGGCGATGGCAATTGGCTTTAAGGAAGGTGCCAAAACATCTAATGTTATATTTGAAGTTCGACTCCTTTGGAATGAATAATCAAAATCTGATTTTAATACGGAGCCAAAAAGTGAAGCCTTACCTTTAATAAAGAATGGAGAAATCTGAAAATCAAAAATGCTATCTTCAAATTTATAATCCTCTGTATGTGTTTCATGCATTTTGCCATTCACTCTAAGGATGTAATCTTTTGTTGATCCTTCGCCCTTAAGAGAACCCGAAAGCATTCCTTGTAAATTAATTTTGGCTTTCTTTGCGATAGCAAAACTTGAAAGAGCAATATCGTCCCAGTCATAATCAATTTTCATTTTATCCGATTTAAGATCAAACGAGAAATCTCCCTTAATTTGTCCGCTCCCTTTCTGACCAGTAAAATCCTCCAGAGAAATCACCTTATTTTCCATTCTAATTACAAAATCACCACTACCTACATTTTCTCCATAGGCAGTGAGATCGGTATACTGAACCTCTGTTTTAATTTTGAGACCATCAAGTGTCGCTTTTCCAAAGATGTTTGCATCCAGTTTTGCATTAAGATCAAAATCAGATGGCAGAAAACTCAGTTTTGAGAAAATAGGACCCATTACTTCTTTTAAGTCATGATAATTGGCTTTTGAAGAATTTATACCGAAAGCAATATCCATATTCTTATAATTAATCGCACCAGTTCCAGAAATTGGCGTTGAACGATAAAGCGATTCAAAGCGATGAATAATGACGCTTGAATCTCCTAAAGCTATACTAATGTCCTTATCGGCTTGGCCTAATCGGTATCCTAAAACTTCAAAGCCTTTTGTTTTCCCTTTAAGGTTTATGTTTGTGTCTGCAATTGGTCCAGACACTTCTATATCTAAATTCCCGCGCCCCTTAATATTAAGATTTGAAATATTACCAAAATCTTCCAGGTCGATAGTAGCGTTAGACGCTTTAAAATCGACAATTTTGGAGTTTACTCTGCCATGGAGGTCCAGTGTCGAATTCCTGAGATCAATTTTTGAATCCATCTGAAACTCATTTAGGTCCTTAACTCGAAAAGATCCTGATGTTAATTTGGCGCTCTTTATCATTAAAATAGTAAAGGGATTGCTATCACCAACAATTAAACCAAGGTTGTTAATAATAAAACCATCCCTGGGTTTAAACTCCATGTCTCTATTGTGATAAGTAAACCTCATTTCACCAGTCAGTTCACCCTTAAGAGGAAAAAGCGAAGGCAAGACACCTAAAGCATTTGTGAGATTAAGATGCTCTACTTGAACATCAATTGGTTGGTATAAATAAGTTGAGTTTTTAATATTAAATAATTCAACGGGGTTCACAAGTCTCAATTTTTCTTTTTTATTTACTAAAGTCAGCTTGTTAAGTTTAAGAAGGTCGTTTTCAAACTGAAGAGAAGCAATAATCTGTTCGCCATTTATAATATTAGAATTCAAGTTTGAAATAGATAGATCTAAAGATCCATTAATACTTTTATTTTTGAAACTGCCCTTAAAGCTTAGATGCGAATAACCGTTACTTAGTTTAAGTATGTCAGGCAAAACAATATCATCTTTTATATTATTTATATGAACAGATGCTTCGCCTGCAAAAGACCCTTCTGAATTTTTTAATTTCCCGTAATTCTTAACTTTTCCTTTTATCAATAGCGTGTGGACATCATGTTGTACTTTCAAGCGATGTATCTTTATATTTTCTCGTCCAATCTCAGCATCTCCCCAGATTTCATCTACAGATATATCTTTATCCTTGGTGGGATGTAGATTAGACAGGTGAAACCTAACCATAAAAGAATCACCTCGCTTAAAAAGCTTAATCCTTTTCGCTTCTATTAAGTCATGGTTTACAAAAACCCTCGCGTTTGCCAAGAGAACTGTATCTACCCTTAGAGGCAATTCATCCGAGAAGTTAAAAATATTGTTGATCATTTCCTGATCAAGCTCCTTAACCTCCTCGTCATTAGTGTCTGGCGAGAAATAATCAATTGTTGAATCACTGATTCTGATTTCTCCGAGAGTGATCTTTTTTTCCTCAAATTCAATTAAACCAATGTAAAAACCTAGTTTCCCAAATTCTGTTGATATTTTTTTACCTTCCCCTAAATCCTTTTTTACCCTTACTTGATTTAGCTCTATTCCCGGAGGAAAAATACTTATTCCAATGCTTTTAATGCTGACTTTTGTTTGCGCTTTTTTCTGACTAATGTCAGAAATCACCTTAGTGGCGATACGCCCAAAACTCTTGGTTTGAATAAAAATCACCATTGCAATTATACTTGCCAGACAAACGAAAATAAATGCGCCCAAAATACTTTTAAATCGCATTCAGCCATTCCAATCTTTCTTTGACTTGTCTATAACTTGCATCAATATCTATGATGCGTTCAAGAACTCGTTTTGCAGATATGTATTCTTGCAGCTTCAAATGAGCTTCAGCTTGAGAATACAGAAATGAAAGAATATCATTTTGAGTGACTGAGTAATTTAAGGCATTAAGAGATATATCCAGTGCTGCCCTATAATCAGCTGTTTTAAGAAGGCATGTGACCTTCAGATAGCAGGCCTGTAGTCGAAGATTATTATTATCCGTAGAGTCGTAGGCAAGGTCCGAGGCTTTCAATGCGGCCATATAGAATTCTGACTGAACGAAACTAACTGCTATTTCAAGTAAATCAGATGTAGAAAAATTCTGATATTTAAGTAAGTGCGCCAACAGTATTTCTTCTTCTGAAACTTCTGATAATATTTCATCAAATAAAGGTGATAACACTATTTTTCCAACCTTAAGATCTTCTTCCTTGATCAACGGTAAGGCGGTAATCCTAGTTAATTCAGGTCTCTGAAAAAAACATTGCTTCAGTTGTGGAAAGTATTTATCGAGATACACATAGTTGTACTCCCTGTTTTTTCTAATTTCCTGAGCATAAACGACTGCCTCATCTTTCAAGTTTTCACGAACTAATAAATTCAATATTAAAACTTGAAACTTGAAGTCCTCCATGTAAATCACAAGTTCAATTAATTTCTTATAGTCTTTTTTATCCAAACGCTCACTGGCCATAAAAAAACAAAAGTTTTTGTATAACTCTAGGAACTGAAGGCCGCTTGATGATGTTAGGATTTCGTGTATTAAGTTAATCTTTAATTTTGTTCCTTTAGGTGAGGATTTTTCAAAACAAGACAGAATTAATTTTTTTATCGATATCTCACTATTAACTAGATCCATTCTCATGAGTTCAATCGCAAGCTTTTGAAGTTGAAGATGAAAGTCATTTGGAAAATATTTTTTTATTAAATCAAGAACTTCACTAGGTATATTGGGTGTATGGGATTCAAATCTTAGTATCTGGTATTGAGAAATTAAGTTATACAGCTCTTCTGTTTTTCCTTTAATTTCAGCAATTTTTATTTCAATTATTATTGTACGCTGACTATTTATGAATTTATCTTTTGAAATGTTTCCCAGCCATTTCTGGGCTTCATCAGTGTGCATGGGAAGAAGTTTATCAACTAATAAAAAGATTAATTCACTTGGAAGCGGACGGGACTGAGCTTGAAGCGATTCAAAATAGAATTCCAGTAGCTCCTGTGTTTCAGAACCTTTTGATTGATATAATAATATCTCGGCCATTTTTTGGGCTTCAACAAATTTGGACTCCGCCAAGAGTTGTTGAATCTTTGAAATACTTTCCACTATGCCCCTTCCTGTGGCATGTTAAACACTTAATTTTATTATACTTTTAAATGAGTTTTTTGGATAAATAATTGGTTGAAAACTTACTTTCTACAAAGTCCGGATCTTCCAATATTTCCTTGTGGAGATTAATATTTGTTTGAATGCCACTAACGACAGTTTCGTTAAGAACTCGTTTGGCCCTAGTGATGCAATTTGCACGGTTATCGGCCTGAACAATGATTTTTGAAATCATAGAGTCGTAGTATGGTGGTACAGTATAACCCGTATAGATATAGTCATCAGTTCTTACGCCAATTCCGCCAGGTCTATGATAATGCGTGATATTTCCAGGTGATGGCATGCCTGTTTTAGGATTTTCGGCATTAATCCTAAATTCAATAACATGATTTCGAAACATAATATCTGATTGTTTAAATCTGCTTTTTTCGCCTTGGGCATGACGAATTTGTTCACTAATTAAGTCTACTCCTGTGCGACCTTCCGTTACCGGGTGCTCAACTTGAATACGAGTGTTCATTTCCATGAAATAAAATTTCTGGGTATCTTGGTCGTAAAGGAACTCAACAGTACCTACAGAATCATAATTTACAAATTTTGCCAGTCTGACAGCAGATTCACAAATCTCTTCCCGGACTTTTGGAGTAAGGACCGGCGAAGGAGCTTCTTCTAGTATTTTCTGAAACCGGCGTTGAATCGTGCAGTCACGCTCACCAAGATGGATCACACTTCCATGCTGGTCGGCCAAAATTTGGACTTCTATATGTCTTGGATTTTCAATATATTTTTCGATGAACAATGTTCCATCACCAAAGGCAGCCTTGGCTTCTTCTTCTAAACGAGACAAAGCTGGCCATAGCTCATCAAAGTTTTCAATTCGTTTCATTCCTCGACCACCGCCACCTGCGGAAGCCTTGATTAAAACTGGAAAGCCCATCTTCTCTACAGCTTTTTTGATGTCTGCTTCTGAAGAATCCTTTACATAAATTGGTTCAAGAGTTGGTACTTTTGCTTTTTTAGCTATGATTTTTGATTCAATTTTATCACCCATGGCCTGAATACATTTTACGCTGGGACCGATAAAAGTGATTCCCCATTTCTCGCAAAGCTCGGCAAAATCATCATTTTCAGAGAGAAAACCATAACCAGGATGGATTGCATCTGCACCGGTAATATCAGCAGCAGATAAAATTTGAGGCATATTTAAGTAAGATAAAGATGATTTTGGTGGGCCAATACAAACTGATTCATCGGCCATTTTCACATGCAAAGAATCTTCATCAGCGGTTGAATGAACTGCAACTGTCTCTATTCCCAGTTCTTTACAGCTGCGAATAACTCTGATGGCGATTTCACCACGGTTAGCGATGAGGACTTTTTTAAACTTCTTTGCTTCTGGTTTCATTAATTAGGCTTAATCTTGAAAAGTGGTTGACCAAATTCTACAAGACTTTCGTTTTCAACACATATCTCCACAATTTCACCGTCAATATCAGCATCAATTTCGTTCATGATTTTCATAGCTTCAAGAACACAAAGGGCCTGACCTGACTTAACCTTGTCACCAATTTTAGTATAAACTGCTTTTCCCGGGCCTGGAGATGCGTAAAAAGTCCCAACAAAAGGAGATTTGATTACATGAAGTCCAGTATCAGTTGGCAAACTATTGATCGTTATTGCTGTAATGGTAGAAGCGACTGGGGCTTGTGGAGCATGTTGGATATGTTGAATAGGAGCAACGTGACCTGAAGAGAAGCGAACTTCTACTTTAAAGTCTTTGGTATCAACTTTTAATTCAGCGACACCTTCATCTTTAGCAACTTTAACAATTTGTTTCAGTGTATCTAAATTCATGCATTAAACCTTGGCTCGTTCAAGATACTCACCCGTGCGAGTATCGATTTTTAAAAATTCACCCTCTTTAATAAAGAGAGGTACGTTTACTTGAAGACCAGTTTCAAGAAGTGCTTTCTTCGAACCGCCAGAAGCTGTATCACCTTTCATACCGGGATCAGTTTCAACTACTTTCAAGTTAATGAAGTTAGGAAGCTCGATTGAAATCGGATTTCCATTAAAATAAAGAATATAAACACGAATGTTTTCTTGTAAGTAGAATTTATTTTCGCCAACTTGGTCATGCGAAAGGTGAACCATTTCGAAAGTAGTCTGGTCCATGAAATTGTAACCATCTTGATCAGAGTAGTTATATTCCATTTCTTTTTCTTCCATATCAGGCTTACCAACAGTTTCAACACCAGCCTTGAAAGTTCGCTCAATAGTTTGATTGGTTTCAAGGTTTCTAATACGAGTTCTTACAAATGCAGACCCCTTACCAGGATTTACATGTTGGAAATCCACGATAATCCAAGGTTTTCCTTCAATCTCGATTTTAAGGCCTTTTCTGAAATCTGTTGTTTGGTACATGAGACGTTCCTTTACTGGATCTGCGAATTTATCGCGATGTAATAAGTCTGCTTTCCGAATCCGGACATTATGGCCGTAGCGGCTTTTGCCGTCAATAATGTATGACGGAACTCTTCTCTCTTATAAACTTGGCTCAAATGTACCTCAATTACTGGAATTTTCAGGATTTTCAGAGCGTCATGAATCGCAACGCTGGTATGAGCATAGCCACCTGGGTTGATAATGAGAGCCACGAAGTCCTCAGAATGAGCTTTTTGAATGCGACCTACAAGTTCACCCTCAAGGTTAGATTGGTACCATTCAAGTTCAACTTGGTTCTGAATTTTAGCTTCAGTAAATTTTTTTAGATCGTCTAAAGTGTCTTTGCCATAAACTTCAGGTTCTCTCTGGCCAAGCATATTTAAGTTTGGTCCATTGATAATTAGCATTTTTTTCATATTTTTTTACCGGTATTGTAAGGCACGCTCTCTAAGCGCCATTAAGAAATAATTGAATGTATCTTGTAACTTGATTTCTTTTGGTGACTTGGCCTTAACCTGATTTTCAATGATTGAAATAAGTTCTTCATGGCCTTGCTCCTCAGTAACAACTTGAAGTTGAGCTTGAGAATTCTTTTTCATG
>JBILYY010000147.1:0-8579 GCA_044377495.1 Bacteriovoracaceae bacterium | reverse complement strand
GCAATCTGTTTTTTCGTGTTGGAATTTGCCTTAAACCGAACAATTTTTAAACTATCGTCGACGGAGCTTTCTTGATAACCGCCACCTTTATTCTTTTTAAAGGCCTGGTATTTTGTCCGTTCGTTACTAGAACAACTGGTTAAAATAAAAACGAAGATTAGGAGTCGCAGCATAAACCCACCCTTTGTTGTTTACTGAATTATAAAAGTGCGCATTCAGAAAATACAAGGGCCAAGATTTTTCAGTAGATTTGTCTACTATTATAGACGACAGTTTTTTGTAATTCTAAACTCTTCAACTTCATCAATTCGAGGCAATAGGAGCCCTCGAGATTTAGCATACTGAATAAAAAGGTCTGTTCCCTCGATTGAAGCTTCGTGCACATCATGCTGCAACACGACTCCACCAGCGGGGGGATTAAGCAATTCAATCGGATTTTTTACAAACGTATTTCCGACTTTCTTAAAATCAATGTAAGTCCCGCCCTCGTTATGAACGATAATGTTATTGGCAATTTCTGGTCCAGTCATACCCGGAACCCAGTCCGCAGTATCGACATCCCAAAATGCCATATTAATACAATTATCACCCATCAGTTCTTTTGAGACCTCTTTGAGGGCATTAATATGATGATAATCTGTCCTCGTTCCATATTCACCGTAGGGAAAGCGGTAATAGTGTTTAGTAAATTCATGGCCCGCAAGCTTGTACCATTTAGCGAGATCTAAAAAGGATTGTTTAATTTTTGATTTCCACAAATCATGGTCCTGATCTCTTGCTCGGTCGTGGGTGAAACCATGCGAACCGACGAGATGACCCTCATCCAACATTCGTTTAATTAAAGGAAAAGTTGAGTTATCGATTTGAGAAGTTAGAACGAAGAAAATCGCCTTCACATCATGCTTTTTTAAAACATCAAGCATTTTTGCAGTTCTAGTAGGGTGTGGGCCATCATCAAACGTTAAGGTAAAGGTACCAGTCTTATACAATGAGAGAGCTCTATAGGCCTTCATACCCCGATCTGCTTGAGTGTACTCTCGGTCTTCAGGATATTGGAATCCTTCCAAGGTGTAGGCGTGCGCCGTGAGGGTGACTAGAAAAAGTAAGCCTAATATTTTAATCATATTTTTATTATAAAGTTAAAGTACAACTTGGAACGGCCCTTGGCGCCACAATCCTACTGCAAACAACCTTTCCTGATTTAGTTTGAACCCGACCAACCCCAAGTGGCCCACGCTGATCAATCCCATTCGCCGTAATAAGAGCATCCATTAGAAGCTTGGCAACCTCACCTTTAATGATTACATGTTTCTTACTTGCATCCGTACTGATCTCGCCCGCTTTCCCCACAAGATCTAAGCTATAAATAACAGTAAAGGCCGAATCAAGGGAAACGCTAAGTTTCCTGCTTCTATAGGCCGTATGAGACCGCATGCCCTGTCTTAAAGTTTTTTTTCTAAAGAAGTCAGCACCTTGAGAATCTTTGAAACCATGTTCATAAGCTCTGGCGACAATATCGAGTACTTCAGAACTAGCGCCTCTGAATGATCCAATGAGGTTAGCAGTGGCACCCGTTCGGTTAATCACTAAACCATCAGCAAAGGCCCCAGAAGAAAGCAATAGGCCAAGAACAATTGCCTGAATTTTCATAAACTATCCTTTTTGTAAAAAACCCTTAAACCACCTTGAGACTTGTTCGTCGTTAAACATGTAAAAAATGCCATCTAAATTCTAAATGTGGTGTCAGATTAGGACCAATAAAGGTTTTGAAATGAAAGTAGGACTAACATTTTGTCACAATTAGACGTGTAAGAATTATCTAATGTTTACATCTCAAAGCAAAATGAAGATATTCTCACCGGATTCAAACCGACAGGAGAATGTGTGAAGAAAATTAAAGCGTCAATGATGTCTGTTCTTACTCTGGCCGTACTGGCAACTTCATGTATGGATGTTAAAATTGGGAGCACACCAAGTAGTGGCCGCAGCAAAAGCAACTACGTTACTAACAAAACCGGTGCGGTAAATCAGCACATTGGTGATGAGAAAGTTAAGCTTCATGTCATTTCGCAAAACGAGCTCGGATTAATGAAATTGGATGGTAAAATCCAAGATGTAAATTCAATTAACGCAAAAATGCTTCTTAAGGGCTTGCCCCATTCATCAGAAGCACTAAAGACTTCAAGTAAGAACAAACTAAAATCTCTAAAGACAGCTGAGCAGTCGCTAGTACTTGGCTTCCCAACAGGTCTAGTTGGCGAACAGAATATTTTTGGTGCAGTCATAACTAAAGTTACAGATAAAACGAGTGATACATTAGGTGGACTTAAACTTACTGACTTGAGTCCCCTGCACGTAAGAACTTTAATTGCTGCTGATGGAGATGATTTATATCTGTCTCTTGTAGGCTGTGCATCGGAATGCGATGAAGCTTCTGAGCAACATTCACTAATCGCTATACCTATTGTAAACGTAAGCGAAAACATGGATACAATTTATCTGGATCTGTCAGCGCTCGGTGATGGTCTTGACTTGATTAAAATACTCGATCCTCAAGGAAATTATACAAAGTTAGTCTCAGTTTCATCTGCGACTACCGCAATGGATTACTCCGTTTCGACACTTGTTTTTGATATTGTTTCAACGATGGTTCCAAAAGGTACTACCGACGTTGCCAATGCTCCTAAAACTGAGTTTACTGTTCGTTGGTACTTAAAACTTAACTCTAGTTTCAATCCTGCTTTTACTTCTCGTGAAGCAACTGAGGGTGTTGGATTTTTCAAGACTGAACGTAGTGCAACTTCAAAAATCACTCGTTTTTCGACAACCGACTTTGGAAAATCTGTTAAATACTATATCAAGAACGTTCCTGAACAATTTAAACCTGTATTTGCGAAGGCATTCGATAACTGGAATGTTGAATTCACAAAAATTATCGGTCGCGATCTTTTAAGCTATGAGTTTATTGATGCTACAGACGCTCGATCTGAACAAATTATTGCTGGAGATATTCGCTTTAACGTTATGGAATGGGATCTTAACAACATTGCTCCTTATGGAGGCCTAGGCCCATCAATCGCTAACCAGTTTACTGGAGAAACACTTTCGGCCAACGTACTTATTCAAGGCCCAACAATTATTGGCCTATACACGAAATGGTTTGCCCTCTCTCAAACTGCAAGTAACTTAATTGCCCAAGGTCGTACAGCAGAGGCGAATAAAATCGTTGCAAGCTTCAACAAAGAAGCTTCCGCTGAAATTGCAAACAGAAGTAAAGTTAAGTTTGAGATCAAGCTTGGTGGCCTAGATATGAATATTCATGCTCAGAAAGTTGAGCTTGAAGATCCTATGATTAAAAATCATTTCGAAATAGTTCCTGCTGGAGTTACTTTTGAAAATTACATGACTGGGTACTTCACAGAAATGCTTGAACATGAACTTGGACATAACTTAGGTCTACGCCACAACTTTAAAGGCAACCTTGGTGCCTATGAAACTGGCGAGAAAGGTTCTGTTTCACGTTCAATCATGGAATACCTTGGTCGTCCTTACCGTCATATAAGCGCTATTGGTCTTTATGATAAAATGGCAATTGCTTACGGTTATAGAGGTGTTGCTCCTAAGAATCTTAATTGGTTTTGTACCGATGAAGATCAAGGAACAGACAAAGATTCTTTTGCAGTAAAATCACCTGAATGTACAAAGACAGATGCTACAAGTGATCCATTTTCTTATTGGGAAGGTCGTCTGAATCGTGTGATTGATCTTATAATTGACACAAAATCAGCGAGTGCTCCAGTCTGGACAACAGCAGAAGTTAATTCACAAATCGATGAAGCTGTTACTGGTCTTACTGCCTATGCTGCGAGTGCCGAGAAGACTGCTTCAACTTGGACTAACTTTTTTGGTAAAGGTGAGCGTCCTGATAAAGATGACGCTGCAGGAATAAAAGAATTTGTTTTAGGCGCAATTAAGAAAAAAATCTGTAACCCTGTATTAGCAGAGTTAATTAGTGCGAAAGAGTCGGCCGAAGCGATTAAAACCGCTCAAGACAATTTGGATGCGCTTAAGAAAGCTGTTGAAAAGAAGACTCTTGAAGTTGCTGTTTATAGTGCTGAACAATTGAACTGCGAATAAGTTAGCGAGCAAAAAAGCCACCTTCGGGTGGCTTTTTTTTTATCTATTTCCAGATAACTCAGTTACTAACCAACATGTATCCCATGACTTGAAACCTGCGAAGTGCGGCACGTGAGTTGCAAAACCTTATGCTGTTATGGACAGGAGGTTCTCATGATCCGATCTATCTTGTTGGCCTTTGTTATTTCCTCACTTAATTCAGCAGTTTTTGCGAACATTGAGCAAGTTGAAGCGAGGCCTATTAAGACGAAAGAAAAGCAAAAGATGGAACTTGCACCATCAACCACGACTCTTGGGGGCGCTAGAAGTGGCGATTTTGAGAAAGAAAAAAACAAAGATGATGAAAAAATAAAGCATGATCTGGAAAAACAGAAAATGCTTTATGAAAATGAAGGATATTATCGACGAGGTCTTTAGTAAGAGTACTGAACACCTGCAACTACGTTACGTCCCGCTAGCGGAGCAATGTCTTTAACAGTTGAAGTATGAAGTCTCGCTAATTGGTTGAAAATGTTTCTAAATCGACCAAAGAAACTCCACTTGCCATTATTTTTGACCAAATCATAAGTCATACCAGCATTAAGCAAGGTAAAGGCATCTGTGTTTGTTTCATTGTCAGCAGTCTTGGTTTGCTCAAAACTGTGTTGTGCCTCAACATCCCAAACCCATCGATCTTTTGCCATTTCTAGTCCAAGAGCGAGTCTTGGAGGCGAAATCCGTGGCAGATCTTTTCCCGAATCTTGATCTTTAGCTCGAACAATATCCGCTCTGGTAACTAAGTGATAGGGAGAATCACCCAATCTCTTCTTTCCTTCAAATTCGGCTCCGTAAAAGATCGCATCCACTTGTTGAAATTCAGAAACGTTTATATCTGGCTCGGAAGAAGGTGTATCTGTGTAAAAAAGAGAAATGTAATCTTTAAATTTCTGACCATAAATACTAAAACTAGTCTCAACAGAATCAGATTTATATTTTAACTGCATATCTAGAGAAAATGCCTTTTCCTTTTTAAGATCTTCATCCCCTTGCTCGAAAGTACCAGCGGCTACGTGAAATCCATCTGCATAGAGCTCTTGGAAGTTAGGCAGGCGTTCGGTGTAACTAAAAGTGGCAAGTCCAGTATGGGTCTCAGAAAATTGATGACGTAGACCTAATGACCCGTTCAGGCCTGTAAAGTTTTTTTCCTTTTCTCCTGAAGATTGATTATCAATGTTTCCGGCTTCTATACGTGTACCAAAACTATAAAAGCTGCTGCCAATCGCAAATTCTTGCAACGTAAAAGCAGACAGTATTTGATTTCGAGAAGGAGGCAAGAAGGCTTCATCACCCACCGCTTTAAAATTAAAGATCTGAGTCTGAAGTCCACTAACACCTTTTATATTTGATGCCTCAGTCAAAAACTCTAAACGAGTCTCATTGCCTTCATTACTGAATGTGGTACCAACCAGGCCGGATTCAAATTCTTTGTGGGAATAATCTGACTGCGCCGTTTTCAATTGAATCGTTTTAAGAAGATCACCCTTAACCAAATACTCGCCATTTAATTCAAGCCGATTTTGCTTCATTTTAATATCAACGCTAGGTTCTGCAACTGATCCATAGAAATTATCATAGAAGTTATATGACATGCCTAAAAAGCCGTTATCAAATATTTTAGATACACCTAAAGCGGCAGATTTTTGAACGCTACCTGTATTAGGAAGTTTTTCAACATTCATGATCTCGCCGGGTTCACTGAGTCGCTCTTTTTTATCTGCTTTAGGAACTTTAAGATCATTGGCATTTCTATATCCACCATCAAAGTGAAACATCCATTTATTAGCGCCGTAATCAATCTTCGCAGCTGTACTCAGTGCGTCTTGAGACGAATCCCCTTGAACTTGAATCTCTTGAAGACTCCCCTCTTCGAATGTTGAGTGAATACGATTAGTAACAATATTGACGACTCCACCAACAGCACTCGAACCGTAGAGCATACTCGTAGGACCTCGTACAACTTCAACGGAATCAATCACAAGAGTATCTACAGGCACAGCATGATCAGCACTTTGTGAAGACGCATCCAAGACACCTAGTCCATTTTGTAAAACACGAATTCTGTCACCATCCAAACCACGAATGATTGGACGGGAGGCATTAGGGCCAAATGATGTGCTTTGTACACCGGCTTCATTTTTTAAAGTATCACCCAAAGTGCTTTCGCGACGTTTTCTCAATTCATTTTTTTTCAGGTTTACAGCACTTGGAACAAAATCGACAAGAGTACTAGGAGTGCTATGATGGATGATCTTAATCGTATCAAGAAGTTCATCGGCAAAAGCAGGCAAAAGAAGCAGAGGCAACAAAATTAAAAACATGTCTAAGTATCCTTTAAAGTTCGATCATTGAGCCTATTTCAAAAACTCTATTTCGTGGAATTTGGAAAAAGTGAGTTGCCGGTTGAGCATTCCTGGACATCATAGCAAAAAGTTTTTCCCGCCAGAGTGCCATCCCTTCTCGTTTGGTCGCAATAATATGCTCCCTTCCTAAAAAGAATGTTGAATGATCGGCATCAAAAAGTAGACCACCATCAAGCTGCAGCCCTTTCATCGCCACAGGCACATTAGGAAGATCCATAAAGCCGTATTGGATAACAACTTTATATATATGCGGGCCAATATTCTGGAGTCTTACGCGGTTTGATTCAGGAACATGGGGAATATCTACTGTTTGAATAAAAAGAATAATCACATGCTCATGGATACATTTGAAATGCTTAAAACTTTGCGCCAGAGTTGGCGGAGTATATTGTGGATGACCAGACATATAGACTGAAACACCTGGTACTCTGTGTGGAGGATTAGTCCGAATATTATGAAGAAAATCACTGATTGGAGTTATGATTTCGAGCATACGGGCAGAAAGAATCTGGCGGCCCTTGTACCAAGTAGTCATAACTGTGAAAATGATGGCACCAACAAGAAGTGGAAACCAACCACCATGCAGGACCTTAAGTAAATTTGCACCCCAAAAAGATCCTTCAATAACCAGAAAAAAACCGCACAAAAGAAAGGCTGGAATCTTGTACCAATTCCAACTATAGACCGCTACAAAGTAGAAAAGTATGGTCGTAATCACCATCGTAGTAGTCACAGCAATTCCATAGGCCGCTGCAAGATTACTGGATGATTTAAAAGCTAAGACCAAGGCTATACAAGAAACCATCAAAAAAGTGTTCACAGTTTTGACATAAATCTGACCAAATTCTTCGCTGGAAGTGTGATCAATTGTAAGACGGGGAACGTATTGAAGCTGGACAGCTTGCATTGTTAAAGAGAACACCCCTGTAATTAAAGCTTGAGAAGCAATGCACGTTGAAAGAGTCGCAATAATAACTAATGGAATAAGTGCCCATGAAGGCGCCATTAAGAAAAAAGGACTTTCAATGGCACTTGGATTTTGTAAGAGCAAAGCTCCCTGTCCAAAATAATTTATTATCAGTGCCGGCAAAACCACTACGAACCAAGCAATTCGAATAGGGCTTTTACCAAAGTGTCCAAGATCTGAGTAAAGGGCTTCCCCCCCAGTCACAACGAGAAAAACAGAACCAAGAACGACAAAACCTTTCCACTGGTTAATCATGAAAAACTTAACAGCATGGTATGGGTTTACTGCCATCAAGATATCAGGTCGCTCAATAATTTTTGAAATCCCTAAAACAATCAAGATAAAAAACCAAAGTAGAGTTATTGGCCCGAAGACTTTTCCGACCTTGGTTGTTCCATGTTTTTGAATAGAAAATAATCCGATTAAAATAGCGACAGTTATTGGAATAATATAATCATGAAGTTTGGGGGCCGCAAACTCAAGTCCTTCGACTGCAGAGAGAACTGAAATCGCCGGAGTAATGATCCCATCTCCGTAAAGAAGAGCTGTCCCAAAAATGCCAAGCAATGTTAAAATACGAAGAGTTTTCGGTGAGTTTAAACTGATGGTCCCAAGAAGTGCAGTCAAGGCCAATACCCCACCCTCGCCTTGGTTGTCTGCCCGCACAATGAAAACAAGATATTTTACTGAAACGACAATTATTAATGACCAAAAAATCAAAGAAAGTATTCCGAAAATATTTTCAGGTGATACAGCTATATTGTGTGCATGATGAAAGGATTCTTTTAATGCGTATAGCGGACTGGTTCCAATGTCCCCATAAACGACACCAAGAGCGGAGAGGGCCAGAAGGCCTTTATACTTTGCAGAGTTGTTTTCTTTCATTGCGCGATATTAGCTTGAACGCGTCATGTCATTCAACACAATCTGTTCATGCATTGTCTAGTGCAGAAGCCTCTTTTTTTTGAGAAAATGTGCTCCTCTATGAATGACCAAATATACATGCTTTTTGGGCCACTAATTTTAATACACATTTTCTATATCACCGCCGTGATAAAGAAAAATTTGAGTGTGAT
>JBILYY010000271.1:0-2917 GCA_044377495.1 Bacteriovoracaceae bacterium | reverse complement strand
ATGATTGGCATGATTGGTACGGTAGAAAAAGACGGAAAAATTCAAGATTTTAATGGTCTTATAGCTTTGTCTTTCACTAAAGAAGTATATCTTAAAATTGCCTCAGCCATGCTTATGCAGGAATTCACTGATTATCACGAAGATATGGAAGATACTGGTGCCGAAATCGCTAATATTGTAATGGGAAATGCGAAGAAAATCCTGGCAACTCAAGGATACAAAATTGGCATGTCTACACCAACTCGAATTAAGGGTATTGGTCACGAAATCAAATATCCAAGCAATACGAGCGTTATTGAAACATCAATGTCATGCTCATTGGGTGATTTCGTTTTCGATATTTGCTACAGAGAAAATTAAAGAAAATTCTTTATAAAGCTTTTAAACTTTTTAAGAAGATCCAAATTATAGTTTCCGAGTTGATCTATCATCACGGAATTGTAGACCTCCACAGGATCCTTACCTAAACAAGTCACTTCCCTATCATAAAAGGCGCAAAGAGAAAGCACTTCCTGGGCCGGAGTGAGCTTAGTGAGCCCATTTGGAAAACCTTGACCCGAAATATTCTCTTCATGGGTCATGATAAGTTCCAATACATCTTTCTCAGCAAAGGATTTATCTTGAAGAGCTTCAACACTTTTGGCCGGATGAGTTTTATAGGCCGTTAACTCCTTTGCCGTCATTTGCTTAACTTCTTTAAAAAATAGTTTTTGTTCTTCCACTGAAAATTGATTGAAAGAAACATCATGATAAAAAGCTGCTACACCTAAAAGATTCATGTCAATACCTGAGTTTAAAGTCTCAGCGAATTTGATGCCAATAGAAACAGTATTCACCATGTGAGAGTGCATACGATCAACCACATTTGAATTAACATTCCTTCCTTGGGCCACAATTTCACGCAAGATTGCATTATTATCACCCAGAATTTTTTGAACAATTTCCGATGAAGACTTTGCCATTTGATAAGATTTTTCAGTACTAGGGTTTTTCATGACCATGATGGCAGAATTTTCTGTCACATCCAGGGCCAATGATGTTTTAACAGTATTACTTTCAAGATGAATGCCGTCCAAAATATGAGTCAAGAACTCTTGATATTTTAGCTCCTCTTCTTCTTTGATATGAAACTTTTTAAGTCCCCTACTCCGTAAGTGATCCAAGCGATTCTGATCAAAATCATCCCCTTGTATAAGGTAATGAACATAGCTTCCAGCAACGTAAATAAAGACGTTGAAGGGAATTGTTAACCCGGGCCTAACAGTTGATAAACGAATAGAAAGAAAAGTCATGGATTTATTATAAAATAAGGTATTATAAAACACATCTGAAATCTGCTTTTTATAATTATAGGAGTCACCATGGCCTTTAATCCAAAAATGAAAATACTAATTGTAGACGATATGAATACAATGAGAAAAATTATCAAAGGTATGTTAACAAAATTAGGCTGCGATAATTTAACTGAAGCCGATGATGGCATTCCTGCATGGGAAGCCATTAAAACGGCACATAAGGATGGTAAGCCTTTTGAATTCATTATTTCAGACTGGAACATGCCAGGTATGACTGGCATTGATTTGTTAAAAAATGTACGCAGTAAACCTGAATTTAAAACCACTCCGTTTCTTATGGTAACAGCTGAAGCCGAACAGGCCAATATTGTAGTAGCTGTTAAGGCGGGCGTGAGTAACTACATTATCAAGCCGTTTAGCCCTGATACTTTCAAGACAAAGCTTGATAAAGTTTTCCCGTAACACATGGACGAAGAAATTGTTCGGGAATTCTGTTTCGAGGCCAGAGGCATTCTTAGCGAACTTGCACCACTTCTGGAAGACCTTGAATTAAATCCAACAAACTTTAAAGCACTTGAAAATTTCGGTCAAAAAGTGGATCGAATAATGGGTGCTGCAAAGTCACTTGAATTCCACCAAATGGGAACTATCAGCGACTTTTGTAAAACGATTAGCTATAAATCCGCACAAAGTAAAAGTACAGAACTCGTAGTCATTGTAGTTGCTTTCCTTTTTGAAGCAGTAGAAATTCTTAATCAAATGATCGATAACTTAGAAAATAACAAACCAGCAGAACTCGACCCTGCGACAATAAAAATAATCCTATCACGCTTGGAATTTATCAGTGGTCGGCTCGCACATATACAGCGCGCATCAGTGGCTATAAATGACAAAGATCTATTGGATTTAACTGACACATTCAATAAGTTAAGTAAGAACAAGTAAGTCTAAGGCCATCAAGAACACCGCTATTCAGAACATCCCCTCGCTCCCTTAATTTTAGCATTTCTGACTTGTAGCCGGCCAAATTTGAATTCATTAAGAACAGTCGCTCACTTGTTTTCAAAACGTCACAAAGTGGATGATAATGAGTCCCCATTTTTTGTTTGGGGAAGCCACTGCCATCCTGAGATTCGTGGTGATCAAGAATAAAAAAATAACACGTTTGTGTTAGCTCGACGGGTAACTTTTTGAGCAGAAAAAGTGAATAATAAGGATGCTTATGATAAATCTCATTTTGCTCAAAAATATTCTTCGACTGATTCTGAGAGAGGCCCAAATCTTTAAGTATTACAGCACCCATAAAATCATAGAGAAGACTTCTGTCCCTAAAGTCCATGTGCTTGAAAAAGCAGTAGGAAAAACAAAGCATCCTGCAGAGATTACTATCTCTACGTAGAATCTTTTCGAGGCAATCTGAAATAGTAGAAGCAAAAATACTGATATCTTGCGGATCAATAGACAACTCGGCCTGAATCAGATTTGCGAGAGGAAGAAAGTCATTTGCCTTAAAAGCGTTGCCAAGCTCAGGCATGTGCTTCCATTCTGACTTATAGGAAGCTTGATATTTCTCTCTTCTTAAATTGAAACGATCAATATAAAGGAGCAGTTCCTTGTTGTAT
>JBILYY010000146.1:0-8602 GCA_044377495.1 Bacteriovoracaceae bacterium | reverse complement strand
AAATCTTATTGGTCAACGTTTACAAATAATGATGCCGCTTATGCGGGTCTAAGATACATTTTTTAGGAAACATCATGAACTTTTTGAAAACAGGTTTAATGACAGGATTACTAGCTTCGCTGATTCTATTCAGCGGATGCAGTGACTTGTTTCAAAAAGAAATTGTAGATAAATCTCTAGAGTCAAACAAATTTAAGGCAAGTTGTGAACTCGATATCGATCAGTTTTCTCTTATCCTTGAAGAACCAATTGGCGAAACAATTGATTGCCTAGGTAAGAATCTAAAGCTCTTTATTACTTCAGTGGAGTCTAAGCGCAAAGGATATCTTTCGCGAACAGCATTGCTTAGTTATATTAAAGAAAACCGTAAAGAAATTAAACCAGAAGTTCTAAGGGCGTTAAAGTCTGTTTTTGATATCAATTTTCTTTTTTATGGAGAGGATCGCGACTATATTTCAGCACAAAATATTGATGCTCTAGTGAAGGCTGCCAAAATATTCAACGAAAAGGCTTCAATTAACTTTAAGCCGATTTTCATGAATACGGATACTGTCGACTATGACAATTACCAGTTGCAAAGAGATCAACGTATCAAGCCTGCGGCAATTATTATTTCCTCAGCATTAAAAGAGATTTTTAAACCCAATCGTAAAAGTAGAATCGATCACTTAAATCTTAATGATGTTCTAGATGCTTTTACGACTGAGAATAATTCAACTTCCATGGCCAATGTTAAAAAAGTGCTTTTTGCTAAGAAAATTATTTTAGGTGGCGACAAAGATGATCTTACTCATAAGGAACTAGGTCACCTCATTGACAATTTTAGTTCTTACGTCGTTTTGGCCCTCGATGCTATTAAATATAAAAATATTCGTCTGAATCAAAAAGACATGATTGGCCTTCTTAACTCGGATCTTGAACTTTTGAATAGCTTAGTTTTTGCTCCAAGCTTGGGGGAGAGAAATACGGAATTCTTATTCTCTCTTCAGGATGCTATTGATGCAGTAGAGATTTTTGCTGGTCATGATGATAAAATGGTCGATTTAAATAAATACTATGACCTTCTAAAAGAAGCTAAAATGGTTCTCATGGATGGTGATCCTGAGAAAGTTACTGGTGGTGACTTAAGAAGACTCTTCACCCACGGGCTCAGTTTGCTCAAAACTGGTACTTTGTTTCATCGTTTCTGGAAGACAGAAGAAATACTGCTCGAAGCCAGGCCGGGTCGTCCAATTACTTTCGATTTTAAAAATCTCTACGAACTTTTTAGTACTGAAAAACCACGTGTCGATAGCTTTGTCCGTATCCTCAAGAAATATCGTTTTATGAGAGGTGAGAATATCTCTGCTTTCTATACGGACGATTATAAGCGTAATGCAGATGCCGTGTTCGAAGTGGCACTTTATGAATATGCTCTTACGTTGGTTATGAAGAAGTTTGGTTGTCCAAATAACACTCTGAGCGGGAAAGTTATATGCGATGCTGTGCCAACATTGAACGGCGTTTACATGAAAACAGATCATGTCGTTAACTTAGTTCTAAAATTAAAAAAGATTCTGATCGAAATGGATATGGTTCTTCCTGGTCGCGAAATAAACACTGCAGAAACCATCACACTTCTTGGGTCACTGTTTCAGTATCAATCTGATGAAAACAAAGTTTTTGACGTAAATGAAGCAGCAGAATTTGCGATAAGCCTTTTCACTGCGATTGATATTTCGAAAGATCTACAGGATCATTTTATCAATCTTACAAAAAATAATAAATGTGAAATGGATGAGTACGGACGAGTTTCTCCAGAATGTTTCAGAAATAACTTCTTTGAAGGAGTTTGCCTTAATTACCCAGACCAGTTTCCTAAATTGTTTGCTTCTCTAGGTGCAACAGTTTATGAAAATAAAAAACTGGTATGTCGAATTCCACCTAGTGCTGCAAACCTTGCATACCTAGACAGGGCAGTTAAAGCGGCACGTACATGTAATGTTTATCCAAATACCACGGAAGAAATTTATTATGGCAAGGGTGATATGATGTCGACCTTCCTGGCGATGATGCACATTGAAACAACCATATTGCGTTGGGACACCCGTATACATAATAACGTGATGGATTCGGCGGAAGTTATGGATGCGTACAATATTTATTCTCCGGCCCTCGACGGGTTTTTAGAAAAAATGCCAAGTATTATAAAAAAATTAAAAAAACAAATTTATCAGTACATGGTGAAGTATGAACAGGTGCCAGATGAAAAGGAATTTAGCAGTATATGGAAGTTTGTAAAATTTCTTCTGAGTTTTGATAAAGGTGCTACTGCAAACCGCAAAACAATTGCCTCTCTTCTTGTTACGATTGGTGAACAAGGCACACAATCGACTTTCAAATGTGAGTGCTTAAAAGATCCGACGACTCTTCAGACATGCCAGGAAAGAGGTTCATCTTCTGTCGCATCTGAAGCCTCAGTACCGGCCCCCGTTTTGCTTACGCGTAGCGACATTGCTAAGGCTCAAGATATAGAGAGCGAATCAGATGTATGGATTAAGGGCGTACTTCTCTCAACATGGCCTGAAATTTTCAATTAATAGTGGTAACTTATCGAATTTAAAGACCTAGGCATTTCTGCCGGGTCTTTACCGCAATCCATAATTCCCCGAAAATTAAATAATGAAACTCAAATACGGATTTTTGGTTCTCATTTTTATGCAACTTACTTTAACCGGCTGTGGTGACCTCTTTGGTAAAAAAGTGGTTGATGCGCCCGTTGGTTCCTCGCGTATGAATGCGGGTTGTGAGCTTGATATGGATGAGTTGAAAGATATTCTTGATAGGCCAATTACTGCAGCTCTGAATTGTCTTCAAAAGAGTTTATATCTTTTTATTGATGTGTCTGAACTTGGTCGTGGTGGCAGACTTTCACGCACTTCTTTTCTCACTTATTTAAAAACAAATAAGCCCGAAATTACCGCCGGTACCCTTGCTGCAATTAATGCTGTTTTTGATCTTAGTCATTTGATAACTGCTGAAGATAAAGATTATATTTCAAAAAAGAATGTCGGTCTTATTATAGACTTGGTTAAAACTTTTAACATTCATGCTGCTCGTCACTACCGAAACACTTTTGGTTCATCTGCACCAGCGAACCTTGCTGTGCATGAATCTCATCGAAAAAGAGTAGAAGAAGGCGCTAATGAATTTAAAGAGGGCCTAGAGAAGATATATGTTTCAGATCGTGGTGGTGAGATTCATTTTCTAGATATCGTTAAGCTGATTGAGGCTTTTGTACAGCCGGGTGAAGAAGAGACACTAGAGAAAATCAAAGGCATGCTTTTTGTTAAAAAGATTCTCATGGGCGGAGATACAACGACTATTAATCATCTTGAGGTTGGTTTTCTATTTTCTCAATTACCTAAGCTTCTTTCATTGGTTTTAGACGGAGTCAGATACAAGCATTTAAATCTAAAGCAACCTGAACTTATGACTTTTCTTAAAGATGATGTTAGCGATCTCGCTAATATTCTCTTTCATCCTGCACGCGGTGACCGACGATATGAGGGTCTTTTCAGTCTTGATATGGCAATTGATGGAATGGACAGGTTTATTAAAGATGATTCTGATAAACTTTCTAAGTACCGAGTTCTTATAAAAGAAGCCAAAAAAATTCTGACTAAAAAAAGAAGCGATGATCTTGAATTGGCAGAGGAAGAATGGGTAACGGGTCAGGATCTAGAGAAGATCTTTTCTCATGTCTTTAATATGACTTCTAAGAGCCTCGCTTTTCATAAGTTTTATAATTTCCCAGAGATTAAACAATTACTTGATACACCTCAGTCCGTTTATCTCGACCCAAAAAAATATGAGCTAGATTTTCCTCAAGATAAGCCCGCTCTGGTGGAGTTCTGCCGTATCGTTAATACCTATCGTTATATGAAAGGTAGCTTTGATATGGCCTACTACTCATTGGATAATAAGCGCAATGCAAATGGTGCAGCTGAGATTTCAATTTATGAGTATTTAATCAAGACCGCCTTCGGATATTACGGAAGTTCACTCTCTATGGGAGCTGACCAACTGAAAGGAATTTTGAAGAAATTTGAAAATGAATTAATTGAAATGGATATCATGCTACCTCGCCGATCCACGAGCACGTCTGAAACAATCTCTCTTTTAGGTTCTCTATTTCAGTCACAATCAGATGATAATAAAGTTCTTGATGTGGATGAAGCTGCAGAGTTTGCAATAAGTTTAGTCACTGCGATGGACGCACAAACCAAATTGTTCGATTTTTATGAAGCAAAAAACTGTGAAAGGGATCAGTTCGACAGACTAGATGCAACTTGTTTTAAGGAGCATTTTTATGAGGCCCTCTGTACGAATTATCGTTCAAATTTTCCAAGACTTTTTGAGTTTTTGGGCGCTAATGGAAGTTTGGATTGTGATAAACAAAATTTTAATTCAGAACACAACATGGAGTACATAAACGCATCGGCTAAAGCCGCAAGGTTTTGTCACGTTTATCCTGACGACAAAGAAGAGGTCAAGTATTCCAAGGGTGACATCATGTCGATTCTTCTGGCGATGATGCATATTGAAACAACAATTACACGTTGGGACGTGAAAACTGTTAATAATACAATGGATTCTGATGAAGTTATGGATGCCTATGCTATTTATAAACCTGCAATAAATGGGATGTTACCAAAACTTCCGTCTGTTTTGGATACTCCTAAAATAAGAGAAACCCTAGCAAAACAGGTTTATCTTTATTTAGTAAAATTTGAAGAAGTTCCTCAGATGAAGACAGGTCAGGATATTTGGAAGCTAGTTAAATTCCTACTTTCATTCAATGCAAAAAAAGCCCCCGCCCACCGCAAAACGATTGCGTCTATTTTGAGAATTGTCTCCGAAGAGAGCAAGAAAAAAGCTGATGCTGCTTACGAGGCCAATCCTAACGACCCAACCATTGAAAAGCCGTTCGATTGTAACTGGCTTCGAGATCCAGACCATATCCCTAGAGATTAATGACGGATTTCTTTTCAAAAGACCTCACTCTTTGTTAGAGTGAGGGACACTTTTGGAAGGTATGAAATGGATGATTCGCTGCGCCTAAAATTGGCAGAATATAAATCACAGTTTTCTCAAGTCAAAGAAACTCTCGAAACCATACGGAGGTCGCTTTGACGTCGAACGCAAAAAAAATCGTATTAAGGTTATCTCTGAGCTAGAGGCCCTCGATGGTTTTTGGAATGACACCAAGAACGCTTCAAAAATTCAAAAAGAAAAATCACTTCTTGAAACTACAGTAAATGGCTTTTCAAAAGTAAAAACTTTAAGTGATGACTTTGAAGTTCTCCTTGAAATGGGTGAAGCTGGAGATGATGCTTCGGTATTAGAAGCAATTGAACTTTTCCCCAAACTACATACGGCTTTATCTGAAGCCGAACAGAAAGCACTTCTTTCTGGAGAAACAGATTTTAACAATGCAATTGTCACGATCAATGCTGGTGCAGGTGGTACGGAATCATGTGATTGGGCCAATATGCTTCTAAGGATGGTTACCCGTTGGTGTGAAGCCAAGGGCTTCAAAGTAAATGTTACCGATTTTCAGTATGGAGATTCTGCCGGAATAAAATCGGCAACTTTAATGGTTCATGGGGATTTTGCGTACGGGCTATTAAAATCTGAAAGTGGTGTGCATCGTTTAGTGCGTATTTCTCCCTTTGATTCAAATGCCCGTAGACACACTTCATTTTCTTCCATCTACGTAACGCCCGAAGTGGATGACACGATCGAAGTAGAAGTTTTGGATAAGGACCTGCGGATTGATATTTACCGTTCAGGCGGAGCTGGTGGACAATCAGTAAACACTGCGGATTCAGCTGTTCGTTTTACCCATTTTCCGACAGGAATAGTGGTGGCGTGCCAGAATGAGCGCTCGCAGCTTCAAAACCGTGCCATGGGAATGAAAATTTTAAAATCACGTATCTATGACTACATGGTGGAACAAAGAAGAAAAGAGCAGGATAAAGTCGAGGCCGGCAAAAAAGATATTGCCTGGGGTTCACAGATCCGATCATATGTTCTTCATCCATATAAACTTGTGAAAGATCACAGAAATGGTTTTCACTCTTCGCAAGCTGAGTCAGTATTAGATGGTGACTTGGATGATTTTATGAAAGCTTACCTCCAGTGGCATAGCCTCGGGGGAATTGTACAAGATATAGGAATGGATGATTTATGAGTGATAAGAACTTAACGACATCGGGGAGAATTATGAAAGATAAACACGTCAGACGCTGGACTGAACAATTCTCTGAACAGATGGATGTTCGTCTTGATAAAAGAAAAAAACTTGAGGAATCAGGATCAAATCCATATAAAAATGGTTTTAAACCTGACACAAAATTCGCCGATTTAACTGCCAAATATGGGCATATGACGAAAGAAGAAATCGGCGAAACCCCAACTTATAAAGTTGCTGGCCGAGTTATGATGGTCAGGGATTTTGGAAAAGCGGCTTTCCTTCAGTGCGATGATGGTTTTAGTCGATTTCAGCTTTATATTTCGAAACAACTAACTTCTGCAAAAGGTCTGGAAGAATACAAATATTTAGACTTCGGAGATATTGTCTATGTAGAGGGTGATGTGTTCAAGACGATGAAGGGTGATCTGGCCTTGAATGCCAGAGAATTTTCAATTCTCACTAAATCAATTCGTCCACTTCCGGAAAAATTTCATGGTCTTACTGATACCGAACTTCGCTATCGTATGCGCTATGTCGATATGATCATGAGTCACGAGACTCGTGAGAAACTTCGCAGACGGTCTGAAATTATTCGTTTCATCCGAGAGTATTTTTACAAAAATGACTTTTTAGAAGTTGAAACTCCCATGATGCATTCAGTGGCCGGTGGTGCTGCTGCAAAACCATTTAAGACTCATCATAATGCTCTTGATATGGAACTCTCTCTGCGTATAGCGCCGGAGCTTCATTTAAAACGTCTCGTGGTAGGTGGATACAATAAAGTATTTGAAATCAATCGTTGTTTTAGAAATGAAGGTCTATCACTTAAGCATAATCCTGAATTTACTTCGATTGAATTTTACTGGGCCTATGCAACTTACTTAGACTTAATGGATTTCACTGAGGATCTTCTGGTTGGAATTGCTCAGAATGTTTTAAAAACTGACATCATTAAATTCGGTGAGCATGAGATTAACCTTAAAGGTCCTTATGCGCGTATGACTATGAGAGAAGCCGTTTCTAAATTTACTAATTCAAGCATGGATCAGGTAAATGATCGGATGTATCTTTTAGGTCTGCTTCATACTACCAATGCTGACTTGAAAAAAGCTCAGGGGCTTACATGGGGCAAACTATTGGTACTTTGTTTTGAAGAATTAGTTGAAGCGAAACTTATTCAACCAACTTTTATCACCGAATACCCTACAGAGGTTTCACCTCTATCGAGAAGAAATGATAAACATCCTGAGTTTGTGGATCGTTTTGAATTTTTCATGAACGGTTGGGAAATTGGAAACGCCTTCTCTGAGTTAAATAATCCAACCGATCAGTTGGACCGTTTTGCTGATCAGGCGATGGCCAAAGAAGCAGGCGATGATGAAGCCTCAGACGTTGATTATGATTTTGTTCGTGCTTTAGAATACGGAATGCCACCTACCGCCGGTCAGGGAATTGGAATCGATCGTTTAGTTATGATTCTTACTGACAGTCACACAATCCGAGATGTCATTCTCTTCCCATTACTTAAGAAAGAGCATTTCTTTTCTGAAGAAGAATGAAGTCATATTTATCAATTTTAAAAATTGTTCTTCACGGTCGCTCATCAGGAAAAATCCTGTTGGCGACCGTTTTTAGTTTTACCTTTTCTATTGCCGTAATCTTATGCACTTTTGGACTAATGGATGGATTTGACCATTTGTTAAAATCCGGTCTTAGACATTCCTCCGGTGACATACTCATCACTTCCAAAAAAGGTTTTTTTCAAGTTGATAAGAATCTTTTAGAAGTAATAGAAAGTGTTAACCCTTTGGCGATTGCGCCAGTTATTCAGACTGAGGCTTTTGCTCTTTATCAAGGCGTGAGCAAAGGCGTTTTGGTTCGAGGAATTGAAGCTGATAATTTCTCAATGGCCACAGGACTTAATATTATTCTGCCTGAAGCTGGGCTTGTTATTGGTGAAGAATTGGCCCATGCCCTTAAAGTAGCGCCGGGTGATACGATTGCTCTAACTTTTGGTCGAGGGAATGAGTCGTCAGAATCTCTTCCCACAGTCCGTTCGTTTCAAGTTTCCGGTTTAATCAAACACGGCATTTATCAAAAAGATTTGCGAATGGTCTATCTTCCGAAAAAAGATCTAGCCCAAATTCTTGATGTGCGGAATTTCATTAATCTACTTATTATTACTACTCAAGATCCTGCAAAACCGCTTGAGTCTCTAGACATTATACAAAAAGATCAACAAAAACTCAGAGGCCAGTTAAATCAAGAATATTTTGTAAGGCCTTTCTGGAGCGAGTACTCATTTTTAATTGAAGCTGTTAAGGTTGAAAAACTTTCAATTTCCTTAATCTTACAAATGATTGT
>JBILYY010000145.1:0-8604 GCA_044377495.1 Bacteriovoracaceae bacterium | reverse complement strand
GATACTGTTGGTGATGCTGAAAGAGGTATGTCGAATTTGGAATATCAACAGTTGAAACAAGAAATGGACCGTATTTCCCAGGTGACTGAGTACAACGGTACAAAACTTCTTGATGGAACTGGTGATAGAAAAGAATTCCAGATTGGTACTGGTGCAGATGAATTCCAAGATCGCATCGGTTTTGATCCTTCGGCACTGAGTTCAGGCACCGGCTCTATGGGCATTGAAGGAGTGGATGTATCCACTAAGTCAGGCGCTCAGGAAAGCTTAGGTTCTCTAGATTCTGCAATCGAAAAAGTCTCAAGTCAAAGAGCGGTCCTCGGATCACTCCAAAACCGACTGACTTCTACTTCGAACAACTTGCAAGTATATGCAGAGAACATGAGTGCAGCTAATAGTCGTATTCGTGATGTAGATTACGCTGATGAGACAGCAAAACAGGCACGTAACCAAATTTTGACTGCAGCAGGTACTTCGGTACTGGCCCAGGCCAACATGAGTAGTCAAAGTGCACTTAAATTGATCGGTTAAGAAATCTGAAAAAATGACTCAAGGCTCTCTCCACGTGGAGAGGGCCTTTTTAAATTTACTGCCCTGTGTTTTTTTGCTACACATCCTCACCTATGACAATTCCAAACGGTAAAAAAACAATCGATGATAACTTCGCGTATCGTCAGGACTTTAAGTACACTCACGATAATCCTTATCATGACAAGCTCGCTAGTTTTGATCATTTCGTCTTAAGAGATGAAGAAGCTGAAACCAACGTTGCTAAATGGAACGAGCATATCTTCCAAAACCAGAAACCAGTTGAAATTGAGATTGGCACCGGTTACGGCGAATTCATGTTGGAGTATTGCCAAAAAAATCCTGAAGTGAACTTTATCGGTCTGGATCATCGGTTTAAACGCAGTTTTGCTCTGGCAAAAAAACTTGATAAAATTGAAATCAAAAATTTTCGTTATTTGCGGGCCCGTGGCGAGCGTCTCGAATTCATGTTTGCTGAGAGTGAAGTTCAATCTGTTTTTTATTTTTTCCCTGATCCTTGGCCTAAAACCCGACATAACAAAAAAAGACTCTTCCAAAAGCCATTTCTGAATGCGTGTCACAAAGTTTTAAAACCAGGTGGAACCCTTTTCATCAAAACTGACCATGATGGCTATTTTGACTGGATGCTAGATCATCTCAAAGACGACAAAAGATTTGAGGTCCTTATGCAATCTCGTGACCTTAGGAAGGAATACCCTGAACATTTCCTCTCGCAATTTACGACTAAATTTGAAAAGATATTTCTATCCCAAGGTACCTTAATTAAATCTATCGTTCTGAAAAATATCAAAGGTTGAAATGTCCTTCGAACAACTGAAAGATCGTATCAGAGAAACTCCGATCTCATCGATAATCAGTCAATATATGTCCTTGAATAAGAAAGGCGCTAATCTAGAGGGCCTTTGTCCGTTTCATCCTGATTCTAAGCCATCATTGAAAGTAAACGACGCCAAAGGTATGTTCAAATGCTTTGTTTGTGGTGCCGGTGGCGATGCCATTACTTTTGTAAAAGATTTCACCAAAGTTGAATTTGTCGATGCTCTCAAAGATATTGCAGGAAAACTCGGACTCCCTTTCGAGGAATACCAAAAAGAAAAAAAGAAAAATCCCCGTACCGAAATGGCCTTCCGAGTGCTCAATGCTTCCGTTAAACTCTACAAAAGAGTCTCCACTCAAAATCCGGAACACTACACATCATTCATTGAAAAAAGAAAATTAAATGAAGACTCGGTGGAGAAATTCCATATTGGTTATGCTCCTGGTAACAATGCCTTAATAAAATATCTTGAAAGTATTCCTGAACCTGATCGTGATTTTGCTCAACAGACTGCGATGGATTTAGGACTTGTAAAATATAACGAGGCACGCGACAGCTATTACGATTTTTACCGCGAACGAGTTATGTTCCCCATCCATGACCATTATGGACAAATCCGTGGCTATAGCTCCCGCGCAGTTTTAGTGGATCAAATTCCTAAATATCTAAACTCGGGTGAATCCTTTGCATTTGATAAGGGATCTATTCTGTTTGGTTATTATTTTGGAAAAAATCATATTCGCCAACTTGATCAAGTTATCATCGTTGAAGGAAATATGGATGTGATCATGATGCATCAGTTTGGTTTTCATCAAACTGTTGGAACTATGGGAACAGCACTTTCTGATCACTCCATTCGCCTACTTTCAAATATGACGAAGAATGTATTTTTGGGACTTGATTCAGATGCAGCCGGCAAAAAGGCCATGCATAAAATTAATGCCGATTTCATGCATTTGGGAATTCTACCTAAACATCTTAGTTTTGATCCTGCCAAGGATCCTGATGAATTTCTCCTTACAGAAGGTCGATTGGCCTTAATTGAGAGACAAGAAAAAGCGCCTATTTTACTGGATGTTCTGATTTTAGAGGCCATTCCTGAAAAGATTTCGGAGAACTTGGAAGAAAAGTTAAAAGCTTTGCAGCGCGTTTTTGAACTACTTGCTCCACTTAAAGAGCATTTAGCCGCCACTGAAAGAGTAGTTACTGTGGCCAAAACTTTGGGTCTTAAATCAGACTCGGCGACAATCTTGCAACAATACCGTGAGTACTTAAGTCGCCAGAAAGAGAAGGCTTACCCGACTCATGAGAAGGCCAAGATCGTAATCTCAGAGGAAGAAATTGAAATAGAAGAACAGAAACAGAATCAGGAAAGAGTAACTGGTCTGCAAGAATCGGGCCCACTCAGCAAATCTGAGAAAGTATTTATTAGAGAAATAGTGTGCCACCCCGAGTTCTTGACGCATCCAAACAGGGATGAATTTCTTGCCTATATTGGCCACAATGAGGTAAAAAGACTGTTTCAATGGCTAGTTAAAATTTATTTTGAAATCGATGAAGCCGAATACGTGCCCATAGTTCAAGATGAATTACAGGCCGGTGGTTACTCGAAAGAAATTAAGGACATCGCAACTGATGCCCTTTTTAATTACGGTAACAAATATAATGAGAAGGTCGTTCAGCGAATGCTGAAAGATTACAAAGTGATGTTAAGGATGGATCAACTAAGAAATAAGCGAAGAGCTTTAGTTGAGCGCCAGAAAACCTCTCACACTCAAAACGAAGTTGATCACCTAATGGTTGAGATCTCTAATTTAGATAAAGAGATCAGTAACCTGAAGAATACAGTGCCCTAGATCTAGGAGATACTATGTCGATCGTTGTTGCATTTTTAAACTCACGGGAATTTTCTCGTCTCGTTATGAAAGGAAAAGATCAAACGTATCTTACTCCTGAAGAAATTAACGATGCCATTCCTGCGAACATTGTTGATACCACTTCACTTGACCATATTATGGAAAAGATTGAAGAGGCCCGCATTCAGGTTAAAACTCCTGAAGTGGATGAAGAAGAAGCAGAAAAAGCTAGTACTGAAGTTGCTGAAGATCCACTCACTCATGATGAGGAAGCTGAACTACGCGCCTCTACTAGTGATCCAGTAAAATTATATCTTAAGAAGATGGGTTCTGTGGCCCTTCTTACTCGTGAGGGCGAAGTAAAAATCGCTAAAGAGATTGAAGAAGGTGAAAAAGAAATCGTTCTTTCATGTCTTAAATCAAAACACGCGCTTGAAGAAATAGTTAAACTTAAAAACCGAGTCATTCAAGCAGAAGAACAGAACGAATTTGTTAAAGATCTCGTTCGTGGTCTTGATGATGAATCAGTTGAAAAAGAAATTCATGAAACTCGCGACAGAATATATGGCGTAACTGATCATGTTAAAGATCTCTTAAATCTCATCGTTAATGAAGATGGGACTCTTAAAAAGATGGAAAACACTGAACAGAGCATCATGGATAAAGTGGGCTCTGAACTAGTGGACCTTACGTTTAACCGTAAGATCATTAACTCTTTCACTGAACCAGTGAAAAGTTATTACCTCCAATTCCGTGAACTATACGAACAGCAAGAACGTATCTATAAGTTCCTAGAAACTGCTAATGATGATGAATACAAAGTTCTTTATGACCGTTTAATGGAAGATGACGGATACAAGCGCGAGCTTGCCCGCCTACTTTTCACAACTGACGCAAAAATTGAACAAATGGTCAGAACTCAGGAAGATATTCTTCGTAAACTTCGTCGTCTTGCAATTGATGCAGGTATGGCGTTTGAAGACATCCAATCAGTTTATAACATCATTATCACTGGTGAAGAAAAAGCCGATAAAGCCAAATCTCAGCTAGTAGAAGCTAACTTACGTCTAGTTGTTTCAATTTCTAAAAAATACACCAACCGTGGTCTTCAATTCTTGGATCTAATTCAGGAAGGAAACATTGGTTTGATGAAAGCAGTTGATAAGTTTGAATACCGTCGTGGTTATAAGTTCTCAACTTATGCTACTTGGTGGATTCGTCAGGCCATCACTCGTGCTATCGCGGATCAGGGTCGCACGATCCGTATTCCGGTACACATGATTGAGACCATTAACAAACTTGCTCGTACTTCACGTCAACTTATTCAGGAACTTGGTCGCGAACCAACTCCTGAGGAAATTGCTGTTAAGATGGAACTTTCAGTAGATAAAGTTAAAAAAGTTTTCAAAATTTCTAAAGAGCCAATTTCTCTTGAAACACCTATCGGTGAAGAAGAAGATTCATCTTTGGGTGACTTTATTGAAGATAAAAAGATCATCTCACCTGCTGATGCAGTTATGAGTGTGACTCTTTCTGAACAAACACGTTCAGTACTATCTACTTTGACTCCAAGAGAAGAGAAAGTTTTACGTATGCGTTTTGGTATCGGCGAAAAATCAGATCACACTCTTGAAGAAGTTGGTCAGGATTTCTTCGTAACTCGTGAGCGTATTCGTCAGATTGAAGCTAAGGCCCTTCGTAAACTGCGTCATCCAAGCCGAGCGAAGTTACTCAAATCATATTTAGATAATTAATATAAAGGCCGGGAAACCGGCCTTTATTTTTTTAACTGCAAAAAACTGCCAATTCATAAATTTTACCCTATACTACTCTTTTAATTTGAGAGCTATGGCCTATGGAATATACGCAGAATAAAGACCAGTTAGATGATTTGCTTCAGGCCAAATTTGAGCCCGCAATTATCTTTCAGGCCCGAAAAATGATCGAGCTTGGACGAGTCTCCCTTTCCTTTATGAAGGGAACCTATGAAACCTACATTATTGTTTCTGGCATAATTGCCGAAAATAACACGAACTACGAATCAAAAATCAGCTACAAGCAGGGCAATCTCGTAACACAGTGTACATGTAAACTATGGAGTGCTGAAAAGCCCTGTCATCATGCCGCGAGCTTGCTTTTAAAATTTACAGAAATGCAGGGAAAGACTAATCCACAGAGTATAAATCCTCTTGGTCTTTCTTATATTTCTCATGAGGGTGTTCACGTTGAAAAATATGGAACACTAGTTAAATCTGCTCCTCTCCTTTCAGGGGCGAAGATGAACTCTACTTTTAGTTCGCTTCAGTACACTTTAACAAACCGCAAAGTTGTTAATTTTCCAGCGCCAACAAGATGGAAGGGGAAAATTTGCATCGATTTAATTCCTGCGAATGAATTGAGCGAGTATAAAGATGTTCTCTATATAGAAGAAAAGTTCACTTATCGATTTAGTTTGGTCGATGGTGACATTGAATCAAAAGAAATTTCGATTTTAGATGTTCTCTATTTGTTTAACTGGAAGACTGGCGAGGCGCTCGACCTTCCGAATGAAGTTAGAGAGCTTGTCAGTAAACTAAAACTCACAGATGTAATTGGCGACATCCAGGATTACATTCGTATTTTTCTTCCATTGAAGGAAAAGGGGCTCGCAAACCTATCTATCAATGGAGAATCTTGGGATACTTTCCCTGTAGAGGACATGGAATACCGTTTTTCCATTAATCCCTCTCCTCGCAAGAGTTTTCTAAATCTTGAGCTCGAGCTTTTCACTGCTGATCAAAAACTAGTTCCTATGCCCTCACCTTTTCTTCTATTTGTTTCAGAGCAAGGTTGGGCGGGAAGTTTTAGAACAAAAAATGATGCGCTCCTTTTCTTTAAAACATTGATTGAAGATTTTGAAAGAGAAACCAGCTTCTATAAGAAATACCTACATTCAGCTTCCAAGAAAGCAATTATGTCTGAATGGATTAACTTAATTGCGAAAGATGACGAAATTCCATTTTTTGATCCCACATTCAAAAAAATATTCATGTTGAATACCAAGATATTCAGGAAAGTCTTTTTGGCCTTCTTGGATAGTTTTGGAGAGCTCGGTTTTAAAACGTCTTTTTATTTTAAAGAGGACCGTAAAATTATATTTCAGGTTCCTAAAAACAACCTTCTTGAGGGCGTCGCTGCATTTTATCAACTACTGACTCCACTTAAAATTCCTATATTTTATGACCAACAACAAATCCGTACATGGAAGAGCACTATTCGCTTTGAACGCAATCGTGAACGTCTAGACTGGTTTCAGTTAGACCTTGTTGTTACAGATGAAGATCTGGACGTAATTAGAAATGCTGAGATCACTGACAATTTTCTTCTTTCAAATAAAGGCCTCGTACTTCTTTCTGACGAACAAAAAGATGTATTACGCTTCATGAAGAGATACACAAAGTTTGAAGGAGAAAAGAAAGAAGCTGAAACTAAAGGTCTATCCAAGTTTGGGCTTTCTCTCCAAAGATCTCGTATATTTGAATTATTTGAGCTTAAGCGTTTAGGAATTGACGGAGCACTGACTCAGGAAGAGGAAGATTTTTGTCATAACATAATGACGATGGAAAACATGCCTACCTATGAAGTAGATAAGCGGTATGATGAGATTGCTCGTCCATATCAATTATCAGGATATAATTGGCTCCGTTTTCTTTATGAACATAAATTCGGGGCTTGTCTCGCTGATGATATGGGTCTTGGTAAAACATTACAGACAATCATGCTGCTTCAGACATTGAAAGACTCATTAACTAAAGTTTTAATTATTTGTCCCGTTTCTATTCTTTATAACTGGAAAAATGAATTAGAGAAATTCTCCGACCTCACCTGGTCTATCTATTACGGGGACGAAAGAGAATTTAAAACTGACGCAAAGGTTATTTTGACCAGTTATGGTTTAATGAAAAAAGAATCTTTTTCTACCTTTGCCGAGGAAAACTTTGATATTTTAATTTTTGACGAAGTTCAACATTTAAAAAACATCCGATCTCTTGGGGCAAATGCCGCTCGTCAGATCAAAGCAAAATTCCGCATATGCTTAACAGGTACGCCAGTCGAGAATGATTTATCTGAGTTTTATAACATTATGGACTTATGTGTTCCTGGTGTTTGGGGCGATCTCGGTTTAGTTAAATCAACTTCGAAAAATAAAAACCGCCTTCTCGCCCGCAGGACAGTAAAACCTTTCATTTTGAGACGAACAAAAGATCAGGTGCTTAAAGAGTTACCTGAAAAAATCGAGAATCACGTTTATCTTGATTTTTCGCCAGAAGAAAAAGACTTTTATCAGCAAAAATTGAACGCAGTTCGAGCGAATATGATATCAAGCGGCTCAAAGAGATATGGAGAAGTGCTTAAATCCCTTCTGGAAATGCGTCAGCTTTGCCTTTGGCAAAAACAACCACATTTTCAATCCACTAAAATTGATTTTTTGATGGAAAACCTTGAGACCCTGGTAACAGAAGGTCACAAAACACTCGTATTCTCGCAATTCACAACATACTTGGACATGATTCAGAACAAAATTAAAGTTAACGGATGGAAGGTGGCCCGAATCGACGGTTCTCAAACCATCAAGAAACGTGGCGAACAAGTAGAATATTTTCAAAACGGTGATGCACAGATCTTTCTTATCTCGCTCAAAGCGGGGGGATTTGGTCTGAACTTAACAGCGGCCAGTTATATTTTCCTCATGGATCCATGGTGGAACCCAGCTGTTGAAAGACAGGCAATTGACCGAGCTCACCGTATCGGGCAAGAAAACAAACTCACTGTTTATCGCCCTATTATTAAGGAATCAGTGGAAGAAAAGGTCCTTGTTCTTCAGCAAAGCAAACGCGAACTATTTCGTGATTTAATGGCGGAAGATGACGATGAGTATTTCAGCGGAAAACTTAATATGGACGATTTTCAACATCTTCTGAGTTAGGTAATTATGTCGGGAAATGTTTTCAGGAACTATGCGGCGGCACTAACCTCACCAACGGCATGGATAGGAATATTTCTTATAATTGGCGTGGTTCTCATTTGGACAAAAAAACAAAAACTTGCAAAATGGCTCCTTACAATCGGTACTTTTGTATTTGTTCTTTTTGCCTTTGACCCGCTGACTGAGATTCTCTTAGATAACTTCGAAAATGAGTACCCTGCATTCAAAATAGAAAATGCCCCTCAAAAAAAAATTAAGTATATAGTGGTTTTAGCAGGTGGTTATGTCCCAAATCCACCCTCTCACCCACTCACAACAGAGCTTACGAGACACACTCTATCGCGCCTTATAGAAGGGATTAAAATCCACAGAGAAATCCCCGACTCTATTTTAGTTTTTACAGGCAAGGGTTGGGC
>JBILYY010000270.1:0-2928 GCA_044377495.1 Bacteriovoracaceae bacterium | reverse complement strand
GTCCTCAAAATCTTTAGTAATAGCATTACCAAGAGCTTGAATCCGCAAAGCGATTTCTTCTTCAGTGATTAAAGCTTCGGGTGTATATAATTCCATTTAAAAACTCCTAACAGTACGAATTGTTCAGGATTTCACCTAAACCACCGGCACCAGGGACAATATATTGAATTGGGTTAAGTCCCTTTTCTTGATTCCATTTTTTTCCAGGCGCTGAATTTAATACATCCTCTGGTGAAAGACCTCGATCAAGTCTCAAAGCGAAGATATGTAATTCAGGACAAGACTTTGTGACTTTTTCTAAATATTCAGGGGTGATGATTAAATGCATAGCAATCATCATCTTCGGTTTACCACCGACTTCGCTAAGATAGTGATCATGGGCCTGAACGATAGTTCCACCCGTAGCACCCATTGGATCGGGGAAAAGCACGATTGCGTTTTCAACACCGCCGCCAATTTTTGATCCAGAAACATTTACGCCGGTAACTTGTCCACTTTCATCACTTACGCGAGAAACATAGAAGTGATCTTGCCGAACAAGTTCTGGATTCATCAGGTAATTAAGTTTGTTGTAACAAAGATGAGAAGGAAATGTTCCAGCTCGTGCAAGATCTACACTTACAACTGGAACTTCTGGATCGATAATCTGTCCTTCATAAACAGCTTCAGCATGAGAAGGCTTCATACGCGTTTCAATCGCTGCTAGTTTCCTTGGAAATACCGAATCGATAACATTATCCATGAGGTATGAATAAAGCATACTTACGAGCTCATTAATCTGAGGCTGATGAGTCTGTGGAGATCCCAACTTTGCCAAAAGTGAAAGCATAAGAGGTGAAGAAACCAAATGAACATTCTTCCCATAATGATGAGTCATTTCATTGGAGTGAAAATCTAAGTTCTGGTGTTGTATGTCTTTGGCCATAGTAGCTAAGTCTAACAAAAGGGGTACATGTGTGTCACGTATCCGTAAAAAATAAAGAAGCAAATACTTGTCCAAAACACTCAAGCGGGCAAAGTATTCTTCTTTTTATATTAAGTCGCTATCTCATGGATTCCTCCGATAATAACTTAGTAGATTAATTTTTAACGTGAGGTTAGAAGCATGTTACTTCGAATTTTGTCCTGCCTACTTTGCTTGTCTTTTTGTAATATTTCCATCGCTGATGATACTTGTGTTGAAGAGGGTCGCTCAATTGTCATCTATCCAGGTGCGCCAAATAAATGCTGTCAAGGTCTCACTCTCAAAGCACCGCCAGAAGGGTCTGCAGGAAGTGGCGGGACGTGCATAAAAGCGAAGGATTGCGTTGCAGAAGGGCATTCAATTGTGATCTATCCAGGTGCGCCAAATAAATGCTGCGCAGGACTTACTTTAAAAGCACCACCTAAAGGATCGGTCGGAAGCGGTGGAATGTGCGTGAGTAAAAAAGCCTGTGTTAAAAAAGGTAAAACTGTAGGTGTTTATCCGAATGCACCTCAGTGTTGTGAAGGTCTTTTCATACAACCTGCTGCTCCTGGAGTTATGGGAAGTGCTGGAAAATGTGTGGAAAGTTCTCAGCTTAATATAAACAACTCTTCTCGTAATTCTCAAGACAAGGATACGTTACCAACAAATCCAGCTTCACAGATCAACAAGAAAACAGACGGTGTTGAAAACTAGACCACACTTCAAAACGAACATAAGAATAAAAAAATGCCCAGCTAGTTACTGGGCATTTTTATTTTCAAGTTTAGCTACTTAGATTTAGCAGGCTTTATAGTACCTAAAATCATTTCCTCAAAGGCATCAAAAAATTCAGGGTCATAGTGACCAATATCACCCTTCATTCGGTTAATTGCCTGGGATGGTGATAACGGCGGCTCACCAGGGCCCGACATTGTTACCATGGAACAAAACTCTTCGACAATCGCTACAATCTTCGCCGGGGGGAAAATTTTATTACCACTTAGTCTATTAGGGTATCCTCGACCATTGTGCTGTTCATGATGCTGAAGAATGATTGATCTCACGTCCTCTGGAATTGATCTAGCTCGTTCAATAATTTTTAATCCAAGAACTGGATGATCCTTAACTTCTTCCCACTCTTTTGAATTAAGATGAATTTTTTGAAATAGCACGATATCCAACCTTGAGTGGCCGATGTCATGTAGAAGGGCACCTAACCCAATTCCCAAAAGATTTCTTTCGTTTGAAAAATTAAGTTTTTTTGCCAAACTTAACGAAAAGAGGGACACCAAGTACGAATGTTTTAAAAGATGTAGGTCTGAAGAAAGTGCCTTGAAAATTTCAATTGCTGAAGCCGCATTATCGCCCATAAGATATAAAGCACTTTTGACTTGATGAGAAGCCCAGGCAATACTTTTATCAAGTTCAGCGTTATCTTCTACAATTTTTTCATAGGTTAATTCAAGAGTCGTTGCAATGATATCAATCATTTTATCTTTATCAATATCTTTAGAACCGCTATTGAATTGATCAATTGCCTTGCATAAAAAATCACCATAGGTGTTTTTATCAATTTGAGATATATAAAGGGTTTTAATATCTTTGTTCTCATACCGACCTATCTGAGTCGAATCATGTTCGGCATGCTTGTGATAAATCTTGGTAAATTTCCCTTCAAATCTTTCCAAATAAACATCAAAAGGCAGAGCAGCTTTGAAGTAGCGTATTAACTTCGTTGTGACCGGAAAATATCCATTTGTCATGTGAGCTCCTTGCTTTTAGACAATTAATAATTTACTACAGCTCGAGCTAAATATTAAGGCACTCTTAATATTTAAAAGATCCAAAAAAAGAGTAATGTCAAGTAACTGCTTGAATTTTAAGGATAATCAGAATTAAAAAATCTTTGGATTGCGAACATGGCCCCAAACTTTACTGGAAATATATGCCTAGTATATTAGGCAGTTAGTCCGCTGGCCTTA
>JBILYY010000144.1:0-8628 GCA_044377495.1 Bacteriovoracaceae bacterium | reverse complement strand
GGACTTTTCTAAAATAACATCTGGCCCCCTGTTTGCCTGGGCCACGCTTTTCAGGAAGATTTTGTCTCGCATAAAAATATTCAGTAAGATCAGTGTCTGCCGCTGTAATTTCCAGACAGTCTGTTGCCTTGATACGATTGTAGGTTTCATTTTCCATCCACTCTTCTACTGTCACTGGTGCTTTGAGTTCTGAAGGATAACTAGTTTCCATCACGTACTCAGTTCCGTTCTCAATGATGTAGGGAGCAACATGATACATGTATCCGTGTTTATCATCTTTATTCCAAATAGAAGCACCAAAGAAGAAAAATATTTTTCCGGTATTAATTTTATTAAAACGGGTTAGGTCATAACCCCAGACGTGTGCACGGTTAGCACAAATAGATTTTTCTAAATCCATAAAACTGGTTTCTGTTCTCGCAAAAAGACTTTCTTTCCTTAAGCCTTTGGAGGCAATGTCGGTTAATTGATAGTCAAAATCTTTTAGGTACCCAGCACTGAACGCGGGAGTAAGTGTAGATAATAGAACAGAAGCAATGAATGTTTTCATTTAAGCCTTTTAAAATATGGAAGCGATTTTCTATGATTTTGGAGGGCCTTTTTCAATGATGAACAAAGAAGCGCCCTGAGTCATTGTAGACTTTACAGGGCAGACACTACAAAATAGTTCCATGAAATACCTCCACACCATGATTCGGGTTAATGATCTGGACCAATCCATTAAATTTTATACTGAAGTCCTAGGCATGAATCTGGTTTCAAAAACAGATTATCCGGAAGGAAAGTTCACGCTGGCATTTGTGAGTTATGGAACAACTAAAGAAGATCCTTGTATTGAGCTCACTTATAACTATGGGAAACATACATATCATTTAGGTGATGCGTTCGGACATATTGCGTTTAGCACTCACGATATAAAAAGCGTTTGTGATAAAGTTCGAAATTCAGACATTGGTAAAGTAACCAGAGAGCCTGGACCTATGAAACATGGAACAACAGTAATTGCTTTTGTAGAAGATCCAAATGGGTACAAAATAGAGCTAATCGAGAGAAATCGTTTATAGGACGGCTTTTTGTGTTTTTGAAGAGTTAGAAATAGGTGAGTAAACCTATGAGAAACTGTCTCTGAAATTAAAATTATATTTATTTTAAGTCGGGAATCCTAACTCTGGATTTTTCTTCAATATTAAGAAAAGTTAAACATTATTTTCGCTTTTTATTTCGCGTTTTACCCTAAGTAAATTGAGATTTTTCTCGATGAGTTCTTACACTCTGGAGAACAACCGATGCTTAATTTAAAATTCCTTTTTTTGATAACTTTTGTGTTCACGAGTTCAGCTCAGGCCAGAATTGATTTATCGGGGCAAGAAGATGTTTTGCCTGCCGTGGCCAAGAAGTTGCACCAAATTGAGAAACAATTAAATAATCAAAGGCTCTTCGTTACGTCTGCAAATTTTAACTGGCCAGAATTAACAGAATTTCGTGAAGACTTAATGTTTGTGGTGGCACATGATCCTTCCGGGCCAGTAAATAAAGAGACTCCACAAGAGTTGTTACCCTCAACACTTACAGGGAAATTAAGAGTTTCATTTTCTAAACTGGAATCGAGTGCTTTTCAAATTGATGATTTAGTTCAGACTGTGGAGTGGACTCTTTTCGAAAATGCCATGGAGAAATTTATAAAATACCGTGACAATCATCTCTATGTTCCTGCTAGGACCATGATCAGGTCAGGTCTTTTACTCGGGCATCTAGATAGGGTTAAACAACTAGCGAATGTCATTCTTAAAGGGGATGAAAAATCTCGAAATATAAGTTTGAGAGTCATTGATCCGGTTATTGAAAAATTATCACAGGAATTGAATCACCTGAATGTTTCCGTTCACAGTCTTCAGGAATATAATAAACCTCCTGCGCCTGAAGTTAAAACAATTTATCAGGACATACATAGGTCTGAATTAATTGTACTAGTGACTGGTATCCTTTTCATTGGAGTGTTCGGAACCGTTTTATTGCAACGGATATCCAAGGGACTTAATAAAAGCCATGCGACAAAACCAATTGATGTTAAGCCCGAGGGCTTCGATTACTATGCCTGGCTTAAGCAACTCGAGACGAATCTGCATGCTTTTAAGACGAATGAAGATAATCTCACAGAAGAACATATCAATCTTAAAAATCTAGGTTTCGAATTGCGGGAGTCTCGGAAGGCACTCAATTTAGCAGAAAATCAACAGGACTTTTATCTTAGTCTTGATCAGTTAAATTCTTCAGCTCCAAGGCTAGAGGATTATTTTGAAAAGATTAACTTAAAGAAAAATGCAGAGTTGTCTCGCAGACTGGTCAATCATATTGTTCAACTTTGTGAGGCAATCGAGGCTCGCCATGAGATTAGCTTGATAGAATCCAAGGCGCGGGGGAGAGTTCCAAAAAATGACACACAAATGCTTGATATGAAAGTGGCATAAAAAAAGGGTGAGAAACCATAAAGATTTCTCACCCTCCTAAATCAATAGATCTTAGTGTTCGTCGAACTGTTCTTTTTCAGTTGAATCTTTAAGTGCCAGCGTTGAAGATTTTCCGCCTGAGATGACAGTACTCACAGCATCGAAATAACCAGTTCCAACTTCTCTTTGATGCTTAGTTGCTGTGTAACCAACTTTCTCTTTATCGAATTCAGCTTGCTGAAGTTCGCAATAAGCTGTCATGCCTCTTTCTTTGTAATCAAGAGCAAGACTGAACATTGAGTAATTCAGAGCGTGGAAACCAGCGAGAGTTACGAATTGGAATTTGTATCCCATTGCTCCGAGTTCTTTTTGGAACGAGGCGATGGTTTTATCATCAAGATTTTTCTTCCAGTTAAATGATGGAGAACAGTTATAGGCCAACATTTTTCCAGGGAATTGTTTGTGAACACCTTCAGCAAATTTCTTCGCATAAGCAAGGTCTGGTTTACCAGTTTCACACCACACTAGATCAGCATAAGGCGCGTAAGCAAGAGCACGTTTGATTGCTGTATCAACACCATTTTTGATGTAGAAAAAGCCTTCAGGAGTTCTGCCGCGAGCAAAATCAATATATGAGTGATCATATTCATCAGCATCAGTTGTGATCAATTGAGCACTATCTGCATCAGTTCTTGCAACGACGATGCTTGGAACGTTCATTACATCTGAAGCTAGGCGTGCTGCAGTTAGTGTTTTAACAAACTGTTTCGTTGGAATTAAAACTTTTCCACCAAGGTGACCGCATTTCTTTTCAGAAGCAAGTTGATCTTCGAAGTGAACAGCAGAAGCACCTGCTTCAATCATGCCCTTCATTAACTCGAAAGCATTTAGTGCTCCACCAAATCCAGCTTCAGCGTCAGCAACGATCGGTACCATCCAATCAAAACCTTTAATACCTTCAGAAACGTTAATTTGGTCAGCTCTCAAAAGAGCGTTGTTTATTCTTTTAACAACTGCTGGAACTGAATCAGCAGGATATAAACTTTGGTCCGGATACATCTGACCAGCAAGATTTGCATCTGCAGCTACCTGCCAACCAGAAAGATAGATTGCTTGAAGACCAGCACGTACTTGTTGAACGGCCTGGTTACCTGTTAGAGCACCAAGAGAACTTACGTAATCATTTTCATGTAATGATTTCCAAAGTCTTGCAGATCCTTGGCGTGCTAGTGAGTATTCAATTTCGACACTTCCACGAAGCTTTAATACGTCATCGGCAGAATAGGTTCTTTCAATGTTTTTCCATCGTGGATTGGTTTTCCAGTCAGCGGTAATCTCACTTGCCGTTTTCATAGATGCTTCTCCTAGTTGTTTTTATAGATATCTGATTCAAGAGATAAAAAGCTCTTCAAATCTGTTTGTAAAAATAAAGTTTTGGCCTCTTCACAGGCCAAGTTATAAGAATCGATTAATGTATCGTTTTTATTTTGTTTTAACTCGTCAGCGATCTTATTAAATTCTTCAGTAAAGATTTTAGAGACCAGATCTTTATTAACGATACTACCGTCGTCGAGTTTTATCTGATGATGAAGCCACTGCCAGGTTTGTGCGCGTGAAATTTCAAGCGTCGCAAGATCTTCCATTAAATTATCCCAAGACACACATCCAAGATCGTTGTGCCAGCCTTGGAGGTAAGCAATGCCTACGCGAACATTGGTTCTTAAACCATTTAAAGTTCTTGAACCTTTTCCATCCATTAACAAGTCAGGATATTTATCAAACTCTGGTAACGTCATATCGAGTTGGCTGTTGCAAGTGAAAGCACTGATCGCGTGACCAATGAAGTAGGGATGGGAAACCCAGCAGCCATCATGGCCCATATTCGCTTCGTTCTGTTTATCTGCTCTGACTTTGGCCGTTTGCTCTTCTCTGACCTTGGCATCCTTACCAGGAGTAAAGGCCGACATCCCACCAACAGCAAAAGCGCCACGGGTGTGACAAATCTTAATCAGGCGTTTCGCATAGTTTTCCATCCAGAATTTCTTCATGGTGATTTCTGCACGATCAGGACTGATTCTATCTTTGAATTCTCTCAAAACTTTAATATCAGAAAAAATCTTATCCCAACGACCAACGTTTAAACCGATTATATGTTCACGACCTTCATAAAGAATTTCTTCAATTTGAAAAGCAGCGGGGAGAGTTTCAATCAGAAAAGTCGCGCGGAGAGTAGGAACAGGTAGAGCAAGTTTATTTTCAAGAGTCGTAAATAGATCATTCCACCAACGTGCTTCCAAATGATGTTCGCACTTAGGGATATAGTATTTAGGTGTGCGATTTTGAGAAACCAGAATCTTCGCCGTATGAAAAAAACATACTGCTAAATCCAGTAACCCACCGTGAATCGCTTCACCATTCACTCGAACATTGTTCTCAGTCAAATGAAGCCCACGTACACGCACCATTAGTGCGGCCATGTCTTGCGGATTCAATTGATAAGTCTTAGCTGCTTTATCGTCAGCTTTTACATAACTCAAATTACCCTTGGCCACCCCAAGCACATTTCTGTAACCGGAAAGGACATTAGGAAAACTTGGTTTCATACTATCTTCGAAATCCAGCATAGCTGTATCGGCACGAAAGCCTTCGGCATTTCGCGACAACATGTTGATGACCATCTTGGCATCATTAACCGGACCAGTGATTTCTACTCTGCGAACTTTAAAATCTTCTGGAATATTTTTAATTTTCCAATCACCAGTAACGGCGACACTATTTTTATCCAGGTACGTTGGAAGAACGCCTGAGTCCCAAATCTTTTGGCGAGAAACTCTTTCTTCTAATAATTTTTTTCGCAGTGGTTGAAATTGAGTATGCAGGTCTGCCAAAAGAGAAATCAGCTCTTGTGGAAAGATGTCTTGAATATTTTCTCCCCACGCACGCGAAGAGATACTTACACCAGCGCCGATATCCTTGAAATCCATGGATTACCCCCCCCCTGATAATGAGTCAAAATGATTGTTAAAAATTAGGAAACTCTCGTCAATATACTTGTGTAAGTGAAAGTATATTTAATGTTTATATTGTGAGAATATCGGAGTGAGATAGTCAGTTAAGAAAGGGGTATGGTTTTTAACTCTTAACATCATCATTAAAAAAATTATTTAACTTATATTTATCCTAGTCAATAATGATGAGGATTATCCCAATGTATTCGAACCTTGTTTCGGCCGTTAAAAGTTCATGTCCTCTCAACCTGGCACCTTTTCAACATATCCCTATTATTTTTTTTCATTTAGATTACCCATATGACATTAATCTTTATTTTAATAACTTGTTTTTTTTCTAATCAAACCTTTGCTATGAATTCTCAAATTTTACAGCAAAGATCATTTAAGGATTATAGCGTAACTGTGAAATGGATTGAGGCATTAGATAGTCAAAAACTTACTATAACTAAAAAAGCAAAGGTTATCTATTCGGATGGGGAAGCTGGGAGTTACTATTGGATTGGGAATCATTTTGATGATTCTTTAAAAGGTAGTGACCCTCATTCAGGGAAAGATCTGACTGGCAATGGAGTTCATGATTTAATTATAACTAAATGGAACGGTGGGGCACATTGTTGCAATTTTCTGAGTGTATTCGAAATGAGTGAGCTTGGTTTGAAAAAGATTATTACAATTGATGGGGGGAGTAACGGCTTCGAAATCAAAGATCTTGAAAGTGATAGAATTCCAGAAATTGCATTTTGGGATTGGCCAATTGATTATCAATTTAATTGCTTCGCAGATTCTGCCCAAGGTAAGGTCGTTCTGAAGTTTATTGATGGTTCCTACCATGTGGCAAGCAGCCTAATGTACACACGTAGACCTACCAATGAATTATTTGGGAAGTTGAAAGATGAGATAAGAAAAAGTTTTAAAGGCATGGGGGATCAAGTACCTTATGAACTTTTGGATCTGATGATGAAATTGAGTTATTCGGGGTACAAAGAATTGGCCATAAAAACTGCGGATGAAACGTGGCCAAAAGAAAAAAAAGGCTTTGAAAAGTTCAGGTCTGAATTTAAAGAAGCTTTATCGGACAGTATCTATTGGTCTGAATTTAACTTAGGAAAATATTAACACTTATAGTGCGAGATTATTTTCATGAAATTATTATAAATTTTATTGGCTTCCTTCCCGTTTTTTTTGTATTGGGCATAAAGCCCTTTGTATTCGAGCATTACTTCAGTCCAAGTTGGTTCAGTTTTAATTCTTTTTTGAAGCATTTCTTTTTTTCTAAATACCCATCTGATCCCTGCACAAATATTTTTACTCGGTTCTAAAAGTTCTTCTTTTGTTAGTTCAACGTAAAAATCTTTTATTTCCCCTCTATTGTTTTTTAAAATCCTCCAAGACTCTTCGGTGATTTGAATTAAGCCACGGGCAGGTCCAACACTCTTCTTTTTATTTGGAGTGATTGTTTTTGCTCGAAAATGTGTTTCCGATTCAATAAGAGCTTTTACGAAATTTGGATCAATAGGAGATTGTGGTTTAAAAATATCATTCCAATATTTACACCACCCAGCAATCAGTATGTCATACTCGTTTGCATTTGAGATTTTAGCTTTGCCTTGGTATGGACAAGGAAGTGGCGTTGCTTCCTGAAATGGTAAAACTTTGGAAATGAAATCAATTTCATCTCCCTGTAGTCTGTCTTTCCCCGAAGGGTTTTTTCTACAATGACCATCTACATCTTGAATTTGTCGACCTACTGGATATCTTGGATGTTTAACTACCCAGTGTTGTCCATAAGGACAAGCTCTCCACGGATGAACTTCTTTTTCTTCGGGATGCCAAAAATCTTTTTTGGTTTTACGAATTTCTGCTAGATAAGGTTTATATAGGTCTTTCCACGAAGTGATATCTACTTTGTAAGGTAATTTTGATTGTTCCCAGGCTTCTTTAAATACCGCAATTTTTTTAGAAATCTCCGGAGATTTGGACTTAATGGCAATGTCTATATCGGAAAAAGGTTTGTAGTTACCTTTTGACCTTGATCCAAACAGATATGCCTTGGCATCATCTAAGTCACCGAAGTATTTTTGCAGAAGTTTTTTAATTTCTTGAATTTCAGATTGTTTAAGACCATAGGATCTCATTTAAGTTTTTCCTCAAGAACATTCAAAAGTTCATGAGATGCTTTTAAGAATAATGGAATAATCTTAAAGAGTTCATTGGCGACTTCTTCATGGTAAATGTGGCTTGCTTTGTTTCTAGCTTCTAAAAATTCAATCCATTGTTCAGGATTATTTATCCATCCTAATTTAGCTAATTCGCGAAAGATGTTTCTTGGAGTGTCTACTTTGTATTCTTGATAATCTAGGATCTTTTTAGCCGAGTTCCATGAGACTTCTAAACAATATTCAAATCTTTGAATCATGCCGTCTCTTTCTAGTAGTGAAGCTGGTGGGTTAAGCATGGCCTCATCTAGTGTTTTGAGAGCTTTTTTGTAATTGTCTAATTTAGGTTTACTCATGACTTTATTTTCTCTTAGATTCGCTAAATGGAAAATGTCTAAAAGGTGTTGATTGAATTTAATTTTATGCATAAAAAAAAGCCCCGCATTCGCGAGGCTTTTCTTATTTTTGGTACACCCAAGGGGATTCGAACCCCTGTCGCCGCCGTGAAAAGGCAGTGTCCTGGACCGGGCTAGACGATGGGTGCATAACCGGTATTAAATCTTTTGTTCGTAAAATGGTGATCTCTCTGCGACTCGAACGCAGGACCCTCTCCTTAAAAGGGAGATGCTCTAACCAACTGAGCTAAGAGACCACTGTCAACGAAGGCTTACAAAGTAATGAACCTGAAGAATTTTGTCAAACATTAAAATTGGAAAATGTAGGCTTTTTTTTTGGCACTAAACCAAGTTTTTTTAGTTACTTAGTAGTGGAATTTAAAGAGCAATCATTCAATAGCTTGGGCGATCTTTTGATTTATTTGCCTTACATCATATAGGTCGTTTGAGGGCTCAGCGGTTGATAGGGCGGCGCGAGCACAAAAATAACATAAAATAAAAATACTCATCTTGAAAATGGCCATGAATTCTCCCTCGTTTCATTATCTATGAACGAGGGAAAGAATCCATAGGGGCAACATTTTCTAGTTAGAACAAATTCTTTTTAAAAACAATCTGG
>JBILYY010000032.1:0-25867 GCA_044377495.1 Bacteriovoracaceae bacterium | reverse complement strand
ACCAATTTCGGCCTGTAGATCTCTAATTCCAGACTCAATTTTATCGCGTCCACCACGAAACAAATTGAATCGAGCTTCAACCATTCCATATGGATTCGTGTAAGTCTTATACCTTCCAGTTTGAAATCTTTCCTGCCCAAGTTCAAAAGTGAGTGAAGGCAAAAAAGATCTGCCCAGATACCCCGTTTTGACTTTTGCTGATTCATTGGCCTTGTCATAACTTTGTATGGATAAGTTATTGTGCAAAGGAAGATCAGTCTGTGCAAAAACAGAAGTTAACAGGAATATTGTTAAAGAAAAAAACACATACATAATTGTCCCTAGTCGGTTTTAATTAATCTAAATTATCGAAAGCTGCGAGTAGTTCCCTATCACCTTCAGACACTCTAACATCAATATTATAGCGTCTAGGAATGGGCTTCGGAGTCATACCTTCAAGATGATCTGTAACTAAGACCATCTCAAATTTCTTTTCAGTCTCTTTGCCTTCCTTGCCGGAAATTAAAGTAGCAGTAGCAGTCTTGGCGAAAGCTTCAAGGTTTAATGGGTTCATATCCTTATCATAGAAATACACTTTAATTTTTCCATCTTTAGAACGAACGATCTCACCCTTATAGACTAGTTCCGCCTTATCACCCTTTGGGGCATCTTTTGAAAGGACGACTGAAGTGATGCGACCACCTTTTTTTCCTACGTCTTTAAGTTTAGGTCCGTGGCCACCATCATGAGCAAATACACTGAGTGAAAATACGAAGAGAAGCGTAACTAGTTTTTTCATTATTCATTTCCTGTTAATTTATAATCATCATCAATTGATGACTTCGTTAATTTTTCCATTGAGCGTTTACCATATCTGAAGAAAATTGCGGGCGTGACAAAGATATCTAAAAGCGTTGAAGATAAAAGTCCCCCGATAATAACAACTGCAACCGGATAGAGAATTTCTTTTCCAGGCTCACCTTTTGCAAACACAAGTGGCGTCAGAGCAAGAATCGCTGACAATGCCGTCATCAAAACGGGAACGAGTCTTTCTAGTGAGCCTCGAATGATCATCTCTTCTGAAAATGTTTCGCCCTCTTCTTTAACAAGGTGAATGTAGTGACTGATCATCATAATTCCATTTCTCGAAGCAATTCCACACAAAGTAATGAAAGCAATCATGGTGGCAACAGAGAGTTCTCTTTCTGTCACATAAATTGCTACCACACTTCCAATAAGAGCTAGAGGTATATTGAGCATGATCTGAAGTGTAAGTGCTAAAGATTTGAAATGAACAAAAAGCACGAAAAAAACACCAAGGAGTGAAAGAATTCCCAAGAAAAGAATGAGTCTTGAAGCCTTTTCCTGGCTTTCAAACTGGCCTCCGTATTCAAGGAAGTAGCCTTCAGGCAGGACTACGTTTCTACTGATCTTTTCTTTAATTTCCTTAATAAGACTACCTAAATCTCTTCCATTTGAATTGGCCGAAATCACAATTCGTCTTTGAAGATTCTCTCTGTTCACCATGTTAGGGCCATCACTCTCATACACTTCAGCAACATCTTTCACACGGATGAGTTCACCGTTTGGCATTGTTTTAACGATGGTGGCATTGATAGTTTCTGGTTTCTGCCTTGAGGAATCGTCCAGGCGCATGAAAATATCATATAGCCTTTGTTCTTCAATTAATTGGGCTACAGTTTCACCATTTAGGGCCATGTCCAGACTTTGTGTTAAGTTTCCAGGTCCGATCGCATATTTTCCGGCCATTTCACGATCCACTAAAATCTTTAATTGAGGGATAAGTACAAGCGGTTCTAATTGAAGGTCAACGATACCATCAACGCCCTTGAGCGTATCTTCTACTGCTATTCCCAATTGTCTTAATTCAGACATATCCGTTCCAAAAACTTTGATCGCTATCTGAGCTCGCACTCCTGATAGTAAATGATCAAGCCTGTGGCTGATCGGCTGGCCAATATTCACATAAACGTCCCCGACTTCTTCAATCTTTTTACGCATTTCTTGAAGCACGACAGAGTGTTCACGCCCGCCCTCTTTAAAGTCGACATCAATTTCACTCCAATGTACTCCCTCAGCGTGTTCATCTAATTCTGCACGACCTGTACGGCGAATCGTTGATTTTGCCTCTGGAACTGACAAAATGGCTTTTTCTATTTTGGTGCCTAACTTATCAGATGCATCCAAAGAAATGCCTGGATAGGCCGCCACGCCAATTGTCGCGGTACCTTCGTTGAAAGCCGGTAAGAAGTTTGAGCCCATAAGTGGAAGGAGCGCCAAAGCACCTACAAACAGGATTCCACAAAAAAGCATAATCCTATTTGGATGTCGAATCGTCTTGTGGAGTAGTTTTTCATCCCAGAACTTAAGTTTTTTAACAATAACACCATCCGCTTTATGCTCAATTACTTTTGAGCGCGCCACAAAGTAATAACAAAGAACTGGCGTAACAGTCAGTGAAACAACAAGTGAAGCCAGGAGTGAAATAATGTAGGCAATACCTAATGGTGCAAAAAGTCTCCCTTCAATTCCATTCAACGCAAAAAGTGGAATAAAAACTAAAACAACGATGATGGTAGAAAACACTATTGAGTTTCGGACTTCAGAGGAAGCATGATAAATAACGAGCAATGGATTTTTTGGGTTAGATGAACTTCTGTTTTCTTTTAATCGCCTGAAGACGTTCTCAACATCCACAATAGCATCATCAACCAACTCTCCGATGGCGATAGCAAGTCCACCCAGAGTCATCGTGTTGATTGATAGACCCACAATCTTAAAAATAATAAATGTTATGACTAACGAAAGAGGAATTGAAATAAGCGTAATAGCGGTAGTTCTAATATTTAGAAGAAACAGGAAAAGAATAATGGCAACCATTATGGCACCGTCTCTTAGAGCTTCTTCCACGTTTGAAATGGAAGCCTCAATAAAGCGTGACTGTTTGAATAAATCACTTTTTATCTCAATCCCTTTAGGAATTGTTTTTTTAAGATCGGCCAGCATGAGATCGATTTTTTCAGTTAAATCAATTGTACTGGCGCCCGGCTGCTTCTGGATAGTCATGATCACAGAATGCTTTCCATTTATGCTACCTTCACCGCGTTTAAATTTTGCACCGACTTTAACCACTGCAATATCTTTCACGTACACCGGAAGACCCAAATGCATTCCAACCACAGAATTTTCAATTTCTTCAATTGTTTCTACCCGACCGATAGGTCGTATAAGAAACTCCTTCTCATCAATATCAATAAATCCACCTGTCGTGTTTTCACTGATCTCCGACAATGCATGTTTAAGATCCTCAAGTGATAACATTTTCTTTTGCAGCTTCTCACTTGAAACTAAAATTTGATATTGCTTGAGTTCACCGCCCATAACAATGACCTGACTAATACCAGGTATTGTCATAAGCCTTTGCCTTACGACCCAGTCAGCGGTAGTTCTAAGCTCCATAGGTGAAACTGAATCATCAGGACTAACAAGACCCACGAATTGAATCTCTCCCATAATCGAGCTTACGGGCCCCATGATAGGACTTAGACCAACAGGTAACCTTTCCTTAGCTAGCTGTAGTTTTTCCGCAATTAATTGTCTGTTCCTAAAAACTTCTGTGCCCCAGTCAAACTCGACATAAATAATAGAAATGCCAATCCCACTACTTGAGCGTATGCGTGAAACACCCGGAGTTCCGTTCAAAGATGTTTCAAGTGGCAACGTAACCAGTGTTTCCACTTCCTCAGGAGCTAGTCCGTGAGATTCGGTAATAATTGTAACAACGGGCCGGTTAAGATCTGGAAAAACGTCCACTGGAAGATTGGCCGTAATCCATCCTCCGTAAATAAGAAGTGCAATTGAAACGATGATAACAACCAAGCGATTGTTTAGTGATAATCTAATAATAGAATTAAGCATTTCTGTACCTTAAACTTGAATGATGAACGAAATTATCATGAACTAATTAAACGATGGGCGGCCTGAAAACGGTACTAGAAAAATGGCAAATATTTAGGTCAGTAACGTAGGATTCGATTTTCAGATCCGCTAGGAATGGTTTTACCGCAATGCTCAAGCCTTGTGGGGAAAAAAGATTTAAAGAAAGTGTTAATTGGAACATTTCAAAAGAATGCGAATGATTTTCTTGAGTTTTATCACTACGATGTTCGTGATTCACATGTTCAGTTTTTAAATGATTCAGTAGTTCGGATGCGAGAAGATTCTTGGACATTGCTCCAAAAAATACAAACGAAGATAAAAAGATTGAAACAAGTAAACGGGCCATATGTGAAAATCGTATCACACCAATGGTGGATAAATTACTCTTTATATCTCCGTTATGCAGTCCGTCAGGTTTTGTTCCCTGTGACAATAAACTTGTTATAAAAAAGAGGAACGTGTTCTTTACTTGCCTCCAGCGTATACTCTTTGAAGAATTTTTTTGCCTCAAACTCAGTTCCAAAATAATCAATATAAAAAGGCAAAGCGCTTTCGAATCGTCTTTTCCATTGCTCGACCTCCATGCTTCGGCTTTCTCCCTGAAAATCCGTTCTCTGGATTTTTCACGAAATATTTATGAGACATTTCCTGCTCGTTACTTATTAACGACTACATAGCATACCAAATTTCATATTCATTTAAAGAAACAAGAACTGGGTTGGAATTTTATTCAAAGTCAGAATAGAATTTTAGGGCCCTATAGTTGTAAGGCTTTTTTTGATTCCACGTTTATCCCGATGAATTTTTCTAACCTTTCAGCCAGATTTAAAGATATGTGGATGAATCGAACTACACTTGACCTTGAAAATATTACTATTAAAAGGAAAGTGGCTTAATTTTTGGTCTCAATAATTGATATCAGACAACCGCTCTACTTGAGAATAGTGCCTTGCTCCTGACAAAATATGTATATCAAAAGATGCGAAATATTTCTTTAGCAGCGGTAGCTGTTGGTCTATCAACACAATTGGATCATCAGATCCAAAATAAATTTGAGTTGGTATAGAGATCTTAACGGTTGGGTTTTTATTAACTAATGGCATTGATTGCCTGACAGCAAAAAAAGCATTTAGATCAAAGCTAAATTCTCCTTTCAAATATGAGAAATATTGCTGCATGAGATTTAGATCACTCCAGTAATTTGTAAATAAAGCAGCGTACTGGGTGGCAAGCGTGAATGCCTGTATTTTATTCTTATCAAACGCTTCACCCAAGCTTGGGATCATAGTGGCGAGCTCAGCACTTGCCTCAGGATGACCTTCATCAATCAGACCCTTAACAGCGAGGAGAAATATATTTATATCTGGATCTTCCATGTTAATGGCGGGTGAAATAAGAATTAACTCTTTAATGCTGTCAGCATGCTTTTCGGCAAGACGAACGACATGGTGAACGGCGAATGAATGTCCGACAAGCGTCAACTCACAAGGCAAATGGAGAGCATCTTTATCGTTACAAATCTTCTTAATATATGCACTCGCACTTTCTGTGGCCTCTTCAAAAGCATTCAATGAAGAGTTTTGTCCGCGTAGTGCAGAAGGCTCATCCCAAAAAAAAGACTCGTGACCCTTTGAGTTTAAGTATGGACCTAGTATATTTCTTTCTGGTTCTGAATTGAATCCTGGACCACCATTGAGAAAGACAATCGTTTTAGCCTGAGCTAAAGAAATGCTCAAAAATAAGACGAAAAACAAAAGTGTTCGTAAGCTCATATTATTTCCATTGGAATTGTTTGATATAACATACCTTTCTCGTTAGTCTCTTAAAAGCATTAAAACAAGACCTAAGTTATGAGAATTCCATGACGACATTAAATATTAGAACCACTGACCTCTCTCGGAAAAAATTCTATTTTGCTCTTTTGTATTTTATAGAAGGTGGGCCAATTGGACTCATATTGATTGCTCTTCCAACGCTTCTAAGGGAACAGGCCGTCAGTATTGATATGATAGCGAAGTTTACTTCGCTACTCATTATTCCTTGGACACTCAAATTCGTATGGGCACCGGTCATAGACACTTTTAAATCGCCCAAACTCAATTATCACACCTGGATGATTATTGCTCAAATCATGATGGGCCTTACCCTTGTACCGTTACTGTTTCTAAATATGAAAACAGACTTTGATTTGTGCCTCAAAATTCTTTTACTTCATTCATTCTTTAGTAGCATTCAGGATATAGCCATAGATTCTCTCGCCATATCCATCACTGAGCCCGCAGACTATGGAAAAATTAATGGGTGGATGCAAGTTGGCCAGTTTTTTGGCCGGTCAGCTTTTGGTGGAGGAACCATTTTGATGCTCAAGTATCTGAGTTTTACTACAGTGGTAGCCATTTTAATTTCGGTGATTTTTGTTAGTGCATTTTTTGCAGCAAAATCTAAAACTTTAAAAAACGCACCCGCAAATTATGGAACAATGAACCTCAATAATCTTTTTATCAATTTCAAAAAAGCGCTATGGAGAAAAAGTTTCTTAATAGGTTTATTGTTTGCGTTGACCATACTTTCAGCCGAAAAAGGTTTTGTTGGTTTAATGGGGCCTTTTCTTGTGGACCGGGGATTTGATAAAATAACGATTGGCACTTTCCTCGCTTTTCCGTCGATCATTCTGATAATTATGGGATCATTGCTTGGAGGTTACGCTGCCGATAAATTTGGAAAGAAAGTTGTCTTAACTTTTTCAACCTTGTTTTTTGTTTTACTTCTTTTTTCGGTTGTAAGCTTGGTGCCAAATCAATTATTGCTTGGAACGCTCTATCTCGTTTATTTTATGGTTGGTGTGACTATTACCACTTGCTGTTCTCTTTTGATGAATGTGACTGATCCTTTGGTGGCGGCAACGCAATTTTCGACATTGATGGGAATGATAAACCTATGTGAAGCTTACTCCATTTATATTGTGGGCAAACTTTCAACAGTATTCGATTATCCTAGTGCCATTTTGGTCACATGTGGAATTTCGTTAATATCTTTGTTTTTTTTAAAACTCATGAAAGAAGAAAAATCATTTACTGTATAAGCATGGGACGAGTTTTCTTTATTGGGGCGTAGGTCAAATGAAACAGATTGCAATCATCACCATTCTGAATGCTTTTCAACACCTCCACTTTCGTACGGTAGTCCCCAAATAGACTGGGAAGTGATTTCATGATTCCTGCGTGCAAGAATGGCATGGCCAGAGAATTCTCAAGATCCTTCTGAAAGTTATCATTCAACTGCTCTGAAGGTCTTCCACATACTGTAATGTAATCACAACCAAAACCTTCAATCTTCCATTGAAAGTTTTTCTCCACATATTTGGGTGCAATTTCCTCACAGAAAAATTCAAACATCGAAAGCAGACTTGGACTTTGAGCAAGCCTCTGACCATGAGATGATTTTTTAAGAAGTGAGACAGAATGCTGCCCCATTTTAAAAATTTCATCTGGACCATAGTACTTATATATATATTCGCTTAAATCCGCGGCAAGCATGATATTGTTTTGTTGAAGAGTATCTTGAAACTGAGACGTCTTAAGCTGAAAGTTTTGCATTAGGATTCTTGCAGCTTTGTCCCCTTGGGTGCTTGAAACATAATTAATCATGTACGCGCCCGTAAAACGAGAACTCAGGTTCGCCTTTTCCATGTACCTGGATGGCATCATATCTTGGGAAGCATAATGTGATGCTAAGACACCGTAGTCGACTCTATTTTCAATAACCGAATCAAATGTGACATTTAATTTGTTGAAAACTTCTAATAGATCACCCAATGGTGAACGACTATTTTTTATTTTTTTATTTTCGACTAGGTCATAATATTTATGACCTAGCACTTCTTTAGTTCTAGAAAAAAACGCATCGATATTAGAATTTATTTCTGAGCGATTCATATAACTCTCTTAAACAGCGCTTTCTAGGGAAAATTCAAAATGATTGGGATGAATTATAAAATCGCGCTTAAAATCGGTGTTTTGATTCAGCGTTTTTTGAAATGTATCAATTTTATGAACAAGGTATTGTCTCATTTTCAACTCACCAAAGGCGTCATACATCTCTGGTTCTATAACTAATTTTACAGATAGGCTTTTTTTAGTTTCTTTCGTTTCAGCCGTAAAGGCCCTTTGATAAAACGGCTGATTTTCAAGGAGGCATGTGAGTAAATCACTGCCGACTTTCTGTTTTAAATATTGCTTCTTAAAAAGACCGTGATTCTCTAAATTAGAAGAATACTTTCCGGCCATTTCAAAAAGACTTGAGCCTTTTTTGTCCTGATACCAATCTGCCAGATCGAAAATAAACCGTAGTGATAATTGAAAGTCGTATACAAAAAAAGTTTCAGGAATGATATTGATCTCGCTCAAGAAATCGTGCCAACTCTCTTCTCCCAATTCGTTCAAAACACATTCCTTAAAAGGAATAACCTCACGTACCTTGATAGCGAAATCCCCTCGGTATTTCATAGGTAACTTGAAAGACGAAGAGATATGAAGCTTTGATTTAAACTTTGTACATCCATCAATGTATCCAAGCTCAAGCGTTTTATGCGCACTTAGCCCTGCTAATTGACAGAATTGGTACCAATCACTGGCAGAGGGCTCAAGTGTCATCGATTCATATTTAGAAATATTACTCTGAGATATTCCTAGAGCTTTTGATAATCCAATCTGGGTCTCGCCAATTAGTAGACGGCCAACTTTCCAAATCTGTGCAATCCTTTGCGCTTCTATTGTGTCTTTTTTCATTTTGCAACAAATTCCTATTTGAATATAGAACAGCACCCAATGTCGAAATTATGGGTTTATTTATGCTTTATCTTATGTTGCAGTTATAAACTCCCGAGGTCAATTTTCTAGACGAAGTAATATTCCGACACCTCGAATCATCCCATTGCCCGACAATAACACTCTCTTTTGGCAATTTCTGCAGACTAGACAAATATTGAAACAACTGAAACAATTCAAAAGAGAATACGGAAACGTACACAATACACTGGAATCACTGAAATGAACACAGAAAAAGAACCTTTAAACAACCATACTCTTTCTAGCGATCCAATTTTTGCAGATATAGTTTTGCTCGCTTCAACGATATGTGAATCCCCCATTGCTTTCATTAGCTATATTGATGAAAATCGCCAGTGGTTTAAGGCCCGAATTGGCCTTAAGCTTTCTCAGATTCCTCGTGAATTTTCTATGTGTGAATATGTGTTTAAAACCAAAAATACCTTCATCGTGGAGGATTTACAGGCCGATTCTCGCTTCGAAAATAACCCCTTTGTTCACGGCGCTTCGGGCATAAGATTTTACCTTGGGCTACCGATTGTTTGTCCCGAGGGATTTATTCTTGGAACCCTTTGCGTTGCAGACCATAAACCTCGAAAAATTTCGGACACACAACTTTCGTGTATGAGTGCGCTAGTGAGGCAATTACTCCAAAAGATTGAATACGAAAAATCTATTTTAAAAATTGCCTCGATTACTGAAGAATTAATCGACTCAAGTAAGGCTTCATCGCTTGGCATGTTTTCAATCTATATGGCGCACGAAATTAATAACGCCCTTACAATTTCACAGGGGTATACGGCCTGTGTGATAGATAGTAATTCACAAGACAGTCTTTTTCCCTTACTCGCATCAATTCAAAATATGAATAACAGAATAGCTAAGATTGTGAATGGTATAAAATTGTATTCGCGAAATGCAAAGGATGATCCCTTGGAGCGTATGTCCGCAAAACGAATTTTGGAAGAGACAAAAGCCTTGTGCCAGGAAAGATATAAAATTAACGACATTTCACACACGACGGCTTTACCGGAGGATGAACTCTTTATTGATTGTCACGCTTCAGAGATCATTCAGGTGCTACTAAATCTCATTAATAACGCTATAGACGCTGTTTCCACAGTTAGTGATAAATGGATCAGGGCCGAAGTAAAACTTGTGGGTGATCAAGTGGAGTTTTCTGTCTCAGACAGTGGTGAGGCCATCCCAGCAGAAGTGGCAAAAAAATTGATGATGCCCTTTTTTACAACTAAGAGACAAGGCCAAGGTACAGGATTAGGGCTGCACATCTCAAGGTCTATCATTGAGTTTCACTCAGGTAATTTCTTTTTAGACGAAGATTTGCCAACTCGTTTCGGTTTCACCCTTCCCTTGAAGAAATAAGGACTTCTGCTAGAATGAATCATGGCATTTTATATTGTCGTGAAAGGGAAAATCACTCCTTTCCAATTTGATTATCTCGATGACACAAATCCTATCCGATTGGAGAGAACCTTAGTTCATGGTGAGCATGCTCCCAAGGGCAAGAACAAATCTGCCCAAGAGAATCTTGATAAAGAAGTTTTTGCTATTGAGGTTATGAGTTCAAAGCTCATTACACTTAGTCCGGCCGCAAAAATCAAAGATGCTAAAGATTTAATGGTCAAGCATAAGATCTCACACATTCCACTACTTATAGATAAGCTATTAACGGGAATGATTTCCTTACGTGATATTCCAGATAGTCACACTAGTCTTGAAAATGAGATACGTGTTGATAAGGTGATGACTAAGATGGTTCTAGCGGCCAGCGAGACAACACCGTTACGCCACGTTGCAGAGGTCTTTCTTAAAGAAAATATTAATTCTCTACCAATTGTCGATTCTGATTTTGCTGTAACCGGCATCATCACACACAGAGATTTAATCCGTTGGTTGCTAGAGAATCAAAAATTTCAAAAGTCGTAGATAACTATGAACGCAAATTTTTTAAATAAGAGTTGTGCCTGCAGAACATTTGATTCTGAGCTTCTTAAAACTCATCTCGCTTCAGATGAATTACTTAATGGCCTATACGAACAAATAACTGAAGCTCGTCCCAATCTCTTCTCTTCGACAACCGTTTTTATATCACCGGCCCAACTAGATATTATGATTTCCACAATTAATGCAATCGAAGAGACTACCAGAATTCCTGAATATCAAAAAGAAATCTTAGATCATTCGCCATCAATTTCACGGATCAATATGGGTCCTAATGGCGTTTTTATGGGTTATGATTTTCATCTTAGTGATGAAGGACCAAAGCTTATCGAAGTTAATACTAATGCCGGTGGAGCATTACTAAACCTGGAACTCGCAAAGGCACAGCAAAAATGTTGCCAAGAAAAAAATCAATTTTTTAAAAATGCTGAGGATATTTTAAATCTAGACCTCGCATTTTTTGAAATGTTTCAACAAGAATGGAAAAAGCAAAAAGGCGAGACGACTCTCGGATTAATCGCGATAATTGATGATGATCCTGAATCTCAGTATCTCTACCCAGAATTTCAATTATTCCAACGTCTCTTTTCAAAATTTGGAACAAAATCGATAATTGCTGATCCTAAAGATTTAATCTTTGAGAAAGGCAGCCTGTGGCACAAAGGCGAAAAGATTGATTTGGTTTACAATCGTTTAACAGATTTCTATTTAACAGATAAAAATCACCAGTCACTTAGACTGGCCTTTGAAAACAACGCCATCGTCTTGACGCCAGCTCCTTACCACCATGCCGTTTATGCAAATAAAACAAATCTAGCAACATTGACGAATGTGAAGAGCTTGGACGATCTAAAAATTTCTCCAAAGAATAAAGAGACTCTACTATCCGGAATCCCGCATACTGAGGTCGTTAAAAGTGAACAAGCCAATGATCTCTGGGAGAGGCGACGTAATCTTTTTTTTAAGCCCTTGTCCGGTTTTGGCAGTAAGGCCACTTATAGAGGAGACAAAATTACCCGAAAAGTGTGGAATGAGATTTTAAAGGGCGAATATGTTGCTCAAGAGTTAGTTCCTCCAAGTACGCGTCTGATTCAAAACACAGATGATCAAACTGATTTAAAACTAGATATCAGGGCCTATGTCTATGAAGGAAAGATACAATTATTGGCGGCCCGATTGTATTCCGGTCAAACAACCAATTTCAGAACAAGCGGTGGTGGATTCGCTCCAGTATTTGTCTTAAGCTAAAAATACCACGAAATAAATGATCGCCAGGACAATGCGGTAAATGCCACAAATAATAAATGTTTTGTGATTTAGCCATTTCAGAAAAACTTTAATACTTAGGAAACCAAACACAAACGAAGTAATCAGCCCTAAAGATAAATAAATAACCTCATCAGAGCTTAAAACATATTTAACTTTGAGTAGCGAATATCCAGATGCGGCCAAGATGGTAGGAATGGCCAAAAGAAAAGAAAACTTTACTGATTCTTCACGGGAAGCACCCAAAAGTCTTCCACCAAGTATTGTTGCAGCGGAGCGAGACACCCCAGGGATAAATGCCAGACATTGAAAAAGACCGATGAAAAAATAATTCACGTAAGTAAGTTTATGATCTGTTTTCTTGGAAGATAAATTTTCAAGGAACAAAAGAATGATTCCCCCTACAAGCAATGATCCGCAGACGACTTGAGGGTTAAAAAGGTACTTCTTAACAATACCATGAAGCAGAAGACCCAAAACGCCAGTTGGCACAAAGGCCACTGCCATCTTGAAAACATAACTGCGATCATTTACAAGGTCCTTCCAGTAAATAAAGATCACGGCCGCAATCGCCCCAGTCTGAATAACAATCTCAAAGAGCTTAAGAAATTCGTTATTTTCAAGCCCTAGAGCATTTGAGGCAAGAATAAGATGCCCCGTGGATGAGACTGGCAAAAATTCAGTTAAGCCTTCTACAATTCCGAGAATGATGGAAGTCAGTATGTTCATTCATTTATTAAATGATAAAATGTTCAATTCGAGAAATGTTTATCGCAAATAAATTCTATGCAGTGCTTCAATCCCAGGGCTCATCGCTCTTTGGCGAAATGGTACGTCCTGAACTGGCACCAAAATGATGGATAAAAGTTTTCTCTAGACTCTCAAGGACATCGGCCATGCTTTCTAACAAAATAGCATCTTCTGCTTTTTCAAATTGTGAATGGGAACTGCAAAGAACCTTAAGTGAAAACAGACCTTCTTTAATTTTATTATAGCGGTCCTCTAGGGACTGCGTATCTTCCAAAAAGAATTTCTCATCTGATTCAAAACTCTGTTTTTCATTCATAGAAGTTCTCCCTGATGATTTTTTTCTAATTCTAAACGTATAAGGTTAAGCTGATCTAGGAGATGGAGAATTATGGACATACCTTCTTCATTGACTCCAAAATCATCTTTTAGCTCACAAATTAAGCGGATCCGTGCAAGATCCTCCTCATCCATTTTCATTGTTTCTTCATCTGCAGGGTGGATCCAGTCCTCTTCAATGAAATGAATAATAACTTCTTTATTTACACCACAAAGATTACAGGCCTCATCCAACTGAATAATTTTCATTACAGCATCCTTGGGTTATACTCAAATCTGCTCTTTAGGTTTTCAACAGCGGTCTTCAGGTCGGGATCAATGTTTTTTGGAATAACTACTTTTAAAACAACAATTTCATTACCCCGACTCTCTCCCGCACCTATCCCCTTGCCCTTAATTCGAAGTTTAGAACCAGTTGAAACCCCCGGAGGAATCTGCATTAGAATCTCCCCTTCAAGAGTTGGAACCTTAATTTCTCCACCTGTAATGGCCTCGATAAAACTGATCGGGACCTCAACTTCAAGGTCTCTGCCAGATCTTTTAAATCCAGGAAGCGGCTTAACCTCAATTTCAATGTAAACATCTCCAACATTACCCCTACCAATTCCAGGGCCACCAAGACCTTTAAAACGAAGTCTTTTGCCTGAATCAATTCCAGCAGGGATTGTAACCTCAAGAGTTTTCCCATTGGGGAGTGTGATATTTTGCTTACCACCTAGTGCCGCATCTCGAAATTCAACTTCCATTTTGTAATTAAGATCTTCGCCGGCGAAATTGAAATCGTCATCTTCATTTTTGTTTCGTCTGCCATGACCAAAAAGGTTTTCAAAAAAATCGGAACCACCAAAGTTTTCACCAAATGAATGGGCGTATCTTCCTCCATCCTTTTGCGATTGATGAAATGCCCCTCTTCTACGGCCCTGTTTTTTTGTAAATTCATCGTACTGTTTTTGCTGCTGCTCATCCGTTTCACCCCTATCAAATCTCGCCTTATTTTCAGCAGTCCCAATTAGGTCAAAAGAGTGTGATATCTCCTTAAACCTTTTTTCCGCCTCTTTGTTTCCGGGATTTAAATCTGGGTGATATTTTTTTGCGAGTTTACGATAGCTTTTTTTTATCTCGTCAATTGATGCTGTTTTAGAAACGCCAAGAACTTTATAAGGATCCGTCATAATGGCACTCCTAGATATTCAAAATGATAATACTGGCATTTCAAATAAACTATGCGCATCAGGCTTAACGCTTATTGCATATTGCTTATTCATATGGGCACATATAATATCCATTTCATGAATACCAAACCACTTCTCCGAGGTCATTTTCATCAGGCGGGATTTTTCTTGGCATGTGGCGCTTGCCTTGTCTTAATTTCTAATTGTCGAGATGTGACAACCACTATTGCGACAAGCATATACTCTTTTAGTTTAATATTTTTACTTGGTACCAGTGCGCTCTATCATCGTATTACTTGGGGGCCAGAAGCAAGAAAATGGATGAAAAGGCTTGATCATTCAGCCATTTATATTTTGATTGCTGGTACGTTTACTCCAATTTGTCTTTTGGCCCTTCAAAGAGATTCAGGCAATAATCTTCTCATCACAATTTGGATAATTGCCATCCTCGGAGTTCTACAATCTCTTTTCTACGTTGGTGCACCGAAGTGGCTTAGTGCAACTCTTTATGTCTTTGCTGGGTATATGATCTTGCCATATTTATCTGAACTTAAGAACAGTATAGGACCATATAATGTAATATTACTAATTGCTGGAGGGTTAACTTATACCCTTGGCGCTCTTGTCTATGCGATCAAAAGACCTGTATTGAGACCTGAAATATTTGGCTATCATGAAGTCTTTCATATCCTGGTTATTTTAGCAGCATCCCTACACTTTATTGTTATCAAATCATTAATCTAAAAAAAAGGGACTCTTACGAGTCCCTTTTTTTATTTATTTTTCATTTTCGTATCGTGCATGCTCTTGCAATCCTTTGACAGCTTCACTTTCTTGGATTCTACGCATTCAGATATTTCTTCATCTGTTTTGCTAGTACAATTCAATTTTTTAATTTCAGCATGGCACTTCTCCTCAATCGCGTCATCAAACTCAATGTGTGTCGAATTCGCGAATGAATGAAATGAAGCTGCAATTGCAAAAAAGACAATTAATTTTCTCATAAAATCTCCTTAATAAGTTTTTAGTATTTAACGGCCAATTTACCCATAATATTGCCTATGGCGTAAGGTATGGAATAATTTCGACTTACTGAATAGCTGGCAGCATGAGTAAAACCAAGTTTGTGTAACCACTCATGCATCATATTGTGAGAAACTCCAGATGAAGTGTACGTATTAAAATACTTTGTATTCATATTAATCGTCTTACTTCCGGTGGTTGTATATCCGACTACAATTGAGTTCTGATAATAGAGTTTAACATACATATCCATGGCATTATTTTTCTTGGGCTGGAGGGTCTCGGCACCGTCAAGAATTTTTTGATAAATCTGAGCATTCGTCAGTCCTTTATTATCCACAAATGTCTTTTTCCCGCTGTAAGTATGATTAAGAACCGCAGTTCTAAACTCTTCTGAACCTACAACTTCTTTAATCTTATTTTCTGCAGCTTGAATTTTTGCCTCCTGAGAGCTCGTAGTTCCTAACGGAGTGACATTCGTGTCGAAGGTCATTGCAAGGGTTGGAACAGTTGCAAAAACAGTTTGCGCCGACATCAGTCCGGTAATGAGAACCGTTGATAAAAAAGATTTTGTCATGTACACCTTCCTTGGTATTTCTAAATCCTAAAGATCTTCTTCAGGCTGAACGTATTGTCGCTACGAATCCCAAAGAATCAACTGACCAGGATATTTAAAAGGAATATCTCGTCTATATACAAGTGCTTATGATCAAAAACTGTTCACTTTTTTCAAAAAGAACAAAAACACTCCTTAAAAAAAAATCCAGAAGTAATAAATGAAAAATCTAAAACTTTAGTTAAACATAAATCTGGACTGCTTTTTAGGACGGCCCACATGCTAATAACTATTAATCAAACTTCTTTCCAATTGATCCAATCATCCTTCCCACTGCATAAGGGACTGAATAGTCCCGACTGATGGAATAGCTGACAGCATGGCCAAAACCAACCTTATGGAGCCATTCATGAAAAAGATTTGCAGCAACACTTGTTACAGCATTTGTTCCAAAATATTTAGTATTTACCCAAATTCTTTTTGAAGTTCCATACGTGTACCCAATAACAGTTGTATCTGCGAAATAGAGCTCAACTTCCATATCTATTGCGTTGTTCTTCGCCGGAAATAGCTTCTCAGCTGCTTCAAGAACTTTTTGGTAAATTTGAGTATTAGAATAACCGCCATTATCAACAAATGTTTTCACCCCATTATAGGTATGGTTTAAAACAGCGGAGCGAAACTCTTCAGTTGCAACAACCTTTTTAATAATCTCCACACCTGCATCAAACTTTGCTTGTTCTAAAACACTTGTTCCAACGAAAAGAATGTTACTTTCAAAAGTATAGGCCGCATTTGGTAGGCCGCCCGTTGTTGTACCACCCGTCGTTCCACCCGTCGTTCCACCCGTCGTTCCACCCGTCGTTCCACCCGTCGTTCCACCTGTCGTTCCACCCGTCGTTCCACCCGTCGTTCCACCCGTCGTTCCACCTGTCGTTCCACCTGTCGTTCCACCCATCGTTCCACCCGCAGTGGTGCCGCCTGTTGATCCAGGCTCTAAGTTAAGGGAACAGGAAGTGCTTGCAGCATCTTCGGCCTGTACACCAACCGGGCAGTTACTTTGTACACCGTCCCCGTTATCCTTGTTGCAGGAAATAAAAGAAAGAATCAAAAAAAAGAGACCAAAGTTTTTAAACATAATACCTTCCATGGTTTTGCTACAAACATCATCCTGATGTACGCAGAAGAATCCTTACACAAAGTATTTCGGTGTTCAAAGTGGGCAAATTTTTCGAATGTTAAACGATTGTGGAACCTAAGAACTAAAAAGTGCAACCCACTTAAGGATCATTTTAAAGAGTGAAATGGTCAATGCAACTGAGGCTATAAATATAGTAAGAAGAACAAAAGCCACAAATCCAAGAATTAATCGAGACTTAACTGTAACAGCAGATGGATTACGCAGCTGTTGTTCAATAATCTCTATGTTTCTATTATTACTCTTCCAAATAAAATCGAAAACATTTCCAACTCCAGGAATAGTATCTACAAGATTTTCAATCAGTATATTTAAACCCATACGTAAAATAGTTGAAGGACCACAGCCCAAAACGACGGCCTGAAAAATAATATAGAGAGAAATACCAGTAGTGACCAAATCACCAACGAAAGGAATGAGTCCAATAATGCCATCAAGACCAAATTTAAAGCCAAACGGGCCAGTAAACTTAGAATCCATAAGTATACTGAGTTTTTTAAGTTGATGAATCTGTTGATTCTCTTGCATGGGTAAATAATAACCTAGATTTATTAAGTAATCAAATCTCAGTTTTTATAAAAATCGATGGCCTGCTTTACAAGAAGTGCAAGATGAGGCCGAACTCTGATCATTGTAAGTCGGCAAGATGCCTCAAGAATTTGACAAGATTCAAGACTAATTAACAAAAGTCGTTTGTTTTGTGAATCCCATTTAATATCTTCATCCGAATTAATAGAAATGGTGATATCAGGAATACCATCTTTAAACTTATGGGTAATAAGCCTGATATCTCTTTGGGCGTCCATTGCTTCATGTGAAATAATCTTGTCATCCCTGAGTCTTGCATGTCGGATGTCAAACAATTGATGAAGTTCGTTTTCTAGAGATATTAATTTTTCAGACATTGTTGGCCCCTATTTGTGAAGTTTGAATCGTTCAACTTGTTCAATATGATAGCAAGTTTTTTATGCACATTTAATTCCTGAACTTTAGTATGTAACCTTGATTTCTAATCAGGACGATTTCTAATGCCTCACACGAAAATGATTTCATTTTGTGTCTGAGTTTACTTACATAATAAAAACTCGTCATGGTGGGAATATTGCCTTCATCCTCAATAAGCTTTTTTATTGTCTTGGGATCGACAATATTGCCTGCTTTTTTAAGAAGCAATATAAGTATTCGCATTTCCATTTTACCAAGGTGGATAATCTTATCTTTTACGCTGACAAGGTGGTGCCTTAGATCAATTTTTAATTCTCCATAACAAACGATCTCGTCTGATTGAGTATTCATTTTCAAAAGACTGTTTATTTTTACTTTCAATTCACGAAATTTAAAAGGCTTAATTAAATAATCATAGTTATCAATTGAAAGATCCTTAAGCATAAATGCATCAAAATCTCCTTCTCCTATCATTAGGACCGGAAGATTTGAACCTATTTGTCTTAGGGATTTATAAAAATCAAGTCCCGTATTCTTACTCAACCGATAGTCAATCATTACAAAAGTAAACTTTACTTGATCTAAAAGGTGCCATGCCTCATTAGGGCGAATAGCTGTATGAACGATAAAACCACTATATCTTAAAGTCAGATCTACTAATTTCTTCAAAGAAGCATCACTTGTGAGAAGAAGTACCTTTGTCATTGTTATTACCCCTTAGTATTTTTTTTCGAGCTAGGTTAATTTGCCACACATTCCAATCTGGTTAAACCTAGGAATAGAAGTCCCAATAAAGGAACTCCATACTTATTTAACATTTAAAGAGGAGAGAAGATGGTGAGATTAAATAGAAAACCAAGTCAGGTACTATTGAGGAACTTTACGAAGTATTAAATCTAGGTATCATGACACATAAAATAAGCTGCAATTAATCAGGGAGAAATCATGTCAAAGATTTTAATAGTAGAAGATGATCCGCAGATCTCAAAAAGCTTAGCGATAAATTTAAAGTTTTGTGGTTTTCAAACATCTGGGGCGGCGACTATACGTGAAGCATGGGAGCTCGTTCAACGTGAACACTTCGATCTTATGTGCCTTGATATCGGTTTGCCAGATGGTAGTGGCCTAGACCTATGTCAGAAAATACGTGACGAAGGAAACGACATCCCCATTTTGTTTATAAGTGCCAGAACAGATGAGGCAACTGTGGTCAAGGCAATAAATAGTGGCGCCGATGATTATTTAAGAAAACCATTTGGAATGGAAGAATTAAAAGCAAGAATGAAGAAGGTTTTGAAGAAAATTGTTATGCCGTCATCAGTTATCCATTTTGAGAAACTTACCATCGATTCAGGAAAAAGGCTTGTAACTGTCATGGACAAAATTGTCACTTTGGGACGCAAAGAACTTGAGATACTTGTCCTGCTAACTAAGCGAGCTGGTGATATCGTAACTAGGGATCATATTTTAACAGCGCTATATGATAATGCGGATATGTATGACCGGACAGTAGACTCGCACATGAGTCATTTAAGACGGAAACTTAGAGAAGTTGCTGGTCCAAAGCTGCAAATTAATTCCGTATATGGGATTGGTTATAGGCTGGAGTGGAAAGAATGACATGCTTTTAAAAAAAGCCATTTATTTTCGTTTATTTCTGATTAGTCTGATCGGAGCATTAGCACTTAGCCTGATCTCGCTTTTTTTCTTGGTAATGATTTCAGATATGGTTGTCGAGGATTATCGATATGGATATATGATGTACCTTGGAAGAAAAATTGAAAAATCTTCGGAAGATTATCCGGTATCTAAAATTAACGTAAATAAATATCCGGCCCCCCCACTTCCATCAAAAAATGCGCTTACCATTCTTAAAGTTACAGAAATAGCAGGTCCAGTTCCTACACCTGAACGTGAGACAAAAAGAGGTTTTCTTGAAAAAATGCCGATTGAAAAGGGACCTCGCCCGTTACTGTGGTTAGTATCTGAACAAGGTACAATCATTTCTGCAAATACCAATGGTCCATTACCATCATCCTGGCTTAGCCTCCCCCATCCGAGACGAATCCATGGGATGAAAAACACCGAAAACTTTTTACTGAAACCAAAAACATTTGTCATTAGGCTTAATACCATTCCAACAACATTCCTTGTTACACATAATCCAAGATCTCTTTTCCAGGGACCTTTCCTATGGATCCAGGGACTCCATACATTTACGACGGCCGCATTGGCAGTTTTTCTTGCGCTCTCAATTAGTGTTTACTATTTACGTAGAAAATCTAGTGAGGCACGAGAAGTCTTAGAAAAACTTGGATCCGGTGATTTAAAGTCGCGTTTTGAGATAAAAAGATTTGATCAGTTCGGAAATTTGATCCTCGATTTTAACCGAATGGCTGACGAAATAGAAAGACTCGTAAAAAGGCTTAATGATACAGAAACATCGCGATCGAATTTGCTTCAGGAACTAGGCCATGATCTCAGGACTCCGCTTACTAGTCTTGGAACATCATTTGAAGCCTTAAAATTTTATAATGACCAAATGACCTCAGAAGATCGCGACGAAGTCTTCTCAATGATAGATGCAGATATTAGATATTTTAAAGACCTCCTTGAAAAGCTCACAATTGTGGCGACAATTGATGAATCACACTACAAAGTTTCTTCAGAGAAAATTGATCTGGCACAAATGCTTGAAAATGAACTCCGAAACCGACAGACGGGTTCGGGACAAGAAATTAACTGGATATTCAAAGCTTCCGGAAATAAAACATACGATCTTTTTGGAGACTTCCATCTCATCAGCCGTCTCTTTAAAAATGCCTTTGATAATGCTGCCAGATACGCCCAAGGCAGAATTCAAGTAGAAATATTTTCAAAAGATGACACATTAGAGGTCGTTGTCATAGATGATGGCCCTGGACTGAGCGCTGAAGCGATAAAATCTTTTGGCAAAAGAAGAGAACGCAGGCAAGTAATGGAAAGAGTTCCACGCAATTTCTCTCTAGGACTAGGTTCAGTTATCATGCGAACAATAGCTGAAGTTCATGGTGGAAAAATCATTATTGCCAATTCTGTGAATGGTGGAGCAGCACTCCGAATTATATTTAATCTTGTTTGAATAGGCGAAAATCCGCAATTGACTTCTTGTTCCATCCACCTTCTAAATATAAACATGAAAATTCATCTCTACTATATTACACTTTTATTCTTCACATTCTCTGCTTATGGGAAAACCATCCTTGAGTCAGGAACCTCTGATTTTTTTAAAATTCAAAAATCCCAACAAGGAAATGAATTAGAAGTGGAAGTTTTTAATTTACATGGGACGTTACTTTCCAGTGAAAAGATTCTTTTAGGGGAAACTAATTTCAAGAATTACTCATGGAGTCAGCTACAGACCGGAGAGAAAGTCGAATTAGAACTTAAAAAGAACAAGCTGCAATTCAAATCCGAGCATAAGAAAAAAACAATAGAGCTATCTGATGACCAACTCAAAAAGATTGTCTTGCCACCACTCCTGACCAACTCCCTTCTTGAAAGAATCAAGAAAAATCCAGTAGCAGATACATTTGAAGTAACTGTCATTGTTCCTGACAAGATGATGACACTCGATTTTAATTTTGTGAAGGAAGTTCAAAACAAGGATCAATCAGTGTGGGTCCTGAAACCGAATAGTTTTTTTGTGGGGCTGATTGTAGGCCCTGTTACCATGGTTTTTGATAAAGAACTCAAACTACTCAAGATCAAAGATATCATGCTGCCAATTAAACCAACTCAAAAGACAGATATCATTTTTAAATAAAATACCACTTAAGGCGAGAAGCTCCATTAAATAGCTTAAGGTATTGCCCATATCCCTGTTTTTGCATATCTTCTAAAGGAACAAATCGCAGAGATGATGAATTAATTCAAAATCTTTTACCACCTTTGCCGCCCGGCCCATCATCAAAGACGTAACCTAAATGGTTAATGCTATTTTTACTCCTAACTTCTGTTCTGGCAGAGCCGAGATTAAATCAAGTTTAGTCAGAAGAATCTTATCATTTAGGCCTTTAGTAAAACTTGGCCTACTGGCTCCGGAATAATATTTATCTAAAGAAGAGAAGAATGCTTCACCGGTTGTAACATCAACGTAGATCCCGGGTCTCTTGTTGCCCTAATATTCATTATTAAATGAAGGTTCCTGTCCTGCATCTAGGGTGACTTTAACTGCATAGGTTATTCCTTGGAACGAGTAGGTGAAATTGCGAATGCTTAGGATGTAATGAGCATAGATATTAATAAGAACAGTACTTTATATCTCGTTATCATAAAAAGTATTTGGAATCCGAGTAAAGAGGATTAATGAGACATTCTTGCGAATTAATGCCCCCTCTTGCGCAGCGATCTAGGGGCCAAGTCCTTAAAAAAAATACGAAACAAAGTGGCCTAAGGATTGAAGGCTCCATGTGTAGGGGGAATAATGCTTATGGCATACACAAAAAAAGTCCCACTCACAAGAGAGCAGGAAATCTATCAAAAAGAACGTGATTTTCATGATCATAATCTTCCTTTGTTGCCAAAAATTGTAAGCACATTGTTTGCAGCAATTGAAATAATAGAAGAAAAAAATATCGCCTACGCAATCATTGGGGGCGTAGCTGTTAAGGAATTGGGAAGACCGCGAGTAACTCATGATATTGATATTTTTATAAAACCCGATGACGCTAATTATGTTCTAGAGATTTTAAAGGAAAAAGGATTTGAAACAGAGATAAGAGATCCTTTCTGGCTTTACAAAGCATGGCGTGATGAAGTTTTAGTTGATATTATTTTCCGATCTTGCGGAGACTTATATTTCGAAGAAGAAGTTAGAGAACATGTCCGAAGAATTCCCTATCATGGAAAATTTGTTAATGCGATTAGTCCTGAAGATTTTATTATAATTAAATCAGCGGCGCACCAAGAAGATAACCCACATCACTGGCACGATGCACTTGCGGTTTTAACTCAAGGAAATTTGGACTGGGATTACCTTCTGAAGAGAGCTAGGCATTGCCCACGTAGGGTGCTTGCTCTTTTAATATATGCTCAGTCAAATGACATCGCTATCCCGAATGATTTAATACAAAAACTCTTTAAGACCATTTATGATCATCAATCATATTTACCTGAAGCCGTTTGCCACCCTTATACAAAAGTGAAACTAAAAAGAGGCGGCGAATTTCCAGCCGAGAAGGAACCTTCTATCTATACGAAGGGGCGAATAATGGAAGCACTTTCTAAAGATGAACGAATTGCAGAAAATGATATCAAAGTAATGGTTTCAGATTCATGCATTATTGTTAGAGGTGAAGTCTTTACCAATGAACAAAAAGAAGCAATTAGTGACGTTGTTTTAGATCTTGAACCTTCTCTCGAATTAAAAAATCAAGTCAACGTTAGAGTACTCATGCCGCCAGAAGGAAGTGAGGCCATTCCATGATAAGAATAGCAGCGGCTGGAGATATTCATTTTGACCGTCAGTCACATAATAGACTTGGTCAGCACATGAGAGAATTATCAGCAAATGCCGACTTGTTCTTACTTGCTGGTGACTTAACCAAAAATGGCCACCCAGATGAGATGCAGGTACTCGCCAATGATCTTAAACACTCATCTGTGCCAATCATCGCAGTTCTAGGAAATCATGACTATCATCTTGATCAAGTAACTATCGTTAGTCAGATCCTTAGAGATGTTGGTGTCATTGTTCTTGAGAGAAGTTCAGCAATAATTACCATCAAGGGTGAAACGATTGGGATAGCAGGAGCCAAAGGTTTTGGAGGTGGATTTGTTGGTGCATCTGGCTCAGATTTCGGGGAACCAGAAATGAAAACATTTATGAGGCATTCCAAAACAGAAGCAAGACAATTAGAGCAAGTCATAAAGGATCTCAAAACTGATTACAAGATTGTTCTTATGCATTATTCTCCAACAACTCAAACTTTGTCTGGTGAAAAGAAGGAACTATATCCTTTTTTGGGTTGTTACTATCTAGCAGAGGCCGTTGATTATGGTAGCGCCGATATTGTATTTCATGGCCACGCACATAAAGGTGTTGAGAAAGGTGAAACACCCGGAGGAACGCCCGTGCGAAACGTCGCTCAGCCAGTCATTAGGCATGCATATAATATCTATACCCTAGAAAAAAACGACGACTTCATTCAAGGAGTTGAGAGAAAAAGCCAAGATACTACCTCATCGAATTAGTATCTTTAGGGGTATTTACTATTCCTCGTTTTTTAATTTTAATTTCAACATCCCTTTTTTTTGCGTTTGACTTTGGTTGGTTGTAATTATTCTCTTTCTTTTCTTGCTTACTCTTCCTCATAAAAATATCCTCGTCCATTTTGTTTTTCATTACTAATATAAATTTCATTTCTAACATGCAGAACACCAAAAGTATCTGCCGCAATATCCTCTGCTAGCCATTTTTTATCAACGGAATCAACACTCCCTTGAAGTATAACTTCATCTCCTTCCATATCCACAAGTATCGCTTCGTCTTTTAGGAGTGTGTTACTAAGTAGTTCCTTCTTTACATTTTCTCTAATCTCTCCAGTTCGAATAAAACCTTCCATAAAATCCTCCTACTCTTTTTTCATATTATAGCAATTCTCTGCCACGCACTAAAGAGTTGTAATCTTGATTTTAAATAAAGATTCAACGGTGCAAGTTAGTTTCGCTGGTTATCAAACACGTAAGAACTCTAAATCCTCTAGGCATTTGTGCGTTTTAATATTTCCTTGGGACAGGCTTTAGATGACAAGAACACCTTTAATTCAGCATGATGACTCTGACTATTTTGCGTGTAAAACATTGGAGGTTTTATGTACTTCTTTGGTTTCGTTGTTTGGCTGGTGAGCTTACCACTTTTAGCGACTAGCTTTATATCATCACAGATCTATGATATCGATTTGGCAAAAGGTTCACAGGATGTGACGTTGGTACTTCTCAATACCGGTCAAGTGACAAAGCTTCCTGCTGGAAAATCAGAAATATTAAATCAGTTATTACAAAATAAAAGCAAAAAACAATCCTACGTTTTCACGATTGATGAAGAGAGATTTATTATTGAGGTCAAGCCTGTAGAATCGATTCTGCTTCCAATAGGTTTTCGAAATACCTTTTATGAAGAAAAAGCAAACTACGTCCCTACAACAATTGCATCGATGGATATCGCAAGAAAATATTTCAGAGAAGCACGTTACAATCCTAAAGATTCTCAATGTTTTAATCGGGCAATGGTTTGGACTTATGAATGGTGGCGAAATCACAGCCTCAAATCAAATAAATTATTAATCTACTGGACCCGCACTTACATACGGCGCTACAACTTTGAATGGTGGTTTCATATATCTCCATACGTTCACATCATGCATGAAGGTAAGGTTGTTGAACGAACGATGGATGTTAAGTACACCCATGGGCCTCTTGAATTTCGATCATGGACCAATATCTTTACACACAGAAAACCAGAATGCCCAACAATAAAAAAATTTTCTGAGTACGCAGACAATCCATATATTGGAGAATGCTACATCCAAAGAACTTACATGTACACTTATCAGCCAGCAGATCTGCAAATGTACGAGGCCTGGAATTATTCTAAAGATAAATTCCTAATGGCAGAAGTAAAGCAGGCATACCTTGAGGCTTTCGATGAAATAATTTCAAAAAAAGCAGGAGAATAATATGAAAAAGATGTCCCTTAATATTCTAGTCGCTTTAGCAATGTTTCCCTTCCTTACTTCTTGTGGAGAATCAGGTTCTGGAAATGGTATAAGTAGAAATGAGGAACTTACGGATGACTCACTTGACGGATCAACCATTGATGGTATTTACAGAGCAAAATTTGTAACTCTTAATC
>JBILYY010000269.1:0-2956 GCA_044377495.1 Bacteriovoracaceae bacterium | reverse complement strand
ATCATCTTGAGTGTAGAGCGCCTTTTATTGCTGAATATTTTGAATTGGACAAAACTCTCATTCAAAATCAAGTCATGAAAATCTTTGAAGTTGAAAATCTCCATGTTAAAGAATCACATCTCCATAAGTGGCGATACTCAGAAGTAAGCCATTCAATTTCAGCAAAATTTCAAACTTTCTTGGCAGACGATAAAATTTATCTCATGGGTGATTATTTTTATGGCAACGACTTGAATGCCGCTGCCAATTCGGTCGAATCCGTTATGAAGCAAATAAACTGCTAATAATCTTTCTGCGGTAAGAAAATATTCTATTAACATCTTTAACCAGTTTCCAGCTTAAAAGCAGGTCCCCGAGACGGCCTAGTGGTAAAGTGTATGAAACTCTATCCCGCATAAGAGTGCCTGAAGACATTGGTATGAATTCATGAGTGTGATTCCAGCGCTTGTATGGCCCGGCGACCTGATCGTCTACAAAGGAAGTTCCTGGTTCCCATTTTCCAATCTTACTTTTCCACTTGAGAGGAATTCCATGCAACTTCAATTGGTATTCAATAAGTGTTCCTTCCTCAATCTCATTGGTGGATTTTTTTAAGACTTTAAAATTAAGAAAGTCAGGAGTGAGCTTTTCTAAGTTTTTTTCATTACAAAAAAATGGGAATATTTCTTTAGAGGTATGCGGAACCCACTGCTCGGCCAAATACTCCCTTTGGCCATTATGTATGGGAGCACATATTTCGTTAAATGCACCTTCGATTTGCGGGTATGTGAATTCAAAACCTGACTCTGTAATCTTTTGCGAGTTTACATTCTGACTGGCCAAAACGATGGTCGACATGTCTCCCATGGCAATTTTCATCACCAAACTTGGCACCGGAAAAAATAATGAGCGTCCTAGTGCTTTGGCAAGAGATTGGCTAAAAATTTTGTTTGTGACCGGATTTGATGCAACAGCATTGTAGGGCCCGCGTACAGTTTCTTGGGTTAAACTGAAAGCACATAAATTCACAAGATCTTGTATATGTATCCAGCTCATCCATTGACTGCCATTTCCGATCACGCCACCGAGTCCTGCAGAAAATAATGGGATAAGTTTTTCAAGTGCTCCGCCCTGCCTGGAGAGTACAACGCCTATTCTTAGGTTAACGACCCTTACTCTGGTATCAACTTTCTCAGTTTCGTATTCCCAGTCCTGACAAACTTTTGCTAAGAAATCCTTACCTTGAGCATGTGTCTCGCTTATAAGTTCGTTTCCGGTGTTTCCATAAATACCAACGGCAGAGGCAGATATGAATGTTTTTACCGATTCTGTCTTATTTATAGCTTCGGCCAGGCTTCGAGTTGCGAGAATACGCGAATCATATATTTGTTTTTTTCTTTTTTCAGTCCATCTGCCACTTGCAATTGATTCCCCGGCCAAATGAATGACGGCTTCTACACCTTTTAAGGCTTCGACAGGCGGGAGATCTTTTTGTCCGTCCCACTTATGAATTTCGGCCGGAAAAGGAAGATCCAATTTAGCTTTTTCAGGATTTCGCACAAGAACTACAAGGCTATGTCCTTCCATCACAAGTTTTTTGCCAAGCTCTTTACCAACAAGTCCTGTTGCACCAGTTATTAAAACTTTCATATATTGGCCCTTTGTTAACATCGTTTTATGAGGCATTTTTATGACATGCCTGAGTTGAGATTTTATTAATTTGCTCTATCAATGTTGCAAGCAAGCTTTGAGTATCATCACTTGTTAAATCTGATTGCACCATGACTCGCTTCATTAGCGGGATCAATATTTCGATGATGCTATTCAGGGTATGAAATTTTGTGACTTCATATTTCAATATATCTAATTTTTTGGCACTCAAAAATGACAGTAGAAAACTTAGCTGTTCTTTGTCATCGTTGCCGTTATGTATTTCGGTGCGATGATTCTCACTAGGAGTGAGTAAGTCATTCTGGTACTGTAGTTCTGCTACGTCCAAGGCCGCAATCTTACTTATGGCAATACCATGTTTTGTTAGAGTGCCTAATAACTTCAGTCTAGTTATATCTTCTTGTGTATAAGACCTAAAGTTATTGCCCAGCCTTCTAGGCCTGACAGCGTTATATCTTCGTTCCCAAGCTCTGATCTGGTGAACCGAAACTCCGCTTATTAATGATGCAGCTTGAATGTTAAAATCATTCATCAGATTACCTTTTTAAAGAATTGCCATCAAAGTATTTAAACCTTTTTCACCGTTCTTAATAAACCGGTCTAATTCTTTGACTCGACTAAACTCTATTCTATTTGTAGAAATCTCTTCTTTGGAAATGTTTTTTAATTGCAAAAATGCAGCTTGGATTTTGCCCATCATCACCTTTTCTCTTTGTCTTAGAACATGGCTAATAACGGTGTGCAGGTCCGGATTCGCTCCGTAGATTCTTGTACCCTCTGGGCTAAGTCCATGCTCAATAATGACTTCAAATTCTAGTAGGTCCTTGATAGATATACTTATGAGTGCCTTGGACACATTAAGCTTTGCCATAAGCGCAGCTGCATCTAGGTGAGCATCACTTAAATAGAGATTAAGCCAAATCTTTCCATGGATCTTTTTAAAACCCCAGTACTCAATAAATTCTCCCACCAGGTCGGCCAGGTATTCAAGTTCAGGTAGATTGTTGGTTTTCATAGATTTGTTCCTATTCAATTTTTTACAGTTTACGATGTCTTGAACTCAAAGTCACGTATTATTTGACATTCTTTAGATGTTCGTTAGTTATCAGGCACTTACGGGTTATTGAAAATGTCTAAGAGTTGTTTATTGTTGTTCACGATGTATTAAACTATAAATATGAGTGAGTAGGGCAATTAGCTCGACCTAGAAAATAAGCCAAAGGATTTGAAATTGAAAAATTCCGATACTGGTCTTGATCTGAATCAAGCCATTTTTAACGTAACACAGATGGACTACGCCAAGATG
>JBILYY010000203.1:0-5178 GCA_044377495.1 Bacteriovoracaceae bacterium | reverse complement strand
TTCTATCAGAACGAAGGATTTTTTCTCCTCAGAACTCAGTGCGAAAAAGTTGCTGCGGGCGAGGCTCATACCCGGAATTCCGTTTTTGATTTCACTTACATAATACGAACGCACACCTTGGGTAGAAATGAGTTTAAGCGTGTAAATAGGAGTCGCCATTGCTGTTTCCATAAATGCTTGTTGAGGCGCAGTTAGTTTGTCTAAGATGGTAAAGCTTTTTAGATCTTCCAGTTTTTCAAAATATTTTTTAACTTTATTGGTCTCGAGAGAAACTCCATTCTGATCCACCCATAGCTCTTCTTTTTTAAGAAGTTTCACTTCAAGACCAGTTGGTGTGTAAATTTCTAAAGAAACTAAAGATTCTGGGTTGAGTGCGAGAACTCTTGATTCAACCAATTGTGAGATATCGTAACTTTCAAGTGTAATTTCAATCGGATCAATTTGATAAATTTGATTTTGAGAAGATAGACTTAGATAAGCTGAGTTATCGATAGGATTAATGAGTCCCATTTTTACCTCGTAGGACTTATCCTGAAAAGTTTTAAAAGTTAGGGTCAATGTTGGGTTATCAAGTGAGAAACTTGCGATGTTAATAGGTTCAAGTAAATGAAAATTACGAACTCGAATAACATTTAGAGCATCCACAATTTTAGGGATAACGTCGTCTTTAACTTTTAGGGCCTGGGGCTCAACCATTTGCCAAGGTCCTTCTAGTTTTCCTTCGGGGTGAGTGTTCTCTAGCAGGAAATTTCCCTGCTTATTAGTAACCCGAAGAGACTTTAGATGCTGTAGTTCAATCACTGGTATAGGGTTGGCATAAATCTGTGCCAGATCAACTTCAGGTGTATGTGACTCAAAAACCTCAGCAAAAAGGCCTAAAAATAGTAGGATCAAAGCAAATGCGATCACTAAAATTGATGAAAATGTTGGTCTAAGTAAAGCCTTCATGAACTATAGGTTACACTGAATCTAGATTCCTAGGGAATCATCTTCAGCATCTTTAACAACCTTTTTTTTGCCATGAGAAATATCTGGTTCGATAGACATTAAAAACTTACGAAGTGTGTCCCTTTCACCCAAAATAGAGAATGAGAAAAAACACTGAAGCCGGTAATCGGGCTTAGTGGATGAGATAATACGGCTTCTGAGAGCATAGAAGTGACAATAAGTTACAGTTGCGGTCATCATAAAACTTTGCGGAATTAAAAATTCCACGACCACTGACTGACCCTGGAGGAATTTATCTTTAGTGAAGCTAAGGATACTTTCCATATTGATGTCAGAGAGTAGAGTAAAGCCGTAAGATATTTTATCCAAATCTGGCGGCTGGCGCTTATAGGGACGCTCTAAAATTGGATTAGGTTTTTTAGTTTCAAGACCTTGTTTATTTTGTTCGGCGATAAGTTGCTCTGCCTGATCGAAAGTTTTACTTTCTGCAACAGCGACTGCCTCCCCATCAACAGGAGGAGCTGCAATTACTTCTGGTGCTGCTTCATCTTTTATAGACTCCATGAGATTCGCCATGCTTTCAGCTTCATCAGTCTTACTATGGAGTTGTAAAACATTGCTTTGATCAGTCAGTGAAGTTTGGAGATCTAAATTATAAAAACGTTTAATATCGTCAATGAAGAGTGGGACTCCAGCCGCTTCACATTCTTTCATGCGTCTTCCAATAGCAGCTTCAATTTCATCTCTTTGAGACCACAACCGTACAGAGATTTTTTTCACTTCAATTGGGTGACCGCTTTTATTGTAAATCATGTAGAAATTCTCCTCTCTTGCATTATCACTCAGTTAGAGAAAAGAAGAAACAATAGGCAAAAAAAGGCCGATCATTTGGGTTTTAATAACTGACTGCGTTAGCCATTTTTACCCCGGCGAGAAAAGTTTAACATCGGCCTATGATTTAAAGATCAGATCATTATTGAAGGCGAAGGATTCGCCGGAAGCAGCTAGGAGAGCTAATGAAAAAATTGATTTTACCAGCGGTTTTGAGTCTTGGAGTTGTAGCCACTGTGCAGGCCAGACCTATGTCAAATGAGGTTGCCTTTGTTCCGGGTGAGGTTGTGGTTAAAGTTAAAAAAGGCTTCATGGGCAAATTCTTAGGTAAAAAGTCTCTCTTAGATGCTGAACTAAAATCGAGCATGAACTTAATTGCAGGTGATTTTGTTGTTCTTGGATCTTCTTCAAAATCGACACAGTCACTTTTGACCCAACTTAAGCATTTTCCAGAAGTCATATATGCAGAACCCAACTTCATTTATAAGGCGATAAGTACTAACACTGCTGATCCACTTTTTGAAAAACTTTGGGGTTTGTCGAACGCAGGAAATAACGAGCCAGATAGAAATGGTGGAAATTCTGGTTCTGTAGGAGTTGCCGGAGCTGACATTAATGCCGAGAAAGCATGGGGAATTACTAAGGGCTCAAAGAAAGTTGTGATTGCAGTAATTGATACAGGTATTGATTATAACCACGATGACCTTAAAGGTAATATTTGGGTCAATACCAAAGAAATCGCAGGTAACAATAAAGACGATGATGGTAATGGTTACGTTGATGATATCCACGGTTGGAACGCCTTTGCTAAAAACGGCAATCCAATGGATGGAAATTCTCACGGAACTCACTGCTCAGGAACGATCGGTGCTAAGCACGGAAATGGTGTGGGTGTTGCGGGAGTGATGAACGAAGTTTCATTGATGGCCGTAAAGTTTCTTTCTGACGAAGGTTCAGGTAATCTTGCAGATGCCGTTATTGCAATTGATTACGCAACAAAAATGAATGTTGATATCATGAGTAACTCTTGGGGAGGCGGTGGCTTTTCACAAGCGCTTGAGGATTCTATCAAGGCCGCAAAAGCGAAAGGCATTTTATTCGTAGCTGCAGCTGGAAATGATGGAACAAATAATGATTCAGCTCCACATTATCCATCTAACTATATCGTTGATAACGTAATAAGTGTTGCCGCTCATACAAATCAGGACTCACTGGCCTCATTTAGCTGCTTTGGTAAACGCACAGTACATGTAGCGGCACCAGGGCATAATATTCTTTCTACGACTCCGGGAAATGCTTATAAAGTTTATTCAGGTACCTCAATGGCCACACCACATGTTTCAGGTGTGCTTGGGCTTTTTATTGCTCAAAACGGACGACAAGACGTGAAGATCGTACGTGATCGTTTGATGGCAACGACTGTTCCTTCTGGTGCGTATCGTAAGTCAACGATCGCCGGTGGTCGAGTTGATGCCTACAACTTCTTAACTGATACTCGTATTCCTCGTCAGGGACCTGATGATGGTGCTTGGAGAGTTGAGGCCCTAAAAGAAATTTTTGAAACCACTCACCCGTACATTAACAATGCAAAGATTTCTAAAACCTATACTTTTTCCGGTGCTAAATACGTAAAACTTGTAATTGAGAAATACGAGACGGAAGCAAGTTATGACTTTATTATTTTGAAAGATGCAAAAGGTGCTGTGATTGAAAGAATCTCTGGCTCTGGTGCAAATTATGAAACAGATTATGCAGAGACTGAAACCATTACGGTTGAATTTACATCTGATTCTTCTGAAGCACGCTTTGGTGCTGTGATTAAAAATGCAAAAGTTATCTATTAATAATTAGAAAAAAAAAGAGCCCCCATTCGGGGGCTCGTAAGCTTTTTATTGAAAAATTTACTACAATTATTTGTAGTATTTACGTAAGAATTTAGAAAGACCTAGTTTATCCAAAGTCTTGATTGTTGAAGTAGCAAGCTTAAGACGGATAGTCTGGCCTGATTCAGGATCAAAAACTTTCTTAGTTTTAAGATTTGGTTGCTTAAAAACACGTGTCTTGTTGTTAGCGTGAGACACTTTATGGTTTGCCTGACGGCTTTTTCCAGTTAGATCACATTGACGTGCCATAAAAATTCCTTGTGGTGATATTCAAAATTAAGTTTCGAAACTTTATTGAAGTTTAAGCACCTTGGCAAGACTAAAGTGCTAGAATCTTGTGGATTAACCGCGCTTTTCGTTTCATACTCTTTTCATTCAAATTTCCCTCTATAGAAGGTGGTCTACATGTCACTTAAACCCCTGAATATTAAATCAAAACTTTTGCCTGCTCCTACTTCTGCTCCAAAATATGCAGTTGTAATTAAAGACGCAAAGCAAAATGAAATTAAACTGGCGAATCCTAAAGCGACCAGGTCTCTGATTGCTCTTATGGACCTAGCAGCGGTTAACGGTGGAGCAGCTTGCCATTGGGGTGGGCCTTCGGCCATGACTGAAGCCTGGACCGCTTTGCACTCACTTATGTTTAAAGAGAAGAACTGGTTTGAGAATTTCAATTTTGTAAATGATATTGGCCATGCTGAAAATGGGGTTTATGCTCTAAGAGCTGTTCTCGGTTATGGCGATTTGACTTTAGAATCATTGAAAGGGTTTCGCTCAATCGGTTCGAAATTAACAGGGCATGGAGAGTCTCATCTGTATCCTGAAGGTGTTCTTCTTTCTAACGGACCTCTTGGATCTGCTTTACCGCAGGCCCAGGGTGTTGCATTGGCGGATAAGCTTACGGGCAATAATCGTGTCACAGTTGTTTCAGTTTCCGACGGTGCGGCCATGGAAGGAGAAGCGAAAGAAGCTTTCGCTGCTATTCCAGGTTTTGCCCACAAAGGTAAACTTAATCCATTCGTCATGATGGTTTCAGATAACAATACTAAACTTGGTGGCCGTATTGATAAAGATGCCTTCTCTATGAACGGTACTTTTGAAGGATTTTCTGCTCTTGGTTGGAATGTTATTAAAGTCGATAATGGCCATGATTTAGCTGCTGTTTATAACAAGATCTCTGAGGCGATATCTGTCGCTAAATCTGATCCAACAAAACCGGTTTGTTTGTGGCTTAAAACAATTAAGGGTTTCGGGATCAAGGCGACTGCGGAAAGCTCATCGGGCGGACACGGTTTTCCATTGAAGCCTTTTGATGAAGGGATACATGCTTTCTTGAAAGAAATTTGGGGAAGTGAAGAAGTTCCAGGTGAGTTTACTAATTGGGCTAAAGATTTGACAGTTAAGCCTGAAGTAAAAACTTCTACAGGACCTAAAAAAGACAAAATTCAAGTCGGAGTTGCGAACGCTCTGATTAAAGCTGCTAAAGATGGGTATCCTGTTTTTTCTGTAACTTCAG
>JBILYY010000049.1:0-20709 GCA_044377495.1 Bacteriovoracaceae bacterium | reverse complement strand
ACAAGGCTCAACTGGTGTTAAGGCTTTTCATACGGCATTTCCAGATAATTTCCTGGATGTTGGTGTTGCCGAATCTAATATGGTGTCTACTGCGATTGGTCTCTCAAAACTCGGGTACATCCCGTTCGTTGATACTTTTGCGGCTTTCGGTGTAACCAAAGGAAACCTTCCACTTATTATGGCATCTTTATCACAGGCCCCAGTGATGGCGATTTTCTCACACACTGGATTTCAAGATGCAGCAGATGGAGCAAGTCATCAGTCTTTAACTTATATGAGTGCACTTGCAAGTATTCCTCATTTAAACATTGTGAATGTTGCCTCAGCTAAAGAAGCGGAAGAATATATTTATGCGGCCGTTAAAAAAACGGCCCAAGATCGTGAGGCCGGTAAAGATGGAGAGTCGTATATCTTTTTCGTTGGTCGCGAGAATTTTGCACTTGAAGTAAAAGAAAACCTTAACTATGACCTGCATAAAGCACAAAAACTTGTTGAAGGAAAAAAGGCAGCGATTGTTGTTTCGGGATCGTTGGTCTCCCATGCTCTCAAGGCAGCCGAGGTTCTTGGTGATGTGGCCGTTATCAATCATAGTTTTGTGAATTGCTCGGATTTTGCGCAGATCGCACTTTGGATTAAAGACTCTGGTTCAAAAATAGTAACTGTGGAAGATCATCAATTGATTGGAGGAATGGGCGCCCAGCTTATTCATCAGTTAAAGCTTTTAGGAGCAGAGTTCAAAGCTTCCAGTCTTGCTATCAAAGGTGAGTTTGGTCAAAGTGCCTATAGTGCGGATGAATTGTATGCTAAGCATCATGTAGATTCTTCTGCTATTATCAATGCAGTTCAAACACTTCTTAAATAAGGAACGGATCTATGATGAATTTTGACAAAGAAGCTTTAATTGGCAAATGGAAAGAAGTCTCAACACTTGCACAGAAAACTTTTAACGAAAAAATTACGGCAGCTGATCTTGAGAAAGTAAAAGGCAACGTCAATATGATGGTAAGTCTGGTAGAAGAAAAACTAGGTGTTTCTCGTGAAGACGCTCAGAAAAAAGTGGAAGATCTATTGGTTAAAATAAATCAGCATGACCTTAAAGGTAAAGCTGAAGCTACGGCCGGTAAAGTAATTGAAACAGCAAACGTTTTCATGGACGTGTTGAAAAGCAAACTCAAAAAGTAGTCACTATGAAATACGATTCCATCCTTGGTGCTATTGGTAATACTCCCCACGTGAAGCTGAATAAATTATTCAGCATTCATGCCGGAGAAGTCTGGATGAAGCTTGAAAGGCAAAATCCGGGTGCCAGTATCAAGGATAGAATTGCTTTGTGTATGATTGAAGAAGCTGAGAAGCGCGGCGATCTTAAACAAGGTATGACCATTATTGAGCCGACTTCTGGAAATACTGGAATCGGCTTGGCACTTGTTTGTGCTGTTAAAGGCTACAAACTTATTATTGTGATGCCTGAGAGCATGTCAATTGAGCGACGAAAGATCATGACATCTTACGGAGCGAAATTAGAATTAACGGCAAAAGAAAAAGGCATGAAGGGCGCAATCGAAAAAGCACGAGAATTGCTCGCAGAAACTAATAATGCGTGGATGCCGATGCAGTTTGATAACAAAGACAATTTAAAAGTTCACACTGAGACTACAGCTCAAGAAATCATAAAAGATTTTCCTCAAGGACTGGATTACCTCATCACTGGTGTTGGTACTGGCGGCCATTTAACGGCCGTTGGTAAAGTGCTTAAAGAAAAATTTGGAACCAAAATTATTGCTGTTGAGCCTTCCGATTCTCCTGTCTTGTCAGGTGGAAATCCAGGACCTCATGCCATTCAAGGTATCGGAGCAGGGTTTGTGCCAAGTATTGTCGATCGTTCAGTGATTGATGATGTGGTGACAGTCAGTAAAGACGAAGCTTTTGAAATGGCCCAGAGATCAGTTAGGGAAGAGGGTATCTTTATCGGGATTTCATCAGGTGCCTCACTGGCCGCTGTGAAAAAATATCTTCCCAAAGTTAAACCTGATTCAAAAATTATGACTTTTTGTTACGATACTGGGGAGCGATATCTATCTATTCCTGGATTGTTTGAATCCCCTTAGAAAAACGATTTAACTACACCAGCCAGCAATAATTATCCGTTTTCCTTTCATTACTTGATGGATTTTGTGTTCATAACCATAAATGCCAGTAAGAAATAGAATGATCCCACCAAATGAAGGAGTTGGTAGCTGAATGAAGTTTTCCTCGCCTCTTAGTCGAAGCCCAAGTCTTCCGCCTTTTACATCACCTAGAGTTAGTGAAAGAGAAAAAGCAAACACTCTTGATCCATCATCGTGCCAGATGCCATCTTCTTCCCATTCGTTTGATGAGTCACGAATACTGATGATGAATTCGATATTTTCAAAGTCATGATATTCCTGCAGATACTTAAATAGCCGGCCATCTTTAGACGTAAGTTTTTTGAACTCATCATCTAATCCTTGCCAGTTCTCTGTGGTAACAAGATTTTTAATCTCATGATCGAGCGTAAAGTAGCTAAGATGATAACCCTGATTGAAAAGTTCGGATTTTTTAAGCATTCTCTTCCATACAAAGATATATGGCCTCTTTTTTGATACCGGCGTTAATTGCAAGCTCTTTAACAGTATTCATTATCCACATACGCATAGGGTGATTGTACCTGACTTTGTTGTCAAAACTTTTAATCATTGGAGAGGCGTGGATGATAGAGTCTGGATAGTTTCTTTCCACTTCACGGTAAACATCCTTAGTGAATCGAACGACACCTAGTGATAAATAACTTAATTCCTCTGTGAGGCTTAACTCTTGCATCTGCGTAAGTAGTTCTTGGTAATTTTCTTTAAATGTATCTTGATATGTAATCGGGTCAAAGTGTGCCGCTAATTTGTATCCATGACCTTTAAGCTCCTTCATCGTTTTTAGTCGAGCAGACGTAGAAGGTGTTTTTAAGTCTAAGCTTTTGCTTATTTTTTGAGGCGCAAGAGAAAAACTGATGATGAAATTCTTTAAAGGAGCAAGTTTTAAAAGTTCTTTTGTATTCACAGATTTTGTTCTTAGTTCAATTATGGCCTTTGGGTTTCTTAGACAAAAGTCATGATAGAGATATAGTTCGCCAGTTAGATGAGTCAGGGCCAGTGAATCTGAGAATTCCCCAGCATGAAACCATACTTGCCCTTCAGTTTGCTGGTCGACAATAGTTTGCATTTCGCTCAGAATTTCCTCATGGTTAATAAACAGAACAATATCAGGTGTATTGAAATAACCCTGAAGATAACAATACTGACATTCGTAAATGCAATTAAAGGCATGAATGAAATAGAAATGAGGTTCACCGGCCTTGCCGTACGCATCTGGTGCAAGTTTTAAAAGTTGACCTTTTTTTTGAGCAAGAAAAAGATTTAATGAATCTCTCTTATGAAGGTAAGGCTTTTTGGAGCGTCCCCATATGTCATCGTATGCTTTTAGGATAATTGGGGTGGCATTGACCTTATCTAATATGATTTTAACTCGAGGATGGTTTTGAATGCTTTCTTCAATATAGACTTTATTCCACATAGTGGACTCTGGCGCGCAGCGTTCGTTGATTAAATGGTAGTAAAATAGTCAATTGCATAATTTTCAATCTCCACTGTTGGATCTTTTTTGTCAATGAATGTGATGTCGATTGGAGTGGAACCTAGCAAAAAGTTATGTAAAATGAATTATGAGCTTTTTTAAAGAGTATTGGCATTTTCTAAAACAACGTAAAAAGTATTGGTTGGTTCCTCTTTTTCTTGTATTGGGTGGCATGGGGTTCTTGTTAATGACTGCTTCTGGTAGCGCACTTTCACCCTTCGTTTATTCCTTGTTTTAATCTATGAGCAAACGTAAAGAATTTTTATATCTCCTTCAGCTCGTAATTGTTTTTATCGTATTAAGCTGGTGGCGTGACAGTTTAAAAATGCTTCTTCCTATTGGATTAATTTTACCTGGGTTTTTTGTTAGGGATTTTAGGATTGGAATTATTAATCAATGGAATAGGCTGGGACTACTACTTCAAAAAATAGTCTCTCCCGTTTTGTTTTTTATAATTTTTTTCTTTTGTTTTTATCCTTTAAGCCTGATCTTGAAAATATTTAAGAAAGATTCTTTAGGTATTCACTCACAACCCCAAAATTCAAACTTTCATCCTGTAAATCATTTATTTGCGCGTGATGACTTTGAAAGAATGGGGCCATGAAAATACTTGGTATTTCTGCCTTCTATCACGACTCTGCAGCTGCCTTCTTAGTCGATGGTAAAATCATGTCTGCTGCTCAGGAAGAACGTTTTACTCGCATTAAGAGTGATTCATCATTTCCTGAGAATGCAATTCGTTTTTGTGTCCTGAAAGATGGCCATCCCGATGTTGTGGTATTTTATGATAAGCCTTTTTTAAAATTTGAGCGCATGCTCGAAACTTATCTCTCATTTGCGCCCAAGGGATTTAAAAATTTTCTTAAGGCCATGCCGGTTTGGTTGAATGGAAAACTTAATTCAAGAAAACTTATTCAGACAGAGCTTGCTAAACTCGGACTCGAGAACGTGCCTGTCATGTTTTCAACCCATCATCTTTCCCATGCCGCTAGTGCATTTTTTCCTTCCCCTTTTGATGAGGCAGCGATTCTAACCGTGGATGGAGTTGGAGAGTGGGCAACTGCTACTATCTCTCACGGAAAAGATGGCCAGATAAATATCCTTAAAGAACAGTTGTTCCCCCATTCGATTGGTCTTTTGTATTCTGCCTTTACTCAGTTTTGCGGCTTCAAGGTGAATTCGGGAGAGTATAAACTTATGGGACTTGCTCCTTACGGTGATCCCATGTGTCCCAGAGTTGCCGAATGGAAAACGATTATTTTGGACAAATTGATTAAGCTGTACCCAGATGGTTCGGTCTGGCTTGATATGGAATATTTTGATTTTGGTTTTGCTGATTCTATGATTAACATTGAAAAATGGCATTTGCTATTTGGTATCCCTCCGAGGAAACCAGAAACAAATTTGACTCAGGAGTATTCTGATCTTGCCTTGGCGATCCAGCAAATTACTGAAGAAGCAATCCTTCGCATGGCCCGCGAAGCGAAAAGACTAACTGGTGCCAGGTACCTTTGTCTTGCAGGAGGTGTTGCCCTTAACTGCGTGGTTAATGGACAACTCATTAGGGAAAAAATATTTGAAGATGTATGGATTCAACCAGCAGCTGGAGACGCTGGTGGTGCCTTAGGTGCTGCACTCGCTTACTATTATCTAGGTTGTTCGCATCCAAGGAAAGTAGATCCTCTCGATAGTATGTCTGGATCCTATCTTGGTCCAAGCTGGAGTGATAAAAATATTCTAAAACTTGTTAATCTTTGGGAAGTCCCGAATTCAGTTTATGATGAAGAATTGTTAATGGAAAAAGTTGTAGATTATTTGGAACAGGGTAAAATTGTGGGGTGGTTTCAGGGAAGTATGGAGTTTGGCCCCCGTGCACTTGGGAATCGAAGTATCTTGGGAGACCCAAGAACGCCTGATATGCAAAAAAGAATGAATCTTAAAATTAAATTTCGCGAAAGTTTCAGACCCTTTGCTCCTAGTATTTTAGCACATAAAGCCGCTGACGTTTTTCTTCTTGGAAGTTCCTCCCCATACATGTTGACTATTGACTGGATTAGGTCTGAACAAAGAAAACCTCTGCCTGATACCTTTCATGATTGGCCAATTGATAAACGTCTGATATTTGAACGATCTGAATGGCCTGCTATCACACATATGGATTTTACGGCCCGCTTACAAACGGTAGATGGTAAATTTAATTCTCGCTACTATAAACTGATAAGTGCATTCGAGCGTAAAACTGGTTGTCCAATGGTTGTAAATACTTCTTTTAATGTACGCGGAGAACCCATTGTCTGTAGCCCAGAAGACGCTTACCGCTGTTTTCATTCAACTTCAATGGATGTCCTTGTGATGGGTAACGTCCTCATGATTAAATCCGAGCAACCAGAACATCTTCCAGAAGATTGCGAATCAACGCTTAAGGGGATCCATCTTGACTAAAATGAAAAAAAACTTTCTTTTTACTGCTTTAACATTTGCCATTATTTTTGGGGCGTTTGATCTTGGGATTCGTTTTTTGTACTCCCCAAGACCTCTAGAAGGGAAAAAATGGATCTCTGACAATAAATTTACTTATTATGTTCTCTGTTACAGTTCCCCCACATTAGGTGGGATGTCTAAGAACTCAAGCGAGATTCCATTTATTCAGCAAAACTGGGAAGAGTACCGCCATCAACTTCAAGGAAACTGGTGGTGCATAAATCATGATGTCCAAGCTAGAGTGACAGGGTATTATCCAGATCGTGAAAAAACAGTTTTTATCGGTGGAGATTCTTTTGCATTCGGCGAAGGCACCGTAGAAACAGAAACCTTATCTTACTTACTAGGTCAGAGATTTAGTAAAGTAAACTTTAGGAACGTTGCCAAGCCCGGCATGAATTTGTCGTGGGCCACCGATAGAATTCGATATTATATTTCAAATATTGATAAACCGGATATTCTTTATATTTATAACCTTAATGACATTGAGCCAATTGAAAAACCGGGCAGTCATTTTGGAGCCTTCGATTTTCAAAATGTTAATCAAGTTGCTTACACGTTTGGTTTTTTTCAATCAGGTCTTTTAGGTTTATTAAATTCATCATGGATACAGTTCTCCTCAACTTGGAAAACCGTCAATGACTATCAAGACTTCTATTTTGCTGATAAATTTAAAGAAAATCGTGACCACCATAAAAAAAATTTCTTCAAGCTCATTCAAGACGTCAAATCAAGAGACGGCAATTTCAAACTAGTGGTCTACCCATTGCTTTACCGTAACCTTTTTGGGGTCTATCCTTTTAATTCCATTCATCAAGAAGTATTAAAATGGTGTGAGGAATGGAAAATTGAATGTGTTGATATGGGATTTCTTCATGATTCTCTACCGAGTATAAAAGAGAGTATTATCCATCCGATTGATTATCATCCAAATGGTAGAACCCAGGCGATATTTGTTGATTTATTATCTCGCGATCCAGTTTTGAATTATCTAAAGTGAGTCGCCATTTCGTAGAGAGAAATAGTCATTAAGATTTAGACCCTTAAGTGTCGTCAATTTATTTTCCATGTCTTTCTGGTCAACTGCTGTAAAGCTTAGCCTCACATTACTATCTTCCCATTTTGGATCGGTTACAATCTGGATATTTTGTTTTTCAAATGGGGCCTTCCATTCCTTGAGAGACATATTGAGTTTCGCCAATAATGGATCTAGCTTTTCCTCCATATGTTCAAGAAGTAGGCGTGTTCTTTCCTTAGGTAGAATCTTCTGCTCTCTCCAATGCTCGAGCGGTAGTTCCCTTAATATTTCATCTACTGTCTTATCTTCACGTAAGGAGTATTGTTTCAAGACTTGTTTCAATTGAATCTGAGTACTAAACGTAAAATAGAACCCTGGAAGCTCTATGGACTCTTTTCCGTTATCGGTTTTTAGAAGTTTCATTTGTAAATGTGTTGCCAGTTTTTTAGACCATTCCTGGGCCATTTCCTTTGCAACTTCACAAGCTCCCAAGCTTCCTGCCTGATCAGAAATAAGTTTATGCGCTTGAAAGGGTACACTTGAGCCTTTTGCCGCCATGGCAACACCCCAAGCTTCACGATCAACAAGATTAGCTATTCCCGATAGGGGTAATGCCTTTTCTGAATTAAGGATTCTTTCAAAGCTTGTTACACAATCAAGTCCCTGTTCAAAACTTTTGAAGGATTTGAATTGCGGCCTTCCATCTATCGCGAGGTAGACTGATCTGACCTGATGGACGGAGCCAATCTCATATTCTGTTGATAATGAACCAGCAATGCCTAGATTAATTACAGATTGATACTTTTTTTGCCCTAGAAGTGAGGCAGTCGTTGTCGCTGCCTCAAACGGCCCCTCACCAGTTATTAAACAAACGAGATCTTCACCTTCAAAGACTTGTGAAGATATACGTTTAAGGTTAAATAACTCGATGACACCCTGGGCTTCACCCAAGTGCGCCATTGTGATAAGATGCATTTCTGCAATATATCGATAAAGGGAACTTTTAGTCCATGATTTATAGAGAAAATACCATTTTTGGCAGGCCAGTATCAGTCATTGGTTTTGGTGGCGCTGCTATAAGTGGTGAGGGTGGTGGTTATGGTTTTGGTGACTTAAGCGAATCAACTACTGAAACTCTTCTTAGGCAGTCCTGGGAGATGGGAATTAACCTATACGATACTGCTCCCATATATGGCTTTGGTCTCTCCGAGGAACGTCTCGGTAAATACCTTCCCAAGGACGCTATCATTGTGACTAAAGGTGGCGTTGATTGGCATTCTACACGCCGTGTGAATATGTCTAATGATCCTAAAATAATTGAGAGAATGTTACTCGAAAGCCTTAAGAGGCTTAAACGAGAATTTATTGATGTCTACATGATTCATTGGCCTGATAAAAATGTTGATATCAGACGTCCTCTCGAAATCCTTCGTAAGTATCAAGAAAAATCTGTTATCGCTCAAGTGGGTTTATGCAATACCAATCTTGAAGATCTCACCAAGGCCAAAGATGTAGGGCCCATAACATGTCTTCAATCTGAACTAAATGTACTTAATACAAAATCTTTTGATGATTTAAAAGATGAATGGAAAAAATATTTTTCAATGGGCTGGGGCACTCTTGATAAAGGAATTCTTTCCGGGCGCGTAACCGAGAATAGAAAATTTGATGATAGTGATGCCCGCTCATGGGCACCGTGGTGGAATAAGAAAGATGTAGTTAAAAAAATTGAAAAGGTCAAACAACTAGAAACCATTTTAAGTGATTATAAAATCTCTCTTACTCAATATTGCTTACATTTTAATCTGAACCTATATGGCATTTCGAGTACTTTGATTGGATCGAAGACAGAAAAAGACCTTCTAAAAATGTCGTCCCATTTACAAAATATTCCAAACATGGCGACAATGAAGGAGGTCTACGAACGATGGAGTAGTTGATATGAACGAACAACATCTGCCAATTGGCCAACTCATGAAAGCCGCCCGGAAATTTAAAAAATTTAACCAGTCAGATGTGGCCCATGCAATGGGGTGTTCACAAAGTGCCCTTTCCAAAATGGAGCACAATTTATTAATGCCGAATGCTCCACAATGGTTTCTGTTTTCTCGTTACACCTCAATTCCACCCGAATCAATCGAAACAGGGATTATCGACCGAAACTCAACTGTAAAGCTGAACAATGATAATGTTTCGATCGGTTTTAAATTACCGAAACGCTATCGCTCAAATCGGTCGATGAAGGTGCGTGAAATATACCCTTTATATTCTTTTCTTAAAAAAACGAATAAAGAAGATTTTGAACTATTCAGTAAAAGTCTAGGGATTGATCACGAGTTTTTTTTAGACTTTGATAACCTCGTTAATTTTCAATTGTTTGTCGATCTCGTAAATTTTTTCATTGGACTTAAAAAAACGTCACTTCGTGATATACAGGAAGTCGTTAGATTTGGTCAGGACAACTTTTACTGGGATCATTTTAAACTGGATTCGAAGCAGGTTTATGAGGCGAAAGATGTCCTGGTAAAATATGCAAAGGAGCAAGTCTTCTTCCAAGTTGATTTTAAAATTATTATTGAAAGCGATAAAGAGCTTGTTTTTGTATCCTATGTACCCGAATCACATCTTACACAATTTCTTAAAGATATAAGTCCTGAGACTAAGGTCTGGCTAGGGCACTATCGTAAACTCAGTTTGGAAAATTTGATCAAACATACTCTCGGAGTTGAAATAGATGTTCGCTCTTTGCCAAGTCTTTCAAATTTGCCTCTAGAGGATCGATTTGAAATACATTGAACTATTCGTGCGGAAGCATCTTCTTTTTTGGTCGAAAATATGTTCTCGGTGAATAGTCTATAAAGTCAGACACTTTAGACATATAAATACATGCGTATTTTTCAATCTGTCCGGCCAGACGACTTGGCTCAACACCCGCACGCATCGTTTCACCCCAGTACATGTTGAAATTTTGGGTATGAGTGCGAATAAGTTTACCAATTTTTTTATCTACTTTTTCAATTTGCTGGAAGTGTTCCTGGACCTTCGTCTTGTCAGGTTTCTTTCCTTTCTCAAGTTCTTTATCAAACAAATCATCGAGTTTTTGTTCCAGATCAATTTTTTGTTTCATGAGAACGTTTATTTCAAGGTTTAAGGCTTCCGACTTTTCATTTGCCTGAGTTTCGTGAATTAACTCGTCTATCACGAGCGCAGTCCTCCAGTTACATGTCTTTTTGATTTGAAGAACGTCGCCGTAGATGTGATCTCCCAGATAAAGGATTTGCTCACCAGATAGGCCAGAGCTTTTTTGGATAGTTTGGGCACATCCGCCCTGATATATCCCATCTTCAATTTGGCCGTGATGATTTCTCATGAGTCCAGATTTGGGATCAACTTTTAACAGGGGAAGTTTGTCCGTGAAAAACTTTGGTTTATTTGAGGCCGTAACCACGATGTTGAATAGCTCGGCCCATGATTTGTGTTCTTTCAAAAAGGGGTTTATCGCATAATCAAGCAATAGCTTTGTGTACTCAAAATCAGAGTTTGTGATAACCCAAAGTTTTTTTCCATGTTTTTTAAATCTCTCTAAGGCACGAACACTTTCGGCGTCTTGAACAATATACTTCTTTACGCTCTTTTTGACTTCACCTTTAAGAGTTCCATCACGGTGAGACATATCGAGTGCCTCAAGAAGATTTTCTTCAATCGTTTTATAATCCGGGAAGTTAAGCTCAGGATGTTTATCTTTTAGATCTACAATTTGCATATAGAGTATGCAGTAGGCGATGGAGAAAGTTGTATCCACAATTGCAAAACGATCAGAGTCATTCAGGTCAATCGTGAGACCTTGATAGATTTTTTGCTGACTTTTGAAATCCATGTCTGAAAGACCATGAAAAGCGTGCTTCACCTTACTATAAGAAGATAATTTTAAAACATTTCCGTGTGGCTTATCAATTACGAGGCCCCGGATTGCGAGGTTAATTTGAAACTTTAAATCAGCTACAACCTTGGGATAGCTCTTCACTTCGCATAATTTCTTTTTGATCTCCTTGTAGGTCATGACCTCAAAGGCTTCAGAATCATAGCGCACCAACGTGTAATCCATATCAAACCCAATGGCCGAAATCTGCTTCATATTTAGGGTTCGATTAACGTAAATTCCCATATTTATCCTTTAATAACTTGATCTTAAAGTTTCGCCCTATAAATACTTCCAGTCAAATAGAGAGAAATTACATGCTGCAGCATTATTTTAGCAAAAGATGACTCTTTGTAGTTATAAGAGCTCATTCAAATCAGGAGTTTTTGATGAAAAAAATTATTCAATTGGCCGTTATCAACACTGTTCTTACTTCAGTGGCTTTTGCAGGACCGCTTGTCGTTTATGGAGAGGACAATAGACAAGAAGTCTATGAAGCGAGTGATGTGAATAAGCTCTTGGCCAAATCCACTGCGGCGATGATTGCCGTTACTGATATCAGTGCTGTTGCATCAATGCCTGGTAGCCTTAATCTGAGCCAACGCACGCTTACTGACTGGCTTCACGACGGTGGCAATGAAGGCGTTAACTTTTGCGATGGAACTCGTTATGTCGATCAAATAAATCCGGCCATGTGTTCTGGATTTTTAATTGCCCCTGACTTAATTGTTACGGCCGGACATTGTGTTGAAATTCAAAATATGTGCGATGAATTCAAATGGGTGTTTGATTATAATGTGGATAAAGACACCAAGCTTGCTGGTATGGATATTAAAGAAGAAAATGTTTATAAATGTAAAAAAGTTGTCTCTAACGCTTTAAGTACTTTATTAGGTTTGGACTATGCGGTTATTCAGCTTGACCGGGCCGTTACCGGACGTGTGCCCCTTGAGATAAATAATGGTAAAAAAGTGTCTGATGCTCAGTCTCTCGTATTAATTGGTAACCCTTCTGGTCTGCCAACGAAGGTTGCTGACGGAGCTAACGTCCGTAATAATTCATTCTCAACTTATTTTAGCGCCAATACGGATAGTTTTGCTGGTAACTCAGGATCGGCCGTCTTTAATGCAGACACTGGCGTAGTTGAGGGCATTCTAGTTCGTGGGGAAGAAGACTATATTCCTAATTATGAAAAAATGTGTATTGCTGTCAATTATTGTGCAACAGACGCTTGTCGAGGTGAAGATGTTTCACGCATGACTTCGATCCCAGAAGTTGCGCTTAACAAATATCTTATGGCTGCCAGTATCTCAGGGGATATGGTCATTTTAGACAAAATCCTATCACTTAATACTTGGGTTGATTTTAATACTAAAGACGGTCAGAGTGCTTTGATAAAAGCTTCAGGAGCTGCAAAAACGAACGTCATGAAGGCCCTTATCGCAAGAGGTGCTGAAGTTAACAAACAGGATGCGAAGGGAAATACTCCTCTTCATGAGTTGGCAAAAGTGCTCAAATCTTCAAATGCCGAAGCTCTCAAAGTATTGCTTGCCGCTGGGGCCAGTCTTGATGTTCTTAATTTGGATGGTGAAACAGCTCTTGCTATTGCTAAAAAGAGTTCAAATGTGGATGGCGCTAAGCTTCTCATGAGAGCAGCTTGTTTAACTGTTAAAAAATAATGCAAGAACCCCTTGCCGAAGGGTCTTGGTTTTATTAAATTTTAGTTCTTACTTTTATTAGTTTTGGGGGCATAGCTCAGCTGGGAGAGCGCTTCGCTGGCAGTGAAGAGGTCTGCGGTTCGATCCCGCATGTCTCCACCAAATTTCTTATAAAAAAACCGGACTTGATCCGGTTTTTTTATGCCTTTTAGCTAACTACTTCAAATTCATAATCAATAGTATCAACGAGTTCATTCAACTCCCTATTTGTACCTTCGGTCATAGATCTCTAGAGGTCTTATTGCTTTGTTATTTTTGGCCACGACCCTAGTACTGATTTTTTCGTAGTTAACTATTTTTTTCAAACGAAGAGCTGAGCGCCCTTCGATTGAAAAATATTGAAGGATTAAGAAGCAATTTTTTTAAGCGCATCATCTTTATATTTGTTGAATTCTTCCTCAGTGATGGCACCTGACTCTTTAAGCTTATGTAGTTTTGCTAGGTTTTCAATTTTTTGACTTTCAGATTCCTTAGGGCGGATGTTCGTGACCGTATTTGAAATGGATTCTTCAACATGGCCAAGTCCTTTACCATTACCCGTTACAACCCCTTCTGCAAAAAGAAGAGCTAAACTTGCAATGACTCCCACATAAGGCACTATCATGACCACACATAAGATAATCTGATAGTTTGTTTCATCTTGTGTTTTCCCTCTGATATCTCGTAGTCGTTTGAAGTGGTTGAGAAATGCAAAGTAGACTACCGGTATAAAGCAGGCAGCGGTACAGAGACCGCCCAGGACAGCGGTAACTGGATTTATAAGACTGCCTAGAGCAAAGGGAATACAAGCGAGTAGACCTAATCCCAAAACTTTAAAACCATTAATGAAATAATCCATTCGTCCAATGACTCCGTCTTTCGCAAAAAGGTCAGGATTATTTTGAAGTTCGCTCATTGGTCAGTTCTCCTTGAATTGTCATATTGATGTGTAAATTAGCTATTACCTATCGAACTAGTCAGGGAAGAAGTTGAGTGATTAGTTTGAGATTTTTGATCTTTTTGGCAGCTTTCATATATTCGGGTACTTATTGAATGACTCTCAATAAGAGTAAAAAAACTTATTTGTTGCCGTTAATCATAAGAGAATTCATTAAAATTCAGCCGACTCCGTCAAAAATGCGTGAAGATTTCCTTTAGAAGTGTGACCGAAGGTCATCTTATTCCTAAAAAGGGGCATTTCTGCTTTTTGAGTTATACTGATATGGGATTAATTCAGGCCGTCCTTTATTGAATAAAAAAATATAGATTAATGAAAGAATTATTTACATTTTATGCTTTTAGCTTTGGTTGCATTATTGGGAGTTTCCTAAACGTTGTTATTCTTAGATTACCAACCCAGAAAAATTTGGTTACCGCTAGATCAGCTTGTCCAAAATGTGGTACGCAACTAAAGTGGTATCATAACATTCCAGTGCTTAGTTTCATTTTCCTAAAGGGTAAATGTGGTTTTTGTTCCGCTCGTATTTCTTTACGTTATCCCTTAATCGAAATTTTAACTGGGTTTATTTCTTATTGGCTCATGCCGGACCCCCTTAATGTGGAAGGTTTAAGCCTCTACATTTTCTTTTTTTCCATGGCATGTGTTTTTATTTGTCATTTTTTTATTGATCTCGATCACCAGCTTTTACTTGATAAGCTCAATATCTATCTTTTGATTTTAATCATTCCTTACACGGTTTATCATTTTCATTGGATGCATTGGCTCTTGGGTGGGGCTTTTGGTTTTGCAGTACCTTTATTTGTAACTTGGTTGTTTTATAAGCTCCGAGGTCAGGTGGGCCTAGGTGGTGGAGATATTAAACTTTTTGGGATCTTGGGATTATTTCTCGGCCCAGTTGGGATTTCTTTTAACATTTTTTTTAGTTGTTTCATTGGAGCAATTATCGGTTTGTTTATGATTGCTACGAAAAAGATAACCAAAGAAAATCCCCTGCCATTTGGTCCATCTATTCTAATGGTCGCTTCATTTCAAATATTTTTTCCTAAATATGCTCATATACTCCAGGCCTGGTTTTTTTAGCATGTTATCAAAAATGAAACGATACCTTGTATTACTAAGTAAGAGAATTCAGTAAAATTCAGCCGACTCCGACAAAAACCCGTGAAGATTTCCCTTTCGAAGTGAGACCGAAGTGATCTGTACCCCTAATTCTGAACAGGAGAAAAAAGAGACCATGTCCCTTTTTCGGAGCGTTTGTTCCATTTCATTACTGAAGGTTATCCTTAATTCTCATCTTCCTGAAGAGAATTATATTCTGCCCCTATACGACGCAGGATACGGTGCACATGTATACCTTCAAGTTTCATTTTGACCCCAAGAATGACAGATTATTTGTTTGAATTTTTCCCCTTCACAGGCAAAGTGCCTCGTATATATTGAAAGTAAGACAAGGCCTAGAAGGGGGGAACGTATGAAAAATTTGAGTTCAAAAGTGTGTTTATTTTTTATCATTTTACTAGGAGCGGCTAACGCATTGGCCTGCTCCATTGAAGTTGATAATAATTATACAAAGAATCAGTTGATCGCCCATGGTGTGAGCTTCAACGATCTCTCGTTATCAAGCGTATCAGGTCTCTCTATCAATAGTTTTCAGCGATCGTTTACTAATGATCCAGGTAATGGTGGCTGCCCGGAGTACATGAATGTATCGGGTAGAGTCTCGATGAATTATTCACCATCAGCAGGTCAGAATTGTACTTATTCAGTGAATGTAACGGTTAGGAACTATATGGGTGAGGGTTTGCCGGATGGAGCTATTGAGGAGGTTCTTTTTGATAGACCGGAAGCTGCATGCTCAACTTCAATTTCAGCGATCAGGATCTCTCGAAAATTGCCAGTAAGAGCGAGGAGACCATTTATTGTCAGACATTATCCTTAAATCTAAAAAATAAAAAGGCCCGCTTTGTGCGGGCCATTTTATTTTAGTTTAAATTATGACCTCGCCAAACATGTCCCAAGGTTTCAATTTAGAATTGTGTTTGCGACAGAAATCGGGAAGGGGACCGCGTTTACTTTAACGCTATCAAAATTTGAACATCAACTTTAACCATTCACGGATATTAGATAGATGGTAAGCTAAAAGATAAATACTGGATCATAATGGGCCAAATCAACATTTTCGTGGGATTCAGCCCTGGTTGGGCCGTCCATCTTTTTGAATTTATACATAATAAGGCTTACTCTCTTGAAAAAGATAAGGTTAAATATAATCAATTAGATGAGACGTTTATTCTTTTAAATAATGCAGTGGCTGTGGGCCCTGTACTCAAACGGTAATTGGAAAAAGGTTAGCTGTTTAAATAGGTAGAAGATGGAACTGAAAATTGGCCTGTATTTATATTTTTTTGTACTTTTTATACTTTTGTTTTATTCAATAGGCTATGTTTTGAGTTGTCTTTCGCTTTTGTTTTCTACCAAGACTGAGTTACAGAATCTTGATGTTAGTGACAAAGGAAGCGTTGCCGTTTTGATGCCATCGTATAACGAGGGTGAAGCAGTAATTGATTCTCTGAAGACATTGTTGTCACAAGATTACGTCGGTCAGATAAATATCTATTTGTTAATAAAAGATCAGAGCGATACCTCCTATCCATTCCTGGATGGTTTTTTAAAAAGCCTTACTCGCGTTGCCAACAGAGAAATCGTTGTTTGTCTTACGGGTGAACAAGGAAAAAAAGAAAAAATAAATAAAATTCTCCCCACCTTGACTGAGGATTTTATTGCGTTTTTAGATGCTGATCACCGAGCGGATAACCAATGGCTCTCATCATCAATTACCTTGTCAGAAAATGAAGGTCACGATGCCGTACAATCGGTTCGACGGCCTCTTGCCATTTCAACTTTTTTTCAGGTTTGGGATTCACTTCAAAACCATATTGGTAATGAAGTGTTCAATGCTCTTTATCGAAAATTAAAACTAACTACTTTTTTTACTGGTACGACATGTGTTTTTAAGGCCACAGCATTAAAAGATAAGTTATTCCCAAGTTCATTAACGGAAGATACTTTTTTATCTTACGAACTCATCGTTTCGGGAAAGAGAATTGGGTACAATCCATATTTTGGATCCTACGAGGAAGTTGCCCCTGATCTTTCAAGTTATATTGCAAGGAGGAGGCGTTGGAGCAATGGACATAACCAAACTTTCTTTTATTATTTTAAGAAAATACTTGTCTTGGATATTGGTCTAAAACAAAAAACTCAAATGTTACTACACGGTGGATATTATTTTTTACCAATAATGATTGTTGGTCTATTAGATATCGTTGGTATTTATTATTTTTTACAATATACCAACAACGTCCAAGTTTTTTGTCTCGGTTTAACGGTTTTTATTTCGATAAGTATTGGTGTTCTAAGATTTAGCTCAATAAAAGATCTTATATATGAGTCCGCCTTAGGGGTGCTTGTTTTCTTCCCTTATATTAGTCTGGTATCGGTTTATATTTATAAGTTTCATCAACATGAGGTTTATTACCAGGTTATTTCTTTTCCCTATTCTAAACCGTTGTTTTGGATAAATCTTGGTATGGTTTTGGCACCAATTCTGGTCCTCGTTTGTGGCAGAAGGCTTTATAAATATCCATCCCTTGGAGTCTTTTATTCACATATCTTTTTCTATCCCTTCGTCCTTGTTGTTGACCTTTTTAGCGGCACCTTAGGTTTTTTTGATTTGGTCTTTAATAATAAAAAATGGGGCAAAGTTAATCGAAGCAATATGGTTGACTCATCCATTGTTCCTCAAAGTATTTCAGACAATACCAATAAAAAAAGATTAAGTGTCAGGAAGTTTTATGCTGTCATTCTTGGTCCCATCTCTGTTGCTTTAGTTATTTTAGCGAACGATTTTTTAGTCTTTCATAATTGCGGAGAGCCAAAGTACTTTTTCGGAGAATATATTTTATTTGCAACAGCTCCTCCGTTCTATTCACGAATGTTCCTAAGGCTTAAATCATTAGAGCAAGGGAAGTATCTTTTAAATATAACGAATCATATTGAAGGGGACGTCGAGGATTATGAACGCAGTTTGAAGCTTTCTGTTAATGGGAAGACCATTTACAAAGGTAATCTTAGCGATAAAACTACAATCGTTGAGTATGTTGGAAATATGGGGTGGGGAACAGAGCTTGTAACCTCCGAGATCGAAGTTAATGGTTTTAGCTGTGTGCAGAATAGAAAATTTAGTAATGCCGTAAAAGAAATTCGCCAAGGTCAGCTGCTCGTAAATGGTGATCCCTTTTTGATTAAATGTATCATTCCATCTTTTAGTAATTCTAAAGTTAATCTAAGTCTTGCTGAAGGTCTTAGGCAAATAAAAAGGGCAGGAGCAAACTGTATTAGGGTTTATCATAGCCCTACCGATGACTTATTAGAAGAGGCGCGTATTAATCAATTACTAATTATATCTCAGCCTGATGAGACAACTTGGTCCAACATTAAGATGAGTAAAGATTCCAGCGTCAAACGTTTAATGCAAAGATATGAGGAGCACGTTGACCAGACAGACGGAAATCCTTATCTTTTTTTTGATCACCTCGGAAACGAGTTAGAAATTAATGATGATAATCATAAGAGCATTATTAATATTTCGAAAAGTTTGGAGAGAATTCACCACGAACCTTATTATCGTTATCCCATTTCTTACTCCACTTACAATACGTATATAAAATATCCTGTCGATATCCTAGGAGTCAACATGCTCGACTCCGGGGACGTTTACTGGAAAAATGGTGTAAATCATATCAAAAGTTTAAACATACCTTTTTACGCAAGTGAGTTTGGTGGCTTCGTGGCTTTTTTTGAACGAACACCAACGTTTTTGAGAATCCATCGTCTTTATGAAAACTGGCAAAATCTTTTGGACAACGGCGCCTTGGGTGCAGCCTTTTTTCAATCTCACGATAATTGGGCCCAGCCTGTTCCGGTTGGATACAATGACCCTTTCAATAATGAAATGCCCGATGATATGAGGGGGTTTTGGGATGTTAATAATAAACCTAAAGAAGAACTTAATCATTTAAGTACCATCTTATCCGACCTCGATTTTAAATATCTAGACATCGGCAAGTTAGAGTTTTTTAACCGTAGAAGTTATTCTCTTAAAAATCTTGTTTTAATTATCCAAGGTCAAGTTTTAGAGATTGAAGAGCTTTTGCCAGGTCAGTCGAGTGTATTTGATTTTAAAGTTCCAGAACGGTTTGTAAAAATTGAAGCCAGCTATTTAACTCACTTAGGTTTAAAAAATGAGATTGATTTTGTTTTTGATACTAGTCAAGGAATGAGACATCGTTTATTAGCTTCGAGCGAACTTTCGGATGTTAAACAGTTCATTGATTCATCTCATTGGGTCCATTTCGTTGAAGGTACCATCAATACTGGTAAACTTGTTTTGCAGTTATCCTTGCCAAAATATGTAAATGATAATTCTTTTTTGGTTTTAGATGGTATTGGTGCTCAGAAAATACGGTTTTTCAATTTGAGTGATACTAAGGAAGTTGTGGTTGATGTTCATAATTATCGTGAACAAATTTTTAAAATCAAGGATCTTAAAGCTGACTTGGGAAATATTCGTGATTTCAAGATCGAGGTAGATAGGGATCAAGTGCATTACATTAATGAAAGTGATGGGGGAAATATTGTGATCACTTTCAAAAAACCTCGTCTTTATAATCCAATAGAATAGGGGCCAATGGAGTTGGCCCAGATTAGCGCTTCAAGTTTAATATAAATGAATTGGAATTTTTAGAAACTGCGTTGGTCTGAGCATCCAGAGCGATCACCCGAATTTGATATACGCCCCAGCCTGGCAGATGCTTCGCAGGCAGAAGGCTGTAAGTGCCCTTCTTGGACTGATACTCCTCGAGAACCAAACCATTGGCCTGATCGGGAGCACTACCATTTGGATTTGAAAAGGCCTGATTCGGTTTTGAGATTTCAAAAGCAAATCCTGTCGCGCCTAAAATATTAGACACATCTATCTGGATTGGAATCGTAGTATTAGGATTGTTAACAGTTATACTTGTCTGTCCGTTTACGTTAGGGGTTTGGGCCATTCCCGCAGGATTTGGGTTTGGGTCAGGGTTTGGATTAGGATTCCCACCTCCATTTGGTTTGTACCAGCACAAAGGCCTGAATCCGTAGTTTTTATTTGCCGCTTGATTACAGGCTCCGATTTTGGGATCCGTGGAACTAAAATCGATATCTTCTGATACATCACAAACAGCGCCGTTAAAGTAGGTGTCTAGTCGACACTGGTATTGCGGATGTGATTCATAAGTTTGGCCGACGACCGATGGATCTGGAGTTTCAAACTTTGGCATAGGTTGATTCTGAATCACAGCAAACATCGAAGCACCTGATAGACCGGCCATGGAAATTCTTTTACAAATTGCCTGCTCATTTGGATCTGAATGTTTCTGATTACATTCTCTTTGAACAGTTGGGTCAATCTTCATCTGGTCCACGATCTGCTGATTATCTTCTTTTTGAAAAACCTTTCTTAAACATTTCGACGTCGCAAAATAATCCGACTGACCTTCAGTACTGGCCCAGCCCATGCTGGCATCGTTATAAAGAGGGGCCCCACCAATGTGATGCCCGATTTCGTGACAGGCAACCAGAGTAAATGCATCTTTTGTAATGGCACTATGGCGGGCCAGGCCACCAAACATCTCAATTACAAAATTACTACCTTCACGGCGTGCCAAAGCGTTCACTGTTCCATCCGTCCACTTCCGAATGATCTTTAATGTTCCGCCGAAGCGAGATATCTCGGATGAATAGATAGTGGAGACTTGATCTAAAACAGTATCGAATTCAGCTTTCTCTATCCCTTGAATTAAGCCGTGGCCATCAGGGATATAAAGATTGTTTTTTGGTAGGTAACCATCACCAGGTCCATTGCCACAAGCATAACTATGCATGATAG
>JBILYY010000031.1:0-25923 GCA_044377495.1 Bacteriovoracaceae bacterium | reverse complement strand
CAAGGGCAGACATTTTATTCGGAATACCACTCAGTATATGTACGCCACAGTTGTCATTTTCCCCTGTTGATTTACAACCTTCACCAAACTTTGCATATCTTTCTGTTTTTAAATCATCCATGTGGCCTGGTTGTTTGGAAAGACCTTTGCTTGGATCCATCATATCTCTTAATGCATGCGCTTTTTCGGCATATTCGCCAGTGAGAACAGTTGCTCCAATAAGGTAAGGGTTGCTTAAATTTTTATTGTGTCGGTTGTTTACGATGATACCAAAAACATCTGCTAAATGTTCGTTCAATGCACCTGATTGACCTTCGTATTTAAGATTTGAAGTTGTTTGAATAACTGCATGTGTATATTCATGTCCAACGACGTCTAATGCTTTTTCAAAGTTATCCAAACCTTTGTCACTTCCTGCTCCAAATATAAATCTAGTTTTTGCCCACGCTGCATTTTGTTTTGAGCCTAAAACATCAAAAATTGTGAACCGGTTAATATTAAGTGAGGCAAGGATATCAGAACCCTTATCATCCCAACTTCTTCTTGAGAATTCCTCTGAATAAAAGTCTCTCACTTTTTCAAGATTTGAATTCAAAATGCGAGCAGTTTTGGGCAGGAGAAGCGTTTTCTTTTGTCCGTCTACTAAAACCAGATTTCCGGGCTTGAACATACTTATGATTTGCGGAACAAACTTAGCGTCGTAGATTTTAATCGTCCCATTTTCATTTGCGAAAGCTGCCGTTGATAAACAAGCTAGCCCAAGAATTATTCCGTGAAGTTTCATGCATTTTTCCTTAGTAATAAACAATGCACAGACATTACTTTAGATTTTAACGCGATGCGTGAATGATTGTAAAAATGACAGGTTACGGACGACTTAAGGTCCCGGAAGGACCCTAAGTATCAGAGAATAGATCGAAGTTCGGGACCTGAGATTTTACGGTGAAGGTGGATCTGACCAGATTTTAGCTTTTGAGGTTTTCCGTAAACATACTTATTAAAAATGTCCTGAACTTTTTCACCATAAAATAGTTCCATCTCTTTAATAAAGTCTTCAGTAAACAAGGGCTCAAAGATTTTCTTTTCAAGCAACTTGTTCATAAACGGCTTCAGGCCACCTTTACTTACGAACTTGTTATCCAGAAACGACATGAACCGAGCACCAAAGCTATAAGCGGCTGTATCGGTCTTGCGTGTATATGTTGCATGAGCGGCCATTGAGGATGAACCTGAAAGGGTTGCTAGGCGTGGGTATCCATCATCTCGCCAGCTGGCCAGTGCCTCATCGATCCATCCAGCATTGCCATTGGCAGGGGTCATGGCGCGTGCGAAGTAGGAATGAAAAAGCTCATGGGAAAGAGCAGATTTGTTCGTTACCGTCGCCCCAGCGTACTCCATTCCACCAAGTCCCATGCTGGCGAGACTGGCATTGTAGATGGTGATTGAAGGATGTGGGAAAGCACCGTAGTCCTTTTCTAATTCGTTAAAAACTCTTAGTGCAATATTTTTTAATCCGATTAAACCTTCGGAATCAGATTCTTCCGAAGCTTGATAAAGAACCACTGGAATTTCTCGACCGTCCACGGATTTAAATGATGTTTCCAACAATTCCACTTCACCAACGGGTGTAGTGTGGAAATATAGACTATTTACAGTGAAATATTCGGGAAATTCAATTGTCGCTTTTTGATCCGTTGTCCATTTTACCAGACCATTGGCAAAAAGATGTTGCTTCGTCTTCAGACCTTTAAAATTTATGTTAAAAGTCATTTTCACCCGGTCGTATTCCAGATTCACAGGAATGTAGCGCTCTAAATAATAACGGTCTTCAAGATCGGTTACCCAGTAGGCGCTCTTTACTCCGGTTGTCGTATACTCAATTAAATTTGTAAGTGGAACTTGAATTTCAAGATCGTAGCGTCCGATTGGAAGTTTTTTATTAATCACACGAATCTTGGTTTCATTTGCAGGAGTTGAAACTTCAGGGGCCTTAACCTCAAAACCATCGACTTTTACTAAGGTTGGTTCCTGGATGAGGTCAAAAATTGGATAACCAGCTTCCACGACGTTCATTTTAAATTTAGCGATGACTTCCGCTTTTTTCTTATCGATGTCGTAAGTAATGTCATAGATGGCATCTTCAAAATCTACGAAAACTGCGTTGGCACCCTGATAATTAAAACTTTTTGGCCTATGAGTAACATCATTATCCTGAGCGTAGGCCGACAAGATAGTAATAGCAAAAATGAGAAGCATTTTCATAAGAGGTCCTCTGGGATGTCGTAAGTTACCCTATTGAGCTATACAATGCCCAATTGTGAGCAATTTTTACATTACTTAGAAGGACTAAAAGCTTCAAAAGTTGAAACAGGCAAATCATTGCCTTCAAAGTAATGATGCCCTCCTAGGATGCCCAGTGTTTTTTCATCCATCTTAAAGACTTGAGAAAATCCTTTCGTTTCTTTTAAGCAGCGACCGGTGTGGTCCCAAGAAGATAAAAGTAAGTTCATGTCATAGATGTGTGAAACATATTCATAATTCATCGTGCCGGTTTTATACATTCCACCAAATACATACAGATGATTGTTTAGAATCTCTGCGGCCGGTGCAAATGTAGGAAATGGGAGTGGGCTTAATTCTTGGGCATAACCATCAACAGGATTAATTGCGGTTACATTATTTATCAATTCAAAGTGAGATGCTCCCTGACCTAAACCACCAATCAAAAGAATTTTGCCATTATACTCAATTCCAGTAAGTGCCCGTCGAAGCGGTAATGGGAGTTTATAATTTGCAAGTTCATTCTTTTGAGTTTTAAGATCAAAAACTTCTATAGCGTCTAAGAATGTACCATCTTTATCATTAGGGAATTTTGGAGTCGAATCCCAACCACCCGCAAGATAAACTTTGCCATCAATTTGAACTGCTACGTTTGAAGAGCGTGGAGAAAAAAGTTTACCAATCGTCACCCACTTATTGGTTAAAATGTCGTAACGATCAATTTGATCCAGAGACTTCCACGCAGGTTTATAGTCTGCTGAATACGCAAAGCCCCCAAAGGCATAAATGTAATTACCATAGGCTGCTAGTTGAAATCCGTGCGCCTTTACCGGACGAGGCGCTAGTTCTTTCCAGGAATTGGATTCAGAATCATAGGTAATAAACATGTCGGTAAATGATTCTGGTGGGTAAGTGTGTTCTGCACCTTGATGACCACCACACATGTAGAGTTTTCCATTATGAGTAACAGTTCCAAAAGATGATCGAGGATTACCTATAAAAGGAGCCTTTAGAGTTTGTGTAATTTGAGTGTTGCCTGAGAATTGAGGAGAGTAAAAATCGATTTCTTCGTTTACATCTATTCCTTGATTCATTGAGATCCATTCACCTTTAATAAGTTTGAATAACCGAAAATGATTAAACTTATTTGAAGCAAAGGCGATGGTGTTGTCTGGCATAAAACTTGGTGCCATTTCATCTTTTGTGTCAGAAGTGACTTGAATTGTTTGACCAGTGGATCTCTCAAGAGCATAAATATTCCAGTTACCCTCTTTTTTAGAAGTATAAGCAATCCAACGTTCATCAAATGAAAGTGCTGGCGACATACCCTCAGCTAAAACAGTTTTGGTATTTTCTAAGCGGTCAAAAAGAACGATCTCTTTTTTCCCTTCAGTGTTACGTTGATAAACAACAAAGTTTCCATCAGAGGAAGGTCTTGGGAAGTACGACTCTTCAGCTCCATCTAAAAGTTTTGCCCCTTCTAAAGTGTAGTCATTTAATCCCTGACCTTGGCGGTAAACTTCTACTGCACGATCAAAATAAAAAATGGTATTTTTAGATTTTGGCCCGGGAGCAGAATAGTATATTAGTCGGCCATTCCTTGAAAACTTAGGATGAAGAATCATTCCTTTTTGAGTTGCATGAAAACGTTGAACTAAATTTTTTCCAAGGTGCTGATAAGTAATACTCAGGTCATTAGTAGCAGGACCTTCAACGTATACGACTTCTTGGCCATCGGGCGTGATATCGGGATAAATAGCCAAATTCTTTGACGTTAGATCATTCAGCACACGTGGAGAACCATTATAAGTTTGAAGAACAACTGATTTTCCGTTCTTGCTTTCTTGCATATAGACGACATCAGCAAATAGTACATTTGAGAGCGCAAAAGCGAGGATGAGAAGCATTTTCATGAGCAGTCCTTTGAAGCTATTGAGGGGATCTTAGCTAAGGGTGTTTGATATATCAAACTAATTTGCTTTGGCACTATGATAAAACATTATTTTCCTGATTTCTAAGCACCAAAAGACTCGCTAGAATAGCACCATGGTTCGCGGCTATCACATCCACTTTAAGCAATTATCAAGTAACGTTAAGCTCTTCCTAGCGGGAAATGCTATTCAAGGAATTGGGCTCTCGATTTATGCTCTTTTATTTAACCTCTATCTCAAAAAATTAGGATACGGGGAATCATCTATTGGTAATCTTATCTCGACTACCAGTCTTGGCATTTCTTTGATGGCAATCCCGGCCGCATTTATAATTGATAAGTTTCATGTAAAACATCTTGTTGTTACCGGTATAGTTTTATCTTCTGTGTTTTATTTTTTTCAAGTGATCAATACAAGCGAGTCTTCACTTTTTGCATTTGGATTACTCGCGAGTATGTTTCAAGCGTTGTTTAATATTTCGGTGTCGCCATTTTATTTCCGTAATTCTACACCACAGGTAAGAATCTATTTATTTACACTGAATTCTGGGCTTAATATGCTTGCGCATTTTGTTGGCTATCTTGTGGGAGGGTATTTACCTGAGATGGTACGACACTTTCGGCCAGAGATGACTCAAATTGACCTCTACCGAACATCGATAATGTTAGCCTTAATGGTTGTTTTCCTCTCGAATCTCATGTTTATTCGGATTCGTCGTGTACCAATTCCGAAAGCGAAAAGAAAAATTTTGGATGGCCTTAAGGGAACGGACTGGGGAGTCTTAAGCAAACTGATCTTGCCTAAATTATGTTTTGCTTTTGGCGGAGGATTAATCGTTCCTTTTATGAATCTATACCTCAAGGAACGCTTTAACTTCTCTATTAAAATGATCGGAATCTCTTACGCGTTATTACAGCTGTTTATTTTTGCTGGAATTTTCATGACTCCAATTTTGATTAAGAAAACGACTCCTTTGCGTTTCATTATGATAACGGCAACCCTTTCAATTCCCTTCATGCTTACGATGGGTATGGCCGCTAATATTAGCATTGTTCTGGGTTGTTTTTTTATGCGCGGAATGCTTATGAATATGTCGAGTCCAGTGACTTCAATATTTGAAATGGAACACGTTCAAGAAAAAGAGTGTGTGCTGGCCTCAGCAATAATTTTGTTTTTTTATCATATAATCTACACTTCGAGCACTCGTCTAGGTGGTCACTTAATTGAAAATTATTCTTTTGGTCCAACCTTCTTCACAGCAGCTTTCTTCTATGGTTTAGCAATATTTTTATATCATCGTTTCTTTAGAAGAGAAGACAAGGTTGTGGCCAGGAATGAGGCTTCATTTATTGATGCAGCCTAAGATTAGCCATTAATTTCAGTCATAAGCGTTTCTAGAAAACCTTTCATATATAATACTCGTTTTTGAGCTTCGATTTTACCCTTCGTGGTGTTCATCATCTCAGGTAATTTAAATATTTTTACAAAGTAATGATCAACCATATATTTTTTGTCATCAAGTTCACGTAATTTAGCAAGAGGATCGAACGGTTCATAGAAACTGGATTTCATTTGGGTATTAACAGATGCACACCTCAAAACGCCAATGGCACCAAGCGTGTCAAGACGGTCAGAATCTTGCAGAATTGCTGCTTCAAGACTGGTTGGCTTCAGTCCCTTCGAAAAACTATGTTCTATTACATATTGTTGAATGTACTTTACCTCCTCATTCGAAAAACCACATTGTACTAACAAGGGAGCTGCTTTTTCAGCTGCCATTTGAGAAGCCTGAGAACGCTCAGGATGATTTTTGGGAAGATTGACAATATCATGGCAGTAAACCGCTGCTAACAAACATGGAAGGTTAACAGCTTCATCCAACGCCAGTTTCCTTGCAGTCGAAACAACTCGCCCAACATGAGGCCAGTCATGCGCAGGATCGTCCGGAGTATAAAATGGTTTAACTAATGGAATAAGTATTTCTAATCTATTCATTTATTCTACTTTGAAGCGGTCTTTAATTTTTTTAATCACAAATCCTATGACAGGAAGTCTTTCATAAATAAATGCTCCCAAATCAAAATAATCGCGATGATAAATGGCCTTCCCGTTAGCACCAAATTTTATTACGGAATTACCATCGACCGTAAAGGGTTCTCCACCATTTAGTTTATCAGTCTGAAGTGTCATCTTCCAGATAGCTACAACACTGTTTTCTGATTCATAAAACTGGCTATAATCGAATTTAATGCTTTTCACATTTTGATACATATTTGAGTAATAGGTTTTGATTTTTTCAGTTCCGTTTATTGATCCAACAGAATCAATAAACTCAATTTTGCTATCGTAAAACTCATCGACTAGTTGCATGTTATCTTTTGAGAGCTTATCGAAGAAAAATTTAATTTTGTCTTTATTGCCTAGATCTTTCATGGACTGTCCCCACGTTGAAAATGAAAAAAACAGAAAAAAAAGAATAGAAATGGAATGCATAATTTCTCCGAACAATGTTTTATCTTGGATTACAATTCATTACTCACGAGCAGTTGTAAACCATCCCCTGCGTCGAAAATACCACACAGCAGTGATTGTAATAAAAAGCATCACGATTGAGAGTATAAAAACGGAAGAGGGAGAATGAACTCCAGGAAGATAATCAAAATTCATTCCATAAAATGAAGCGATAAAGTTTAGGGGAAGCAAGATTGAGGAGAAAACAGTTAATAATTTCATTACGTCATTTGCACGTTGATCATTCAAGGCAACGTGTAAATTAAAGAGATGCTCGAAGTTTACCGAAAGCTCATCAAGTTGAAAGTAAAGTTGATCAACATTCTCTCTCAAGTCTTGCAGCATAGACGGGTGATCTACCCAAAAATCTTTACATCGATATAGAGCATCATTTGTTTGTTTTAGAATTCTTTTCAAAATAAAGGTCTGCCTACGAAAATGATAAATCCGAATAGTTGAAAGATGTTCATTTTTTTTCGCAAGAATTTCGTGTTCAAATCCATCATAAAGATCCTGAAGTCTTAAAACAGGAACATCATATGTTCGTATAATTCCCAAGATTACTTGGTGAATTAAGCCGTGAAAAGTTTTTGGAAGATCAGTTTTTTTTGATTTTTCAGCAATGCTGATCAAGTAGGGGAGTTCAATCCTGTGAATTGTTACCAACCGATCATCGCTAATAAAGAGAGCAATCTTCCTGGTAAGTTCCTGAACGGAGGTGTCATGATGGTGAGACTCATTATCAAAACTTCGCATCATTAAGAAGTGACCGCCTTCCTCACTCTCTTCATATTTTGGCAAATGCTCAGGCCGCAAACAGTCCTGAACCAAAAGGTAGGGTAGGGAAAAATCAGTACTGAGACGATCAAAGTCCTCTGTTTCAGGTTCTTGAACATCGACCCATGTGAAATCTTTTTTCTTAAGGAATTCTGTAATCATAAGAATATTAAAACATCAATTTTAAGTCATGTCCCTAAAGATCAAAAAAAAGCCCGCTTACGCGGGCCTATTTAAATTAAAATTTAAAGTTGGCTTACCAACGGCTTCCGCCACGGTCTCCACCGCGATCACCGCCACCGCCGCGTCCACCACCGAAACCACCACGTCCGCCGCCACCGCCGCGATCGCCACCACGTCCACCGCCGCCGCCACCGAATCCACCAGTACGTGGCTCCATAGGACGAGCTTCGTTAACAACAAGTGAACGTCCACCATTGTCTTGGCCATTAAGTTTTTCAATTGCTTTTGCAGCATCGTCAGCAGAAGCCATTTCTACAAATCCAAAACCTTTTGAACGGTTTGTGTCTCTGTCCATGACGATCTTTGCTGATTCAACAGTTCCGAACTTTGCGAACATCTCGTTAAGAGACTCGCTTGTTGCAGAAAATGGTAAATTACCAACGTAAATCTTACTACCCATAGATACCTCCTTAAGGCTCTAGATGCGCTCTCAGAGGATCTTAAGCAACTCGCTTGAAACTCTTTACCTGCGACAATAATTGCGGAACTAAATACAATAATTCCTAACTTTAAGGATAGCACAATTAGGGGTACTTAGAAAAATTAAAGGATAAATCAAGGTTGGCCGGTAATGCAACGAGTCCAGAAGGCAACGAAATCAGATATTTAATAATTCACTAAAAAAAAAGCCCGCTTGCGCGGGCTTCTTCAAAAAATAAATTTTAAGGTTGGACTACCAACGGTTTCCACCACGGTCTCCACCGCGATCACCACCACCACTGCGTCCACCACCGAAACCACCACGTCCGCCGCCACCGCCGCGATCGCCACCACGTCCACCGCCGCCGCCGCCGAATCCACCTGTACGAGGCTCCATAGGACGAGCTTCGTTAACAGTTAGTGAACGGCCGCCGAAATCAGCACCGTTAAGTTTTTCGATAGCTGCATCAGCTTCAGAAGAATCTGACATTTCAACAAAGCCGAAGCCTTTTGAACGACCAGTATCTCTGTCTGTTACGATTTTTGATGAATCAACATTACCGAAAGATGCGAACATCTCAGATAGTGATTCGTTAGTTGCTGTGAACGGTAGGTTACCGACATAAATCTTCTTACCCATAAAACCTCCAAAGGCCAGGGAGCCGCTTAGAGGACATGGAGTAACTTTACTCGGGACACTCTGAAACGAACGTTGAAACAAACATTTAACACTGTTAATTAGAAAAAGCGACAAAATTCAACTACAAGGAATCATAGCGATATAACGCATTGATTTTAAGTTGAATTAAGCGTATTTATCGCCCCGTGTTATCTCGTACAGAATTGCCATAATTCATGTTTGAGTGGTTACGCTGAAAGCTTCCGGCCTGAGAAGATGGTCTTTTCTCCATTGGACGAGCTTCGTTAACGGTTAAAGCACGACCACCATAATCTGAGCCGTGAAGTTTTTCAATTGCAGAAATGGCTTCATGATCTAATGACATTTCTACAAAGCCAAAGCCTTTGCTTCTGCCTGAGTCTCGATCCATTACAATTTTAGAAGAATCTACTATTCCGAATGAGGAAAAAATCTCAGACAGAGATTCGCTTGTTGCAGTAAATGGTAAGTTTCCTACGTAAATCTTTTTTCCCATAAAACACTCCTTATAAATTATATGCCTCTTTAGGTGAGGCCAATTTAAGTAAGGATGTAGCATTTAAAAAAATGAATTGAACACTAAAGATACCTTCAGGAGGAATGCATCAAGCAGCTTGTTTCTTATTAAGCAGCTTCGTAACTGCCCTCTCGATTTGAGGCGAAAAATTTTTTAAGTTTGTCTGAACAAAATGATGAAGCTTCATATCATCAAGTTTTGTCCCAATGAAAATATTATGAAGTTCATCTGCTGCACCAATTATTTCAGCGAGCATGTTTATATTATTTGCGCGCCGGGAAGGGTCATTGCCTCGTCGGCGCATATGGTGACTCTCAACAGACTGATAAATGACTTCATCAAATCCACCGCACTTCCTAAGAATTTCTCCACCGTGCTTTTGATGTTGCTCAAAGTTTTTTTTCTGTTCTTCACTTAAATTATCGAGTGACTCTTCTTTAAAATGGGGGTCCACGTCGTACAAGCCGATGTCGTGAAGTAGTGCGGCGATACCAACAAGTTTGACGGATTTTATAGATTCGATGCCTACCTCATTGGCAATCATGCCTGCCAAAAAAGACACAGCAGCGCTATGCTCGTTCATTTCAATTGAATCAATGAATTTTTTCAATGATTCATTTTTTAATCTCATGTTTTTAATCAAGCCTACGCTTTGGTTTAGAAAATTATTCGCAAAATCAAGTTTTTCCTGTGAAATCCCTGTGTGGATGAAGCTTTGGGCAATATTTGATCCAAGATTTAAAACGTTGTTCATCTTTTTCATAGAACTAGCATTAGGGTTATTTAAAATTTTCTTACTTAATTCTTCACAGAAACGGATATACTTTTTGTGCTCTTCAGTTGAAATAAAAAGATGAGTGACTCCTTTTTTTGCATAAGTTTGAAGGAGCTCTTGATTAAGAGCGTCGCCAGAATTTAAAACTTTGATGAATTTGTTTGACCCAAGTTTAATGAAGATATTAAAAAAAGACTTTGGCGTTAGCACGAAATCTGTAAGTGAGGTTGGGATGTAGCCGTCAGCGACTAGGTCAAGTTCTATGTTTTTTTCTTCTTTGGAAGCCACGACATCTACCCAGGATTCTTTTGAGATAAAGAGGCAGTCAATTTCCTTAATTAGTGCCAAGTAATTAATTGGCGAGAGTAGAATCTTTGTAAAACCACATTCATTTGCCATTAACTCTTTCGGCTCTCTTTCTGGGGCATGAGAAATCAAAAATACGGGAGTCAGTGGTCGTTCAATTCTAATTTCTTTTAACTCATCAATGCCGTGGCTTGGTCCAATAGCACTCGAAATAAAAATGATCCTGATATTATGCTTAGGCTGCTTCAATATTTGAGAGGCTTCTTTAAAGGTCTTGGTAAATAAGCATGGGTAATCGTTAAGAAGATTTTGTTCTTCTTTAATTCCCTCGACAAATTTCACATTACTGTCGATGACCAGTGCTTTTCCAAAAAAATTTCCCATTAATCCCTCATGAACTTATCGGCTTAAAAAAGCCTTTAATTTATTGATATTCCAAAATAATTAAATGTGGCCTAACTTCTCTAAACTACACGGCTAAGTGCCTGTTTTAACGAGTTTCTTCTATAGAAACAAGGATAGCAGTCTTAGATGTCATTGATTTAGACGGTTGGGGAAATTGTTTCAAAGTCAGGAAATGATGAGAAAAATTCTGGTAAAATTCACATATGAGTAAGTTGTTACTTTTAATATTTTTTCTTAGTGTTAATTCTTACGCCCAAGAGTTACCCGAACACCTGAAGATAATGCTGGCCAAGAGTCAGGATTGCTTTGAAATCTACAATGAAAAAAAACCACTAGATATTGAAGATGGCGAATATGATGAGTCAGAGTTTTTACTATTTTCCCAAATAGATCAGATGCAAGGCCTGGACGTGGTTTTCACAAGGCTTGAAATAAAAAGAGCTAAGTTGAAAATGTTAGAAATAATAAATCAATCATTTGGCCCGGAACAATTAGAGGCAATTATTAGAGTCGGGCGATCAGCTGATTTAAATAAAAAGGAAGCGGCCATATTTTTTGAAGTCGCTCTAGAGTTTAAAAAGGGCAAGCTGAAGGATCTTAAACTCCCTATTCGTCTTTGAATAAACTTTAGAAAAAAGTTATCCCCCTCATTAATGAAGTCTTTTTTTCCTACTTTCAGGTTGTAATTCCCGAGTCTTTCACCTCTTCATTTGGCATCTCCGATACCTTGGCAAGTTGACAATTAACCAAGGCGATACTCTATGAAGACACTTCTATTTTCACTGTTCATGACGTCAATGGCCTGGGGCCAAGTCTCACAGGTGAGTATTAAGAATTTCAATTTTAATTATCAGGCACCCCAAGGTGATGGGACTGCAGAATCTTTCTCGTATCAGCAAAAATTGGTTGATACTCAGAAGGTCCATGTGGAAAAAATCGGAGACGATTTTAAATTTATTTTTGAAGGAGTTGAGAATCAGGAACTGACGTTAAGAGACGCACCTGATCTTATGAAGAGTGCTCAACAAATCAAAATGAGCGCATTTAATCTTTCATTCGCGAGTTCAGTTTCTTTGTCAGCAGTATCTGCTATTTTTAATTCTCCTGATAAAAATATTGATCTCAAAAATTTGAATCTTGCCTGTAACAGGATTTCTACTTTCCCCGAAGTTATGGACCAAGTGATTAACGGTTGTATCCAGAAAATGAGCCTTAAAACAGCAGCATTAACAACTGATGGTGAATCTGGTTTTGATCAAGCCTTGATGAAGGCAATTGATGAAACCCATGACGAAATTCTTGGAGGCGTTGGAATTAAGAATTTAACTCTTAAGGTCACGGGTGGAAAATTTGAATTAAGTACGGAAGTTAAAGCTCAAATTTCAGGAACTGCAACTGCTACTGGAACAATTAAATACGAAGCTCCCGTAAAAAAGCTGACAGTGAAAATCTCTGAAGTGAAATTTGGTTTTCTCGATCTGACTTCTAAAGTTTTTGATGAGTTAAAAAAACAGGAAAGTGCGACTCTTAAAGTTAGTAAGCCCTATGTTTATATAACAATAAAATAAAAAGTTACTTCTAGTGGCTTGTTTTTGTGATCTCAACTTCAATCACAATCACATTCTCGGAAGCCTTAAACTCGAATTTGTCATTGGGCTCAAGCACGATGAGTTTTGGAGAGTTTTGGTATAAGTAGAGAAAAGTTTGGTGTTTGGGCTGATATTTTTTAATCTGATTCATTTTAAGATGGGCGAGATTAATATTTGATTGGCCCCAACTACGATCAGTCATTACATTAAAGTCAATGCAGTTTTTGTCTATCAATTCACATTGAATTTTTTCTTCACCTTCAAACTCAAATGAATCAAACGCGGTAGCGAGTTTTACATTACTCTTGTCTTCGAAGTTTAAAATGAAGCCTTTCCCATCAAGCAACATAAGAAAACGATCGATGCCAGGAAACACGGAAAAAGGACCTGATTGGTTTACCTGTGCGATTGAAATACGAAAATAGAATTTATCTTTCTCGCTTTCATGCGCTATTCGATAAATCTCGCGAGTGGTGCCCCCGCCATTCTCCCAAGGCATGTCTTTAAAGTCTTTCGCATATATAATATTTGACATAATTTATTGTAGCACTAAACATCATTTGTAGCAGTAAAGATGAATACAAAATTACCGGACCATAGTAGTTAATTAAAATATTCGTGAAAAAGATTAAATTTTTTCAACTTAAAATACGATAAATATTAAGTCGATTTCCTATAACATTTTGGAAAACATACATATGGCAAAGCGCAGCCCCTTCAAGCTATCTCCTGAAACTGCAATTATAGCGATTGTACTTGGTCTGGCCGCCTTCTATTCCATGAAAGAACTACTTAGCGATTTTTCGTAAGTTACTTTCTTGTAACTAGTTAAAATCATGATCCTTAAAGTCCAAAGCTTATAAAGTTTTCCACTTTTAAGACTTTGCTCACTAACCTTAGTAAATCTAACCCAACCAATTCTTCTGGGGGGGTATTTATGAAGTTTTTATTAATTGGCATAATCTCGGTGACTTTTGGATGGAATGTTTTTGCTGCAGAAACGAAAATTTGTCTTATCACAACAGATGTTGGGCCTGAGCGGACTCAACTTTTAATTGAGACTGATTCAAAGGGCGACCTTGATACAATTCGTCTTTATGAAACTGAAGACGACAAGGTGACTAGCGATGAGTTTTATACTGCTGAGCAGGCAATTGCTGATGGAATTGTAGCTTCTGAAAGAGATGGTCGCAAGGTAGTGATTTTGAGGGCACAAAATTTTACTGCAAGTAGTGGAGGAACGATTGCCCTTGATTATCTTTACAATGCAATTAAAGGTTCAAGAAAAGTGTTTAACCTTAAGCTCGTCAAGGTTGCAGGAAAGTTTGTTCTTTTGACTACCGAAGGTGCAAAAGTGAATCAACTGGTTTTTGTTGGAAATCGCTTTGTTGGGCAGGTCATTGGCATAAAAGAGGTTCAGGCCAGCTTCAAATAAATAACTCTTGAAGTAGGTCCCACAAGGGGTCTACTTCGGTCCTTTCACTTTTGCTGTGAGTCCTTTGAGAAAGCTTCTCAAAAATTGATCACCGCAAGGACGATAGTTTTGATGTCCTTCTTTTCGGAATAAGGCACTAAGTTCTGTTTTTGAAACTTTAAAACCATCACTATCTAACATCGAAATAATATCTTCATCTTTGAGTTCGAAGGCTACTCGAAGTTTTTTTAGTACTACATTGTTAGTAGGTAGTTCAGGACCAAGTGGTGGCCTGCTTTCATCTTTGCCGCGTTTAAAATAAATGAGTCCATTGAGGAAACGTGACATAACATTTTGACCGCACTCCTCAAAGCCTGGTTCGTCTTCTCTCTTGATATAGGCATTCATTGCAGCTTGGGTTACTTCACCGCCACCGAGCTTGACGATTTCCACCAGCTTAAACTCGCTAATGTTGAGCATGTATCTAATACTTCGAATCACATCATTATTTATCATGGCTCTTTTTAGCAATTTTCATGCAAAACGAAAATTATTATCTTTGCTTGTTTTGAAAAAGAACCCAATCTCTTTCCAATTGATTCCGATGATCAGGATGGGCAATGCTGATCATTGCGTAGGCACGCTCACGGAGAGTCTTTCCAAATAAATTAACAACCCCATATTCAGTCACCACGTAGTGAATATGTGATCGAGTAGTAACGACTCCGGCCCCTATTTTGAGTTCAGAAACGATGCGGGATATTCCCTTACTTGTTGTTGATGGTAGCGCCAGTATCGGCTTGCCACCTTCAGAGAGAGCCGCTGCTCGTATAAAGTCCATTTGCCCACCGACACCTGAAATAATTTCCCTTCCAACCGAATCAGCACAAACTTGTCCTGTGATGTCTATCTCAACAGCGGAATTGATGGCCGTTACTTTAGGGTTACGAATAATGTTTATCGGGTAGTTGATATAGTCAGATTCAAAATTAAGTACGGACATATTATCATTTGCATATTGATAAAGCTCAGGGGAGCCAATAATGAAGGAAGAAGTTGATTTGCCCTGGTGGATTTTCTTTTGGGAATTGTTAATCACTCCACTTTTAATCAGATCTAAAGCTCCGTCAGTCCACATTTCAGTATGTAAGCCTAAATTCTTGTGACCAGTAAGACATTTGCAGACTGCATCCGGTATTGCCCCAATCCCAAGTTGAATGGTTGCCCCGTCCTCAACAAGAGCAGCAACATTCTTTCCAATTTGTAATTCCACCTCCGTGAGGGGCTTTATCTTAGGTGAATAAATTGGTTCGTTAAGCTCAAAAGCATAATCAATCTTACTCACGTGAATAAGGCCACCACCATGTACACGTGGCATGAAGGAATTAAATTGAGCTATTACGACTTTGGCATTTTCTACAGCTGCCTTTGCAATATCAACGCTAACTCCGAGAGAAACAAAACCATGTGCATCAGGGGGCGAAACCTGGATAAGTGCAACGTCAATCGGCTTAAAACCATTTCTAAATAACTTGGGAATTTCAGATAGAAAACAAGGAAGATAATCAATACGATCATAATCAAGTTTTCCACGCAAGTTTCTACCCACAAAAAGGCTTGTCACTCGGAACGATTCTTTAAACTCGGGGCGAGCGTATGGAGCATCACCTTCAGTATGGAGATGGATGAGTTCGACATTCTTTAAGCGTGGAGCTTCGAGGGTGAGGGCCTTGAGAAACGTAATAGGTGTTGCTGCTGCCCCTTGGACAAAAACAGTCATATTAGATTGAATGGGTTCGAGAACTTCATTAATTGATTGGCAAATTTTCATGATGCAACAATAACAGAATATTTTTTTAGCCTCAATTACATTTGCAATGTTATTAATGAGTATAATACGGCGCGAAGGAATGCCTCACTAAATCAAAATGAAGTAAAAAAACTGGTATTGTTTGCTGTGTATGGTGATAAACTTTGGTGCAGTTTAGCTTTCTCATGGACTTTTTAATCTTGAGTGGTGATTTATGAATGATAAGAACATCATCCAATTATCCGGCGGTGGCCTCTCCCAATCAATTGTCTTACGCCGACAAGAAGAAGAGGGCTATAATGAGTTACCTCAATCTCGTCCGAAACGAACTATTTCCATCGTCATAAATATTCTGAAAGAACCCACTGTTTATATTCTGCTTGGGTGTGGGGCTATTTATTTTCTCATTGGTGATCGACAAGAAGCCATGATGCTAATGGGATTTTTGGTTCTGATCATTGGAATCACTGTTACACAGGAAGCTAAGGCGGAGCGAGCTCTTGAAGCACTTAAAGATCTTTCAAGTCCTCGTGCTCTTGTTTTAAGGGATGGGGCAAAATTGCGGATAGCGGGAAGAGAAGTGGTTAGGGGTGATATTCTTTTCATTAATGAAGGCGATCGCGTGCCGGCCGACTCCACTCTTATTTCAGGCGATTATATTTCATCTGATGAATCCCTGCTAACTGGTGAAGCTATACCCGTGGATAAAAAAAAGGATTCCAAGATTTTTGCTGGTGCAACTATTGTTCGTGGCCAAGGAATAGCCTTGGTTACTGCAATTGGTGCAAAGACAGAAATTGGAAAGATTGGTAAATCGATCCAGGGAACTGAGGCGGAATCAACTAATCTCGAAAAACAAACTACTGGCCTTGTTAAGCAGGTAACATGGGTTGCTGCTCTTCTTTGTGTGCTGGTTGTAGTTGTCTACGCATTGACTCGAGAAAATTGGTTGGAAGGAGCACTTGTTGGACTTTCCCTTGCTATGGCAATTATGCCAAATGAATTACCTGCAGTCCTTGCCATCTTTTTATCCTTAGGTGCCTGGAGACTTTCGCAACGAAGAGTTTTGACTCGAAAACTTTCGGCAGTTGAAAACTTGGGCGCGGTGACCGTTTTATGCGTAGATAAAACGGGTACACTTACTTTAAATCAAATGACTATTCAGAAAATTTATTCTCAAGGTCGTTATGTAGATCTTTTAGATTCGAAAACAAATTCATTAGATGAAGAATTTCATGAGGCGCTTGAGTTTGGAATTTTGGCCAGCAGAAAAGATCCCTATGATCCTATGGAATTGGCTTTTGTTAGTGCTGGTTCGAAATTTCTTCAAGGTACTGAACATCTCCACCACGATTGGTCACTTAAAAAAGAATATCCACTTTCTTCAGAACTTCTTTCTATTACGCATGCTTGGAAACCTAAGATCGGTGGTGGTTTTGTAGTCGGAGCCAAAGGTGCCCCAGAGGCCATAATTGATCTTTGCCACATGTCCAAAGAGAATGCAGAAGCTGCACATAAAGCTGCTGAGACAATGGCCAGTGAAGGCTTAAGGGTATTAGGAGTGGCCAAGGCTTCTTCAGATCAAGCTGCACTTCCAATGAAGCAACATGATTTTGAATTTGTTTTTGTAGGTTTCATAGGACTCATTGATCCAGTAAGGTCAGAAGTTCCCAACGCTGTTTCAGAATGTCATAAAGCAGGAATTAGAGTCGTTATGATCACAGGTGATCATCCAACGACAGCATGTAGTATCGCCAGAAAAATTGGGCTAGAAAATCCAGACCTTGTGATGACCGGATCTGAAATGGAAAAGGTTTCTGATATTGATTTAGGCCTCATGGCAAAAAAAATAAGTGTTTTTTCGAGAGTCATGCCTGAGCAGAAATTACGATTAGTTAATTGTTTAAAATCAGCTGGGGAAGTCGTGGCGATGACTGGTGATGGTGTAAACGATGCACCTGCACTGAAAAGTGCAGACATTGGGATTGCAATGGGAGGAAGGGGGACTGATGTCGCGCGCGAGTCAGCAGATCTTGTTCTTCTTGATGATGATTTTGCTTCAATTGTGGAGGCCATTCGCATGGGCCGCAAAATATACTCGAATCTTCGAAGTGCCTTAGTGTATTTATTTGCCGTGCATGTTCCGATTGCGGGAATGTCTATCTTTCCAGTTTTTTTTGGACATCCTCTTGTTTTTTTTCCGGCCCACATTGCCTTTCTTCACCTGATTATTGAGCCCGCTTCATCTATTGCGTTTGAAGCAGAACCAGCTGGGAAAGATACTATGCTAGAGCCTCCAAGAGATCCTCAAGAAAAACTTTTGAACCGTGAACTATGGCTTCCTAGTATTACAATGGGTGTAAGTATCTTAATTGCACTATTAAGTGTTTACTATATTTCTCTTCAAAAAGGTTTAGGGGAGCCTGAAATTAGAGCGTTGGTTTTCACAACGCTTATTATTTCAAATATTACACTTATCTTTATGAGCCGGGGATCCAAGTCATCTTTTATTCAAAAAATAATTTCCAAACCTAATAAGGTTGTTCAGTACATAATCTTCACATCGCTTTTGATGTTAAGTGGAGTTCTATATAATGAAAGTCTTCGTAAAATGTTCAGCTTTTCATACTTGCATCCTATTGATTTGGTGATTTGTATTATAATAGGAATTGTTAGTGTTATCTGGACAGAAATCATTCCTAAGAAAACTAAGAAAACTAAGATTTGATATTTTTAATTGAAGCCGTTAATCGACTTGATCCAGCACCAAAGACATTGAGAATAACGGCCAGGTTCCATAAAGAAAGATGATCAGGCGGGAGATGTTTTATAAAACCTCCGCCAATTACAATCGCAACTAATGAAAATGAAAGTAGAACGTCAATTGAATTTCCTAAGTCCTGCCATTTTGGCCGCATTCCGATCACAGGCTTTTTGATTAAACGAACAAGAAAAGATAGAGAGCACGCATCAAAAACCCTTCTTTTTAAAAAAAACAATGCTAAAAAATTAATGGCATTTATAAAAAGATCTAATGCACCCAATGCCACTAACCAGTACTGATTAAAAAATAAACCTGTCACGATCTTAAACGCGCAGAATGGTAGACCTATAGTTAATATTTCAAGAGATTGCATGGGTCGAGCTTACATAATTCCTCCCATACTAGCAATGGATGATCATATCAGTCGGACTATTGCTCCTAATTAATAAGTAATATTTTGTTATTGGGATTTGTCCTTTTCGCGTAATAGAATTGCGTGGTGTTTGGTTTTATATTCAAGAGGTTATCGTGGAAAAAGATGGATGTGGTGTAGGTTTTCTTGTTTCTCTGAAAAATGAGAGCACGCACGAAATTCTTGAACAGGGTATTCATGCACTAGAATGCATGGAGCACAGAGGTGGTGTTGGTCCTGATAATATCGGCGATGGTGCTGGTATCATGACTTCAATTCCGTTTGAATTATTTAATCGTGAACCAGATACATTCGCAGTTGCTTTTCTTTTCATTCCTCAAGACCTCAAAAAGCAGAAACAATCTCTGCAAGTTTTTGAAGAAACATTTTGGCAATATGGTCTCAAGGTTGTGGAGTATCGCGAAGTCCCCATAGATACATCTGTTATTAGTACACATTCATTAAAGATCATGCCTAAAATTATTCAGGCAATCATCATTCGACCTGATCATTGTCGAACGCTTTATTCATTTGAAAGACTTCTTTATCATGCTCGGCAAACGACTCGTTCAAAAGAAAAGGAGAATGGCATTTATGAATTCTTCTTCAGCTCACTATCACCACGAAATATAATTTATAAGGCCTTGTGTAGAAGTGAAGATCTCAGTCGTTTTTATTTGGATCTCAAAAATAAAAGTTATAAAACGAATTTTTCACTTTTTCACAGACGGTTTAGTACCAATACCGTTTCAACATGGGATAAAACTCAGCCTTTTCGCTTGATAGCTCATAATGGCGAAATTAATACCATTGAAGGTAACAGGGCATGGGCAATAACCAGAGAAAAAGATCTAGGCCTAAAAGCCGATGAACTAGTTACTCATGAAGGTGTCAGTGACTCCGGCGGCTTAAATGAAATTGCTGAAGGTCTGAGATACCGAAGTAGTATTCCTAAATTGGCCGAAACAATGGCCATTCTAATTCCACCTGCCAATACGGACAGTAACTATTATAAATTTTGGAGTCGAGGAATGGAACCGTGGGATGGCCCTGCGATGGTTTCGTTTAGTGATGGTAAATATATCGGGGCCCGATTAGATCGAAATGGTTTTCGGCCTTGTCGCTGGCAACGAACTGATAATCACTTTTATTTATCTTCAGAAGCAGGTGTTTTTAAAGTCGACCCAGAGACGATTCTTGCCAAGGGGGCCTTGTCATCTGGTGAGTCTGTTACAATTAACGTGTTATCTGGAAGTATCAATTTTCTTGATCCGAAAAATTTTCTAGAAAATAAAAATGCAAATTTTGATCCTCAAACCATTCTTCTTGGTTATTTGCCTCCTCGGCCTGTAGAGGAAGACATTTTGGCGAAACAGAAAATTTTTAATTTTTCAAAAGATGAAGTTGATAAAATTATTATTCCTATGACTATAGAGTCTAAAGAACCTTTGAGCTCGATGGGTGACACCGCCTGCTTACCCTTCTTGTCCCACGAAACTCGTTCTATTTATGATTTCTTTTATCAAGACTTTGCCCAGGTAACGAATCCCCCAATTGATTATATTCGGGAAAAAATTGTGACTGACATGAGGGTCTTTTTGGGAAGAAAGCCTAATATATTTGAAGCTAAGGAATTCATTCCTCTTAAGTCTTGCCTTGAATTAGATGGACCGGTCCTTTCCTTGGGTCAAATGGATTATCTTCATTCGCTCGCGGAGAACTCAACCAACCAAGACATACGTTCATGCAAAATAGATATAACATTTCCTAAAGACTGCAATTTAAAAGGTTTTCTAGACAGGCTGAGTGAAATTCGTGAAGAAGCAATCATGGCACTCAAAAAAGGCTTTAGTCTTATTATTTTGAGTGATCGACTTGCATCAAAGGAACGTCTTCCAATTCCTTCTATTCTAGCAATGACTTACCTTAACATTGGTCTCAATAATACAGGCCGCAGATTAAGAGTTTCTCTCATTATGGAAGTAGGTGATGTTAGAAATCCTCACCAGATGGCCTGTCTTTTGAGTTATGGAGCATCGGCCATTTGTCCATATATGGCGATTGAAACTGCTCTGACATCAAAAGAACCAAAACTGAATGAGCTTTTTGATGAAGCAAGAGAAAAACAACTTCTAAGAGCTATGAAAGAAGGAGTGTTAAGAGTGATGTCCAAACGAGGCATTTCCGTATTCAGATCTTATCAGGGATCGAAACTATTTACACCCGTTGGTCTTGGGCAAGATGTTTTGGATACCTTCTTTAAAGGTAAAAAATCGATATTAGGTGGATACTCGCTTGAAACACTTCTTGAACTTGTTAAGAAGTCTTCACATTTTGAAGAAGGAGATCTTCCTAACTTATTCATTTATAGAGAACAAGCTGCCATGAAGTCTGGCGAGTCACATACGTTAACATCTCTTCGGGCAAGAGCGATTCATCAATTACTAAATGAAGAGAGTCTCGAAAAATCATTCGATCATTTCAAAAGCTTTTCCAAAGAACTTTCTGAAAAGCCGCTTCTTATTAGACACCTTCTTGCGCCTAAGAAAATAAGTGGTCCATTGAAGCTTGATAAAGTACAGCCGATTGAAGAAATTCTCACAACCTTTGGTAGTGGTGCCATGTCGTTTGGTGCAATTAGTGCTGAAGCTCAAAGAGACCTGATCATCGCATTTAGAGAGATTAAGGGAAGAAGTAATAGTGGTGAAGGTGGAGAGAACCCATTTTATGAAACAGAAGGGATTGTTGCTTCAATTAAACAAATCGCATCTGGTCGTTTTGGGGTTACCGCAGAGTATTTAGTGAATGGACAAGAGGTTCAGATAAAAATTGCCCAAGGAGCTAAGCCTGGTGAAGGTGGGCAACTTATGGGCGTGAAGGTTACTGAAGAGATTGCAAAAGCACGTTTTACTTCTCCCGGAGTTGATTTAATTTCGCCGGCCCCGCAACATGATATTTATAGCATCGAAGATTTAAAAGAACTGATCTATGAAATAAAGGAACTTTATCCAAAACTTAAAGTATCAGTAAAATTGGTTGCTGGTGACAATATTGGGGCAATTAGTGTTGGTGTTGCAAAAACGGCTGCTGACATTATTCAAATCTCAGGCGGCGATGGTGGAACCGGGGCAGCTTCGATTCTCTCCATGAAGCACGCAGGTTTACCACTTGAGATAGGTCTTCTAGAAGTGCATCGTGCACTAGTTGAAAGTGGGATGAGAAATAGAATTATTCTACGCGCTGACGGTGGATTTATTACTGGTAAAGACATTGTTGTTGCAGCAGCTCTTGGTGCTGATGAATTTGATTTTGGAAAACTCCTGTTAGTAGGGGAGGGTTGTATCATGGCACGAGTGTGTGAGAAAAACACATGCCCAACTGGAATTGCGACTCACGCACCACGCTTTAAAGCTCTCTATAAAGGCCAGTCATCAAAAGTTGTACGGCTTTTGCAATGCCTTGCCTTAGAAGTGAGGGATATACTTTCAGAGATGGGCCAAACTTCCCTGCAGGATATTATTGGAAAAAACCATTTACTTGAGGCAAATGAAAAGCATCTTGGAATCATACAAGAAAGAGGGATAAAGCTAGATCATTTTATTCATGATTATGGGCCTAAGGCCAAAGAAGCTAAATTTAACTACGAACACTTAGATGGCCTAAATCAAACTGTCATTAAAGAATTTGAAACATCTAAGAGCTTTAAAATCTCAAATTATGATCGAGCAATTCCTGCCACATTAGCAGGTCTTTATACTTTGAATAGAATACACAAAATCCAAGCTTCTCTCCCTCAAAAAGCAAGTCTCAAGTTCATAGGGTCTGCAGGTCAAGGCTTTGCGGTATTTAATGTTAAAGAAATTGATATTAGACTCGAGGGTGAGGCAAACGATTCCGTTGCCAAAGGCATGTCTGGTGGGAAAGTGGTAATCACACCTCAGAAAAAACATCCTGGCTTTGAAAGTGAGAAAAATACAATTATTGGTAACTGCGCACTTTATGGAGCAACCGGAGGATCATTATTTGTTCATGGTAATGCCGGTGATCGATTTGCAGTGAGAAACAGTGGTGCATCAGCAGTGGTTGATAGTGTCGGTCTTCATGCTTGTGAGTATATGTCCGGAGGCATGATTTGGATTTTGGGTGAAACCAAAGGAAATATTGGTGCAGGAATGTCTGGAGGGGTCATTTATTTAAGGCTAAGCAATTTGAAAGATATTAATTTTGAATACGTTAAACAAGTACCTATCAAAGAAGAAGATTATCAAACTCTCATTGGCCTAGGTCGAGATTATCTGAAAGAAACGGGCAGTAAAACAATGAAAGAGCTTTTGGATGGTGAAAGTATAAAATCCACTTTCATAAAGCTTATTCCGAAGAAGTAAGGGCTAGATAATTTCTTGTTTTAAACTTTCTAAGTCAGGTGGAATTACTTTTTTGAAGGTAGGGCGATCGAGTATTTGCTCGAGGGCTTTTGGTATTCTTACTGTCCTGCAAATTAAGGGCTCGACAATACTTTCAAATTTGGCCGGATGGGCAGTTGCTACGATGATCCAATGTGGTGTGTTTAATTGTTCTCTCACAAAAACTGCGGTTGCGGTGTGCGGACAAAAAACTTCGCCCCAATTCTTTTGTCCATTTTGAATTGTGTTTTTAATTTGCTTATCATTGACGGATAAAACCTTCACTTCATTTTTAAATTCTTGGTGATCAGGGTAAAAGTCCAAAATTCGTTCTATGTTACTGGGATTTCCCACATCCATGGCGTTCGCAAGAGTGGCCAGCGTTGCATGTGGCTTGAATTCTCCAGTTAAGGCATAGTCCAAAAGCGAATGGTTAGCATTAGTACTCATCACTACTTCACGAATAGGAAATCCCATCTTTTTTGCCCAGAGGCAAGCAGTGGCATTGCCTAAATTACCCGACGGTATGATAAATCCAGGTTTATTTCCAGTCTCGTTGAAATATTTTAATGAAGCCCACGCATAATAAAAAGTTTGTGGCAAAATTCTTCCGACACTAATACTGTTGGCACTGATAAGGTTTTTATTGGCCTTCCACCACGGATCTAGAAAGGCTTGCTTAACCATCCTTTGACAATCATCAAAATCACCCTGAACTGCAAAACTTTCAATATTTTCACCCCAGCATGTGAGTTGAATTTCTTGTCTTGGTGAAATCTTCCCATGAGGGTAAAGGACTATGACATCTACGAAAGGTTTTTTATAAAAAGCACTTGCAACGGCACTTCCAGTGTCACCGCTGGTAGCAACGAGAACAGTGAGATTCTGTTTTTTTTCTGATTGAAGCTGACTTATCGCCGAAGCTAGAAATCTTGCACCGATATCTTTAAAAGCACATGTGGGCCCATGATAGAGTTCTAAAAAAGCGGTGTCATTTCTTAGTGTCTTAAGTGGAACAGGAAAGTTAAAAGCTTCGTCACAAATTTTATCAATTTTATTATGTAACAAATCGTCTTCTGTGAAAGGTTTTAGAATCATTTTTGCAATATCTTGAAACGAAGCAAGTGCCAATTGCGCCATATCACTTTTAGAGAAATCTGGAAAATGATCTGGAATTAAAAGTCCACCATCGGGGGCAAGGCCCATCAGCAAGCTTTCTGAAAAGGAAATTGGTGGTGTCGATTTTCGTGTCGAATGAAATTTCACGTGTGCCTCATTAAATTATTCTCGCACCGATTTGATTAATAGGAGAAATCCATGAATCCAGTTTAGAAATTCCATTTTTGATAAAAGCCAAAATCATGGCATCTTTTATGAGTTTGCAGTCTTGTTCGTTGGCGGCCAGTGCAAAGATACTTGGACCAGAACCTGAAATTGAACATGCAACTGCGTTCGCTTTTAGAGCTGCATTTTGTACATCATAAAATCCAGGAATCAGATGGGCCCTTTGTTCTTCAATAACAAAATCTTTGCAAGAACGCTTGATTAGTTCAATGTCCTGTTTGAAGCATCCAGCAATGAAAGAGGCAAGATGAGCACTTTGCTGAACAAACTGATGAAGCGATAGGTGCGTTGCAAGAACACTGCGTGCATATTTCGTTTCGACTTTAATATCAGGATGAATAAGAACACAAAAAAGTTTTGGGTAAGGAATATTAATAACATCTATAGGGTCAGTTGATCTTATAAGAGTCAGTCCACCAAAAAGGGAAGGGGCCACATTATCCGCGTGGATTGCGCCACTTGCGGCCCTTTCACCTTCCAGAGCAAAACGTAACAACTCTGATTTTGTAAGTGAATTGGGTAAAAAGCCATTGGCCGCCACAACTGCAGCAACACTTGATGCAGCTGATCCGCCCATTCCAGAACTAAGTGGAATTCCCTTTTCAATTGAAACCTTGAAACCAAAAGGTAGTCTAAGCTCTTGAAGCATTTTAACTAAACCAACAGTCGCAGTATTTTTAGCAGGATCGTAAGGCAATCCCTCAAGTCCTTTAATAGATTCAATTTCAATTTTTCCAATATCGGTCGTTTTCTTTAAAGTAACGGTGTCTCCAACAGCATCCAAGGCAAATCCCAAAACATCAAAGCCAACTGCCACATTGGCAACTGTCGCTGGGGCAAATGCCGTAATGGAGGTTTTGCTTGAGCTCATTATTCAGCTCCCAAATATGATGACAGTCTAAGCAAATCTGAAAATACTCCAGCGGCAGTGACTTCAGGGCCAGCTCCAGGCCCTTGAATAACCAAAGGTCGTTTGTTGTATCTCTCAGTTGTAAATATGACCATGTTATCACTTCCAGAAAGCCTTCCGAGAGGATGGTTGACTGAATAATTTAATAACTTAACTGTGGCTTTTTTATTTTGATCGATTTTTGCAACATAGCGAAGAATTTTATCTTCACTTTTGGCATCGGATAATTTCTTTGAAAATAGTACATCGAGGCTTGGGATTTGATTTAAAAAATCAGTGACTGAAACTTTTTGCAAAGATTCGGGTACAAGATTTTCGATCTCAACATCTTTAATATCGATTTTAATGCCGATTTCACGAGCTAGGATAACAATCTTACGAGCAACATCCTGGCCAGACAGATCATCCCGAGGATCAGGTTCAGTGAATCCCAGGTTTTTAGCTTCTAATAAAA
>JBILYY010000143.1:0-8732 GCA_044377495.1 Bacteriovoracaceae bacterium | reverse complement strand
TACCCAAAATTTAGATTAAAGAATTAATGTTTTTAATGATTTCAGCTTTTGGCTGATTACCCACTAAAGTACTTTTTACTTCACCATTTTTGAAAAAGATCAAAGTTGGAATACCGCGTATCCCATATTTTTGAGCAAGATCAGAAGCTTGATCAACGTTAACTTTTACAACGTTGGCCTTGCCATTCATTTCTGTAGCGATTTCTTCCAAAACTGGAGTTAGGGCCTTACAAGGTCCACACCATTCAGCCCAAAAATCAACTAAAACTGGTTTATCAGAGTTCATAACTTCAAGATCAAAATTTGCAGACGTAACACTAGTTAAATTAGACATATATTCTCCTGTATAAAGCACAGCAACACTTTAACTTAAGGCAGCCCTGAGGACAAGATTAAACACATTTAGCACCTGATCAAAATGATCCGAAATGAATGAAATTACGTTCAAGTGGTGATTTTTTAGTTACAATACCGTGGATGAACCGGAAGGACCTTATCGACGGACCTCTAGCAAGGGCCCGCTTAAGTCGACTAATAGCTAAACTCATAGATATAGGTCTGGTGACCTTAGGGGCAGTATTTTACTATCCTATGGGGCTTATTCTTGGGGTAATTTATCTTTGTATTTCTGATTCCCTCTATGACGGACAGTCCATTGGAAAGCGGTTGATGGGCTTTGGAGTTATATCACTCGTGGATGGCTCACCATGTTCAACTAAGCAATCATTTATCCGTAATCTGCCTTTTACAGTTCCACTTTTCTTTTTAATCTTTCCATTTTGGGGTTGGATTTTTTCAGGCATTTTCGCTGTGCCTTTAGCATTAATGGAAGTTTACTTTTTATTTAAAAAGAATTCAGCTCACCGCTTAGGTGACATCATGGCAGATACGACAGTAATAGCTGACGATGGCATGAGATTGGATTTGCGTAAGCAGAAGACTCCATGGTTTGATAACCGTCCCGTTCCCATGCAATAGGTAAATATGAAAAAATTAATCATCATTGATCTCTCGAATTATATCTTTCGTGCATTTTTTGCAATTCGGCCTTTGCATGCTCCAGATGGGACGCCTGTAAATGCGGTTTATGGTGTCTTAAGCATGATTCACAATATGATTGTGAAACATAAGCCAACTCATATCCTTATCGCAAAAGATACAAAAGAGGGATCTTTTCGAAAGGAGATTTATGTTGAATATAAAGCGCATCGAACGGCCCCTCCTGACGAACTTATTCCTCAATTTGATTTGGTCGATGAATTAATTACAGCTTTAGGAATCCCTGAAATTAAGATGGCCCGATATGAAGCTGATGATGTGATTGGTTCAGTTGCGACTCAATGGAAAAATAGCTTTGATGAAATACTCATTGCTTCCGGAGATAAAGATCTTATGCAATTTGTGGGTGAGCAAATTAAGATGCTTGATACCATGAAAGAAAAAACTTATGAACGAGAAGATGTTAAAGACAAAATGGGAGTGTACCCTGAACAGGTTGTAGATTATTTAGCATTGATTGGAGATAGCTCTGATAATATACCAGGTGTTCCGGGCATAGGTCCAAAAGGTGCGCAGAATCTTCTGGAAGATTATGGCAATTTAGAAAAGATATTAGATAACGTAGCAGAAATAAAAAACAAAAGATGTCAGACAGCTTTATTAGAGCATAAAGACAAAGCTATCCTCTCAAAGGAACTGGCCAAAATCGTAGTCGATTTAAAGCTTCCTCTAACTTTGGATCAAGCAGCTTATCAACTAAAAGTTACTCCTAATTTAGAAGCTTTTTTTGAGAAGGTTGGCTTTCGAACTTGGCTTGCCAAACTGGCCGATTTTAAAATTGCTCCCACTCTTGTGATTCCTAAAAAAGAAAAAAAATCCCTTAAGACAGAACTTTGGACCTTGGTAGATCTGAAACAAAATATTACTGGTGTTGATTCAATTGGAATCACGCACGTATGTGATGATGAGCTTAATCAAATGCAATCTTGGAACGCTGTCGCTGTGGCAACACCAACGAATTCTGGTTATCTTAATTTAAGTAAAGAAGAGTTGTTCAATTTTATTGAGATTTTGCAAGAATCCCACGCATTGATTATTTGCTATCAATCCAAGCCTCTTCTTCAGCAGGCATTTTTAGTAGGGATTAGTCCAAGTTTTAATTATTTTGATCTCGCTCAAGCTCATTTTATTATAAATCCGGAATACAGACATGATCTCTCTACGATTAGTGAAGAGTTTTTAGGTCATAAAATTGAAGAAAAAACAGGTCAAGCCGATTTGTTTGGAAATCTGAATGATGAGGATATTACCTTACGTGGTGATAAGGCCCGGGCAATCTTGGATATCTATCCACTTTTAAGAAGCAAAATGAAAGAGATGGATATTGAACGTGCCTATGATGAACTGGACATCCCACTGATCAAAGTTCTAGCAGCAATGGAGCTCGAGGGAGTGTGTCTTGATGTGCCTTTTTACAAAAATCTGGAATTAGAATTCTCTACGCAAATTGATGAAATTGAAGCAGAGGTTATAAAGTTTTCCGGTGATAAAATAAACTTAAGGTCTCCCAAACAAGTAGGAGAACTGCTTTTTGAAAAACTAAAATTACCAGTTATTAGAAAAACTAAAACTGGTTACTCAACAGATGCCGAAGTACTGACTGAATTAGCATCATTAAATTTGAGTCCTATACCTGAATTCCTTTTGCGCTACCGGGAAGTAGAAAAACTTCTTAGTACATACGTGAAAACTTTGCCGGCGATCATTAATCCCAAAACAGGTAAAATTCATACACATTTTCAACCAAGCAATGCGGCCACTGGTCGATTATCCTCTGACAATCCTAATCTCCAGAATATTCCTGTTCGAACTGAAAATGGGAGAAAGCTGCGCAAGGGTTTTATTCCTTCCAAAGGAAGGACACTTCTTTCCGCAGATTATTCTCAAGTTGAGCTCAGACTTCTTGCGCATTTTTCACAAGATAAATCAATGCTTGAAGCTTTTCATAATGACTTAGACATTCACCGTCAAACAGCTTCAGAAGTTTTCGAAGTTCCTTTGGACAAGGTTACAAAAGATCAGCGAAATAGTGCGAAGGCCATTAACTTTGGTCTTATGTATGGCCAGACTAGTTTTGGACTTTCGCAGGCATTAAGAATTTCTCAAGGTGAAGCCAAACAATATATTACCAGTTATTTTAGAAATTTTAGTTCAGTTAAAAGTTATCTTGATAGTTTGAAAGAACTGGCAGAGGAAAAAGGTTACGCCGAAACAATGTTTGGCAGAAGACGTGCTTTACCCGATATCAAATCCACCAATCGACAAATAAAGGCCATGGCAGAGAGAGTTGCCATTAATAGCCCGATCCAAGGAACAGCAGCAGATATAATCAAGCTTGCTATGATAAATATTCAGGACCTGATTTATAAGCGTAAGCTTTTGTCTCGAATGATTCTTCAGGTTCATGATGAATTGATTTTTGATGTGGTTCCTGAGGAGCTAGAGCTGATGAAAGTGTTAGTTATTGAGCAGATGGAAGGCGCCGTAAAGTTGAGCATCCCACTTCGAGTACATATTGGAACAGGCAATAATTGGTATGATTTAAAATAAGTCTTGAATCGGTCTTGAATCTGACGATAAGCCTTACATGGTTAAGATTCTATTAAGTCTGATTGGATTTTGGTCTTTTGCGGTATTCGCAATCCCATGTGATTGTGAAGTAAGAGTTTACGCTCCATTAACTGGATCCCACAACATGTCACCATTAGTCCTTAAGACATTTGATCTGGAAGACTTTAGGTCCTATGCGCCCAGAAATATTATACAGTGTCGATCATCATGCCTCGCCGAATTTCATAAAGAGCTGCCATCGTCAAAATTGAATGCACTCTTAGTTGTTCATTCGATGCAATTGATTGATCAAAAGGTGGTTGGGTTCAATTGTACCGGACTGACTAATTTGAAATACCCAGTTCGTGTGAAGGCCAGATTGGCAGAAAATGGTCTAGGTAACGTGGCCGACATAGTTCAAGTGGTCAGCCACGAAGAAGTTTGCTTCTAATTATTTTTCAATAGGAAAGCCACTTTCAACCCACATATCCATTCCACCATCTTGAATACAAACCAAATTATTAAAACCTAGCTCACTTAATGTTTCATATGCTGTTTTAGCTCTGCCACCACGCTTACAGTGAATATAAATTTTACTGAATTTTTTCAACTCTGCGCAACGGCTTGCTAACTGATCAACAGGTATATTTAAGGCTTTTGGCATATGGGCATTTGAAAACTCGTCCGGATTTCTAACATCTAATATCAACTCATTAGGGCCTAGGTCGTGATGAATACGATGGAAATCATTCAAGCTCAAGTTATTGTTGGACATAATCAGTCTCCCATTAAGGTTTTACCTAATATTTCATACCTTATGTACCGATAAATTCCAAGGAGATAAAGTTTAATGCTCTATACACTTTTCCTTGTTATTGCTGTGCTTTACAACGTCAGAAAGTTTTCTAATGAGAGAACTATATTTCTTAATTCATTAATCAACGCAACGACCACACAACACCGAGAAATGATTCTTGGTCACCATTTTCATGTTTTTATTTTTGAAGCCTTTTTAGGTTTTATCGTCTCACATCTTATATCTGAGGGAACTTTTGTAATTGGTCTTTTGGGCTTTGGAGCTATTTATGTTCTCTTATTAGGCTTTGGTCTTTTTCTTTATCAATACTTTTTAAAATTTATCGAAAAAGCAACAGCTCTTCAATTACGTCATTCATTTAACCATAATTTAATTAAGGAACTTAGAGTTAGTTTTGCTCTCATCCTTTTACCAATTTTACTTTACTCGGTACTTAATTGGACCTTTCAAAATGATAATTCTAACGAAGGTGCAAGCCTTTGGTTGCTAGAAATTTTAACAAATATTATTTTTGTTTCTGTTCTGACAATCTCTTGTACTGTGATAATCATGCTGAGACTTTTGCCGAACCGCGAAGTCACAGAGCCTGAATATCTGGGCATCATTAATAAAAGATTAAATCAAATCGGGATGCCACGGTTAAGGGTCAAATGGATAGAAACAGATATCAAAAATGCTTTTGTTGTTGGCATTAAGCTCCTTCGATTTTCGAATCAAACGATGTTTATTGGAAGAAAACTTCGTACAATGTTAACTATGGAAGAGTTTGATGCTGTTATTGCTCACGAACTTGCCCATGTCGCCAATCGCCATATTCACAAACGAGTCATTGAACTTTTGAAGAATTTTATTTCAGCTCTGGTTGGTTTCGGATTACTCATGGTTATTACACTAGGCTTTTTTCATCTTTATTTTGGTGAAGATATGGGTCTTTATGACAAACCAGTGGCCTTCGTATGTGTACTTACTTGTATGACGTGGCTGTTTTTTAACTATTCTTTATTTTTTGATACAATTAGATCCCATGAGTACGAAGCTGATGCCTTTGCAGTGGTTGAGCTTGGTGCAAGCTTTCCGGCCCTTAAGTCAGCTTTAGAAAAATTAAACCAGACTGAGGAAATGCCTGAATACTTAAAATCGAAAACAAAACAGCCGAGAAAGAGAAACTGGTTTTCGAGGATATTTAGCACTCATCCCGAAATGGCGGAACGTATAAGTTCTTTGGAACACAAAATTCAAATGGGTCTTCCATTTAATTATTATCTATCCACTCTTCAAAAAATTCGTTCATCCCTAGGGTTCTTCTTACAGTGGAAAATTTCACTTCCTATCGTGCTTTGCTTTTCTTTCTTCATAACTTGGACAACTCTTACAGTTAAAGAAGGGAGACTCCTGGTTAATTTTATCAAAGAGCACGATCCACAAACTATTTTACAAAATGAGTTAATTTCTAAAAACATAAATTCTAAGCCATTTGTTATTGGAAAGAGTCTTATGTACTACGTTGTCCAAAGGCAGAATCCAGAGCTCATCGATCATTTCCTTCAGAAGGGAGCTGATCCTGGAAGAACTCTTATTTATCTTTCAGAAACTCGAAATTTTGATTTATTCCGGGCCTACTATCCGAATCTTGCGCAAAATATTTCACAAGATGAATACTATTTGGTTCTTTTGAGAAGTGCTGATACTAATTTCACTGAGGGCTATAGATATCTGGTTAACTCACCAAGATTTGATACCCTAAATCCCGACTACAAAGCTGATCTAGCTCGAGATCATAAGCCTAGCCGCAAGACCAGACTTCCAGCTTCAAGCCTCAGCGAATAAATAAAATATTTTTTTTGAAAAAAGTGAAATTGATTATTTCCAGTCTACTATGTATGAAGATTCAATTTTCATACCAGTGCCGGTTGGATTTGTAAGTTGGACTTTTACTGAAGCGCCTTTATCCATAGGGAAATCTACGTTCTCCATATCCCCAGAATTAGAAATAATTTCTACTCCACTGCTTGATACACATCTTTCAAAAGCTAATTCTGTTGCTCTTGAAGTCGAGCGATATGAACATTGAAATTCGTATTTGCCTGAACTCCAAAGATTGTAATAAATTTTAACTTGTTTCCCAATTGCGTTACCCTCTTTGGCGAGTAATTTAGTCGGGAGCTGAAACCAAGCATTCTTTGGAAGCTCATATCTCTTAAAAGGAGATTCTGATTCATTAACCTCAATTTTGAGGTCAGTTGATAGTTCTTCGTTTTGCCTTTGAGTGCTTCCAGTGGTGGTTTTTGGATCGTTGATCTTCTTCCCACACCCGAAGGCGATGGCCAGACTCACTAGAGGGCAAAGTTTTTTAGTCAGATTCGAGAGCATCATTCCCATCCTTGAGACATGCCTGGTTAAATTGTACCGTGATTACTATTCGGTGTTCCTAAGGGTAACTTTAAGATTTTAAGTCTCTGATTTTGTTAGTTCTAAAGGAATTTTTTTCGCAGTAGAATGGTGGGTCAAAAAAATGCTATGCGGACTACTTTTAGGCCTATTAAAGCCTCTTTCATAATATTGAAAAACTCTCGTCGGGATTTATTTCTTGGTAAGCCTTGACACTCACGGCTTCGGCATTACATTGTGTGAGCTAAAAGTAATCATTTTATTGCGTTGCAATATTTATATCCCAGGAGGACCTATGACTGTTAAGCCGCTTCAAGACCGAGTTCTGATTAAAAGAGTTCAGGAAGAAACTAAAACTGCTGGCGGGATTATCATCCCTGATAACCACAAAGAAAAACCTGCTCAAGGTGAAGTTGTTGCTGTTGGTAGCGGTTACCGTTTACAAGACGGCACTATAAAAGCTCTTGAACTTAAAAAAGGCGATAAAGTTCTTTTCGGAAAATATTCTGGAACAGAAGTGAAAGTTGGAGCTGATAACTTGCTCATAATGAAAGAAGACGAAATCCTTGGCATTCTTCAATAATCAAACTCATTCATTCCTTAAAGGGAGATAAATATGTCAGCTAAAGAATTAAAATACTCAGAATCAGCAAGAAACTCGATCCTTGCTGGTGTAAACACACTTGCAAACGCTGTTAAAGTAACTTTGGGCCCTAAAGGTCGTAACGTTGTTATTCAAAAATCTTTTGGTGCTCCATCAATTACTAAAGATGGTGTTTCTGTTGCAAAAGAAATCGAACTTGAAAATGCTTTTGAAAATATGGGCGCTCAACTTGTTAAAGAAGTTGCTCAAAAAACTAACGAAGATGCTGGTGACGGTACAACTACTGCAACTGTTCTTGCTCAAGCTATCTACCGTGAAGGTGTTAAACTTGTAGCTGCTGGCCATAACCCTATGGACCTTAAGCGTGGTGTTGATCTTGCAACGGCTAAAATCGTTGAAAAATTGAAAGCTATGTCTAAGAAAATTGATACAGCAGAAGAAATTGCATCTGTTGGATCAATCTCTGCTAACAACGATATGGAAATTGGAAAACTTATTTCTGAAGCTATGTCTAAAGTTGGTAAAGAGGGCGTAATTACAATTGAAGAGTCAAAAACAGCTGAAACTTCTCTCGAAGTTGTTGAAGGTATGCAATTTGACCGTGGTTATGTTTCTCCATACTTTGTTACTAACCCTGAGAAGATGGAAGCGATCTTCGAAAATCCTTATATCCTTATTACTGATAAGAAAATCTCTTCAATGAAGGAACTTCTTCCTACTCTTGAAAAAGTTGTTCAGACTGGTAGACCACTAGTTATTATCGCTGAAGATATCGAAGGTGAAGCTCTTACAACTTTGGTTGTAAATAAACTTCGCGGAACATTGAATGTTGCTGCTGTTAAAGCTCCAGGTTTCGGTGACAGAAGAAAAGAAATGTTGAAAGACATTGCAATCCTTACTGGTGGAACAGTTGTTTCTGAAGAGCTTGGAATGAGCCTTGATACAACTCTTCTTACAGATCTTGGTACTTGTAAAAAAATCAAAATCGATAAAGAAATCACTGTTGTAGTTGATGGTGCAGGCAAGAAAGCTGATGTTGAAGCTCGTGTTTCAGCAATTCGCGCTCAAATTGCTGAAACATCTTCTGATTACGATAAAGAAAAACTTCAAGAGCGTTTAGCTAAACTAGCTGGCGGTGTTGCTGTTATTAAAGTTGGAGCTCCAACTGAATCTGCTATGAAAGAGAAAAAAGACCGCGTAGAAGATGCTTTAAATGCAACTCGCGCTGCTGTTGAAGAAGGTATCATCGTTGGTGGTGGTGCAGCTCTTTTACACGCTTCGTCTGCTCTTGATGGTCTTAAAGGTGAAAACGAC
>JBILYY010000030.1:0-26185 GCA_044377495.1 Bacteriovoracaceae bacterium | reverse complement strand
GCGGATCGGATGCATAACATGCGTACCCTGCAATATGTTTCTAAAGAAAAGCAGATGGGTAAAGCCCAAGAAACACTTGATATTTATGTACCTCTTGCAAGTCGATTGGGTATTAACTCCGTCAAAGCAGAGCTTGAAGATCTTTGTCTTCGCTATCTTCATCCTGAAATCTATTATCGTTTAGCTGAAAAAATCGCGATGAAAAAGCGCGAACGCGAATCCTATATTGAGGAAACGCTTAATCTTGTTGAAGAGAAAATGCTCGAGTACTCAGTCGTTGGTGAAGTTACTGGTCGTCCTAAGCACTTTTATTCGATTTATAAAAAGATGCAGCAAAGGGGAGTGGATTTTGAACAGATTCAGGATTTGCTTGCCTTTCGTGTTCTAGTTGGAAATATCACGGAATGTTATAAGGTTTTGGGTATTATTCATTCTGCTTTCATACCCGTTCCAGGTCGATTTAAAGACTATATCGCCATACCCAAAGTAAACAATTACCAATCACTTCACACCACTGTCATCGGTCCAAAAGCTGAGAGAATTGAAATTCAGATCCGTACTTTCGAAATGCATGAAGTTGCTGAACGAGGAGTTGCTGCTCATTGGAAATATAAAGAGCGCAATAAAACGGATGCTCCTGGAAATAAACTTAAATGGGTGGAAGAGCTCATGGAGTTTAACCAAACCTCGACATCTTCTTCAGAGTTTATGGATGCTGTTAAAAATGACCTTGATGTCGGAGGTGTTTTTATTTTTACTCCGACTGGAGATGTAAAAGAACTTAGATACGGCGCCACACCACTTGATTTTGCTTATGCTGTCCATACTGAAGTCGGTAATAAAACAGTGGGAGCAAAAGTTAATGGTAAAATGGTACCACTTAAGTATCGTCTTAAGTCCGGTGATACAGTTGAAGTTTTGACTTCAAAAACTCAAACTCCGTCGAAAGACTGGCTAAAAATTTGTAAAACTTCTCGTGCCATATCGAAGATCAAACAATACTTGATGAAGATTGAGCGTGATGAACATAAAGAAGTTGGCGAGAACATTCTTGAAAAAGCACTAAAGCGTTTTGATACTTCAATTAAGTCCCTTGATAAAAAAGGTGAATTTAAATCTATCCTCGATAAATATCACTACAAACTTCTTGAAGAATTATTCGTAAATATTGGGTCAAATCATCTACCGATTAAAGATGTTTTAGTCGCTATTCCTTCTATTGCCTTCACTGAGACTGATGAACTGGAAGTTAAGGAAGAAGATAAAGAAGACAGTTATTACAAAAAACTCGCTAAGACGGCCCGAAAAAGTACTAGTAATGATAATGCTGTAATCGTGGATGGCCTTGATGACATTGTCGTGAAGATGGGCCGCTGCTGTAACCCGATTCCAGGTGACCCAATTACGGGGATAATTACTCGCGGTAGGGGCATAACGATTCATACTATTGGTTGCCCGCGAATTGCTGACATGGAAAAGGCCCGATCACTAATAGTGGAATGGAATAAACATTATACCTTTTCTCACCCAGTTAATATCAAAGTTACCACCCACGATAAGCCAGGAATCCTCTCTAAGATCTCAAAATCAATCAATAATTCTGGAATCAACATCCGTTCTGCGATCGCGAGATCAATGCCTGACCAAAAAGGTAACTTTGTTTTCGAGATCGAAGTTAAGGATTATTCGGAACTTTTAAAGACCATCTCATCAATTGAGCAAATGGAAGAAGTCATTTCCGTAAGCCGAGCCTAATAACTTCACGTACACATTGTTTTGACTTCACCACTAAGCTCTTTATAATTTAAGTATGAATAAATTAATTCTTTGCCTAACGCTTTTGCTTTCATTTTCTCTTTATGCTCAGGATGAAGATACTGTTCCTGAGCTAAATGCAGAAGGCCTTGAATCTACACCGGCCGTGATAGAAGAGGCTGCGCAAGAAACTGTGCCAGCTGTGACAGAAGAAGCATTGTCAGGGGTAACGGAAGAGGCGGCACAAGAAACTGTGCCAGCTGTAACGGAAGAAGCAGCACCAGTTGCGACAGAAGAAGCGGCACCAGTTATACCTGTTGCCATTGAAACCCGAAAAAATACACCCATTTCAAAAACTGAACTTGAAGAAAAAGGTAGTTTTAAGCCCACTGAAAGCCATTGGTACTCTACATTTGGTTTTGAAGCGATGGAATATCTTCTTCCATTTTCATACAGCGGTTCGAAGGAATCGTTTTCTGAAGAGCAGAGACAACTTTACGGTGGAAGACTTGGTTTTGGTGGAGAAATTTATCTTGGTGCTGGGTTTATGACTTCAACTCGAGTTGAAGGTTACTACATGGGAACTTTATTTGAATCGGCAAAAACGGCAGATCCGGAATTAGAAGATGAGACTGTAGCAACTATCAAAGATGCAGGACAAATTTATGGTGCAGATATTGTTCAGACCTTAAGTTTCATTTGGGAATTAAAAACCAGAAACCCTCTTATAGATGAAATGACTTATCTTACGGTTGAACCATTTATTGAAGGTGGTATAGGAAAAGCTTGGGCCTTTAATAAAAAAGACTACAGCTATGATACAGGTGTGGTTGTTGAAGAATACGACCAGTCTTTTAATGATGAACTAACCAACGTCAAATTTGGTGGAGGGATTAACTTCACTTCTCGCCAGGGATTTTTTCTTTCTTTAAAAGTAACCCAAAATAGATATGACATTACGAAGAGACGTACAAAGGGTTATTTTTACAAAGACGGTGATGCATCAGCTCAGGTAGCTTCTGACCCAAGCACGGAGTTGGATCCAGTCATGGTATACTCTCTTGGCGGGGGATATAAGTTTTGAAATATCTGTTTTTTATTGTTCTTCTTTCAGGTCTTCTTGCATGTCAAGAAAAGGAAGGCGTTTGGGATGAATTAACGGCAGCCGAAAGGTTGGCCTTACAAAATAGAGCGAATGCAAGATGCTTAGCTGGTGCGGCCAATGATATTTTGGACATTACCAGCACTTCAAATACCGAGCTGATCCGTCTAAGTCGTTTAGACACTTGGAAGCTTGAATATTCAAAGGGCGATGTTCTGATTGAAACATCCAATATTTACGTATGGAAAATTTCGGGTTCAACGGTTTATTTTCTGGTCAAAATAATCGAAGGTGGATCGCCTTCTAATATTTTTGTGAAATTTACCAGCACTACAAACTCTGAAATCTTCGAGGATTTACGTCAGAAAAAATGTATCACAGAGGATATTACCTTATCAGTTTCAAGGACATTACTGACCGCCAAAGTTGAAGAAGCAAGAACTACTGTTGATACTGATACTTACTCCAAGACAGTTGCGACTCATACCTATCAAGATGAATTTCCAGCATTCTTTGGATTTTTAAACAAGAAAAGAGTCAAAACGCTTTATAATGATGAAACTAATGCAGTGAAGAGTTCTGAGACCTATAAATATGTCATTACGAGAATTACTGATATTGTTTCTCTCGATGCTGACTTCACGGATGATACAATATACCCGAATAAAACTTATTGTGTAGTCAACTACACGTCGGGAACTCCTAATGTTTATCCCCTGCCAAATGCTTCAGATTATGGTTTAGAATGCACAACAAGTTCAACTATTGGTCCGGATCCAGATGGCGACACCATTGAAAATTTTGATCCTGCGACTGAGCTTTAGATTAATTAATCTTCTTCATTAATTACATTTTCTCTCAAAACTTTCATGAGAAAAAATGTGCGTGAGATTTTGACAGCTTCCATGAGAAGCTTTTTAACATCATTCCAGCTTGTGTAAGAATTGGTCACACTGTCGAAGTAGAGTTCAGGTTTCTCTCCGCTTAATTCATGTGAAATGATGAGTTTTATACGCATGATATGGTAGTCACTTGAAATGATCAGAACTTTATTAAAACCAGGGTTGTTTTTTAAAAATGTCGCTGTTTCACGAACGTTCTCAAAAGTGTTTTTTGATTTGTAATCAAGATCGACTTGCATGCCAACATTGTTAACGACTTCGCCGCCTGTAACGGGACTGGCCTGCTTTTCGATTAAACTTTTAAATGAGTTTGCAGCATGAACTCCTGAAATGAACAGTTTCGCTGATGGGTTCTTTTTCAAGAGCTCTAGGGCGTATGCTATTCGGCCGCTATCGCCAGTAAATACGGCAATGGCATCAGGCGATTTCTGATAGAATGCACCCGCTGCACGACCTTTCTGCATCTTTGCATAGATTGGAATATAGATAAGGAAACTTACAATCACCCCAAAAGATACAATAAACAGAAAAGCGCCACTTATAAGTAAGCGGCGAATTCGTGTTTTCTTAGATTCGAAGGTGTATTTTTTTCCTAACATATTTATTTTGCTGCAATAACCTCAACTTCAACTACAGCACCCTTTGGCAACGCTGCAACTTGTACAGTTGAGCGAGCAGGGAAAGGAGCAGTGAAGAATTTTGTGTAAGCTTCGTTAACTTTTCCGAACTGAGCAAGGTCAGTCATGAAAACAGTTGTTTTGATAATGTTTGCACGAGTTAGATCTTGAGACTGAAGAAGACCATCGATATTCTTCATGACATTTTCTAACTGGGCATCAAAGCCAGTCGCCATTTCACCAGTCTTAGCATCAAGACCGATTTGACCTGAAAAGTAAAAGACACCGTTATGAAATACACCTTGTGAATAAGTTCCAACAGCGGCCGGTGCTTTATCTGTGTTAATCATTTTTTTCTCGAACATAATAATCTCCTAAGTTTTTGCTAGTTTGTGGGCCTTGATTTCTTGCGACACAAGTGCTGTTACGTGACTCATGTTAACGATTTCATCAACCGTAGAGGTCCGTTGAACAATATTAATTGCATGCTTCAGTGGTAACAATATTGGACCGATTGGAGTCGCTCCTCCAAGCTGTGCTAGCAACTTGTAACTAATATTAGCAGAATTCAAGTCTGGGAAGATGAGGACGTCAGCAGCCTTATCAAGTGAACAGAAATCAAAAAGGTTTCTCATCAATTCTGTATTCGTTGCTACATCTGCTTGCATTTCACCATCAGCAATAAGGGTTGAATCCTTGCTTTTGGCGATTTTTACAGCTTCTGCCATTTTTATTGACTGAGGGTCTCTATTTGAACCGAAGTTGGAGTAAGAGAGAAAAGCGAGTCTTGGTTCTGCTTGCATAACTCGACGATAGAGATGAGCAGCTGATATGGCGATATCAGCTAAATCATTCGCATCAGGATTTTGCTGAACCGTACAGTCAGCTAAAAATACCACTCGAGTCTTAAACACGAGAATCATAATTCCAGCAACTTTAGGACGTCCAGGCAAATTGGTTCCGATCACTTTCATGATTGGTTTAATACATTCAGGATAGTTTTGAGTAGCGCCCGTAATCATACCATCGGCTTCACCCATTCTAACCATCATTGAACCGTAATAGTTACCACGCTTCATTGTATCTCTGGCAAAACTCAGGGATACGCCTTTCCGCTGTCTAAGTTGAAAATATTCTTTCACGTAAGACTCATAGTTTTCTGAGTCTTCAGTGTGCATAATGTCGATGTCTTTTAAACTTGATAAACCCAAAGCATCCATTTTCTTGTGGATAATTTTTTTACTACCTAAAAGAATTGGGTGAATTAGACCTTCTTCTTTCAAAATAGAAACAGCTTTAAGAATTCTTGCATTCGTTCCTTCAGGGAAAACGATTTTTGGTTTAGCAGCTCCTGGCAAACGAGAACGGATGTTTCTCATGATTGAACCAGTCTGGCCTAGACGCTCTTGAAGAGATTTTGCATAAGCATTCATGTCTTCAATTTTTAGGCGAGCGACACCAGTGTCCATAGCAGCTTTGGCCACTGCAGGAGCAACACGAGTCAGGACTCGTTTATCGAATGGTTTAGGAATAAGATAGTTTCTTCCGAATTTGAAATCTTCATTTCCGTACGCGCGTTTAACGTCGTCAGGAACATCTTCTTTTGCAAGAGCAGCAAGTGCCATAGCTGCAGCTTTTTTCATAGGCTCGTTAATTTTGCGAGCGCGAACATCTAAAGCGCCACGAAAAATAAATGGAAATCCTAGAACGTTGTTTACTTGGTTAGGATAATCTGAGCGGCCTGTTGCCATGATGGCATCATTTCTAACTTCAGCAACTTCTTCTGGCGTAATTTCTGGATCAGGGTTTGCCATTGCAAAAATGATTGGATCTTTTGCCATCGACTTAACCATATCTTTAGAAACCAAGCCTTTTGCTGAACAACCAATAAATGCATCAGCATCTTTCATGGCGTCGGCTAAGGTACGACATTTAGTGTTGTTGGCAAAAAATGCTTTGTACTCATTCATTCCTTCAGTACGACCTTCCCAGATCACACCTTTAGAATCACACATAATTACATTTTGTTTTTTTACACCTAATTCAAGAAAGAATTTGGCAGTCGCTATGGCAGCAGCACCGGCGCCTGAAACGACGACTTTAGTTTTAGAAATATCACGTCCCGTAACTTCACAGGCATTGATAAATGCGGCACCACCAATGATAGCAGTTCCATGTTGGTCGTCATGGAAAACAGGAATGTCCATATCTTGAAGTTGTCGTTCAACTTCAAAACATTCGGGCGCTTTAATATCTTCTAAGTTTATTCCACCAAAAGTTGGTTCCAGCGCTCTGACCACAGCTACAATTTCTGCAACTGTTTTTGAACTGATTTCAATGTCAAAAACATCAATGTCTGCAAAACGTTTAAAGAGAACACCCTTACCTTCCATTACTGGTTTACCAGCAAGAGGACCTATGTCTCCCAACCCAAGAACTGCTGTTCCATTTGAAAGAACAGCAACTAGATTTCCTTTTGCCGTGTACTTATAAACATCATCTGGATTCTTCGCAATTTCGAGACATGGAGCTGCTACACCAGGAGAGTATGCAAGACTTAAGTCGCGCGCTGTTAAACAGGGCTTAGTTGGATTGACTTCAATTTTTCCAACGCGTCCCTGAGAGTGGTATTCAAGTGCTTGACGATATTTTTCTTCGACTGAGGTAGATTCATTATTCGGTGTGCTCACTGGCATCCTTTGGTTAACTAATAGGTCTTCAAAATATCAAAACAATATAACAGGAAAAGCAAAAAAAAACACCCCATGCGCAATGAAGCATTTGACCTTGTTTAGGCTTTTTTTCGAAGGAAAGCTGGTAAAAGAGGAATAGTTGTAAGGAGTAGTCCGATATAAAACTCATCTATGGGGGCAATACTATAGATATGATTTAAAACTCGCCATGAAACAATCCCTAAACAACCAAATGATACTGCCCAGCAAAAAGTATTGTCAGAAATTACTCCTGGGCGCCACTGTGCAAGTAAAAGAGGGAAGAGTAGGCATGCAGCAGAAAAACTACCTAGAGTTTTCCATACTTCCACAATATTTCCATCGAAAAAAACACCTAAGCAAATGGAAATGACTGCTACAAAGATCAGGGCAATATGGTGATGCCAAATTTTAAATCGGTCTTTTAGTTTAATAAAATCATAGCTCAAGCAAGTAGCAGCGTTGAATAAGTAGGCATCAAGTGTTGACAGTATCGTTGCAAGAATTCCTGCGAGAATAAGTCCACGTACGCCAGCTGGAACAAGTTGAATAGAGAATTGTAAATAAGCATTTTGAGGATTGGCATCTGGAATTGCAGCACGAGCGTATAAGGCACCAAGAGTAGTACAGCAGTCAAAAAGAAACCAAATGACGGTTGAAATGAGTATCCCTTTTTTGGCAACCTTATCAGACTCAGCCGCTAAACATCTTTGGTAAAAATTGGGATCAACCAGAGTTGAAAGAGCGATAAATCCCCAAACTAAAGTTGCACCAATTGTTTCCCCACCGCTCCAGTGAAAATGACTTACAGGAAGTTTGTCGACCAATGTGAGTGGACTTCCCATCTTGGCCCAGGCAAAAACAACAACCAACACTACGCCTAAAATCATAAATACAAATTGCACAAGATCAGAAAAAACCACTGCTCGAAAGCCGCCCCATAAGGACCAAATCGTCACGAGAGCAACACCGGCAGCAGTGTTTAAAAGAAGACTGCCTCCAAATAGCGCTTGAAGAAAAAGTCCCAGACTAATGGTATAGGCCAAGGGTAAGAGGTTTAAAAAATTTAAACTTGCGGTCAGTCTTTCAGCTTTTGGACCAAAGAGTTGTCCTGACAGGCCGGCGATAGTCATGGCCTTATGTTGTCTTATTTTCTTAACTAGAAAAAATGCAAAAATCAGGTAGCTAAGATACCAGAAAATACCTTGAGTAAGAAAATTGTAAATACCTTTCTCAAAAGTCAGTGCTGTTACACCAAATATGCCGCCATACCAAGTCGCCACAAGAGTTGCCACAAAGATGGGTAGAGTCAGCTTACGGCCCATGAGTAGGAGCTCAACCGTGCTATTCTTTTCTTTCTCGGATAATTTTGATTTTAGAGACTGACCATAAAGGACTGACGCTAAAGTCGCTGCCAAGACAAGGAAAAAGACGATCCAATCGACAGGGGTAATATATTGCAAGAGATCTGCGTGAGAAACCATAGCGAGATTATAAGTTTTCGTTTATCCTTTTGCTATGAAATATGTAGTTATTCTGGTTGTGGTCGTAATCCTAGTGAGAATTGATGTCGTCTTCAAGCTATTTGAGAAAACAGCTGGTAAGTACCAGAATAGTCGTGAAGAAATTAAAACTGGCGACGTTGAGCCTAGTAGTGATCTTGTTTCCGTTGATAATGATCTTTCCTTAAAAACATCGCCACATAAAACGTTTATTTCGATGTTAAATGATTTTAAAAATACTGCAGATTTGAATGTGAAAAATAAGGCGATTGAAGTCCTGCGTTCTCAAACAACAATGTTTTCAGATAAACTTGATACTGAGCTGGAATCTTCTCTCTATCTCTGGAGAGATCTCCTCATTCAGAAAAATAAGACTGCGCATGAATTTTTAATAGAAATGATGAAATACATTAAAGGTGAAAATCTAGAAATGGTTAGGCGGTTTTACTCGTTAGCTATTGATGTTGATTTAGTTGATTTTTTCAATTCCTATTCAAAGTCGACCGACACAAATTGCATTATAATGGGGTATGTCGCGGATAATCTTTCAGATGAAGAAAAGTATAACGAGCTTGAGGAACGATTGATTGCTTTTGATGCATTCTTGTTAACTGAAAAAGCAGTACCATTCTTAGTTTTTGCAAAGCGATGTCAAATCGTCTTAAATTTGGAAATTAATAAACTTAAAGCTGTTGTTCCGCCAAGCGAAAATGCCGAACCTGTACCAAATGACGAAGAAGCAACACCAGCAGCGACAGTTCCAACTGCTGTGCCTGTTGTTTCTCCAGTTGCGACTCCAGTTTCAGCTGCTGAAACCACTCCGGCCCCAACTCCAACTCCAACTCCAACTCCAACTCCAGGGAAAGCACCATGATACAAGTAGTAGGCCTTGCAAAAGGTTATGGGGCCCAAATTCTTTTTGAAGACATAAGCTTTACACTGGGAAAAGGGGAACGAGTTGGCCTTGTTGGTAGAAATGGAACAGGTAAAACAACTCTTTTTAAAATTTTATTAGGCGAAGAGCTGCCGGATTCAGGGGATGTTATTATTCCCAAAAATTATAAAACAGGCACATTGAAGCAGCATTTACATTTTACTCACGCAACTATACTCGACGAGTGCATGACGGCCTTAACCGGAGAAGCAGAATTCGATCAATACAAGGTTGAAAAGATGTTGCTAGGTCTAGGATTTAAATTAGATGATTTTTCACGACCTCCTTCGGATTTTTCTGGCGGCTATCAAATCCGATTAAATCTTGCAAAAGTCTTGCTTGCTGACCCTGATTGTTTACTTTTGGATGAACCGACCAACTACCTGGACATCGTTTCAATGCGGTGGCTTTCAAAGTTTTTAAGAAGTTTTCGTGGTGAAGTTGTTATTATCACCCATGATCGTGGTTTTATGGACGAGGTCACAACCCACACGATGGGTATTTGGCGACAAAAAGTATTTAAAATCAAAGGGCCATCTTCTAAGTATTTTGAACAAATTCTTCTCGAAGAAGACATGTATGAAAAAACTCGAGTAAATAGTGAGAAAAAACGAAAAGATTTAGAGGCTTTTGTTGCGAGGTTTAAGGCCAAGGCAAGTAAAGCAACTCAAGCTCAATCTCGCATGAAGCTTCTTGAGAAAATGCCGGAACTTGATGCATTAGCAATGATATCAACCTTGGACTTTGAATTTAATCACAAAGAATGCCCTGGAAAGACCTTAATGGAAGTAAAAAACATTTCATTTGGATACACGGACGAAAATCTTATTGAAGACATTAGTTTTCCCATCCTTAAAGGCGATAAGATAGCAATCATCGGAAAAAATGGTAAAGGAAAATCAACGTTATTAAATTTATTAGCGGGTGAATTAAATCCACGCCAAGGTCAAATTTCACCCAACGTAAATCTACTCATCGGGCATTTTGGGCAAACTAATATTAATCGACTTGATATGGAACGAACAATTGAAGAAGAAGTAGGCTCTGTCGATATTAATTTGGGTCAACAAAGAGTAAGAAGTATTTGTGGAACAATGATGTTCACAGGTGATCTCGCTAAAAAGAAAATCAAAGTTCTATCCGGTGGAGAACGTGCAAGAGTTCTGCTTGCAAAACTCTTGGCCAAGCCCTGCAATTTACTTCTATTAGATGAGCCGACAAATCACTTGGACCAAGAATCTGTTGAGTCTCTAACCCTTGAGCTTCAGAACTATCCTGGTGCTGTTGTTATTGTAACCCACTCTGAATCTATGCTCAGAGAAGTTGCGACTAAACTCATCGTTTATCATCACGGCAAGGTCGAGTATCTTTCTGAAACGTATGATGACTTTTTAAGGAAAATTGGCTGGGAAGAAGACGATTCTTCATCAACAGGAAGCTCCCGTGAGAAACCATCGAGACAAGAAACTAAGCGTATGCGATCCGAAATGATTATTGAACGAGGACGCGATTCTTCCCCCATGAAAAAGCGCATGGAATACTTGGAACAGACTATTATTAAACTTGAAGAAGAGCAGCCCAAGCTTGAGGCTGAACTTATTGAGCGTTCCACCCAAGGCGATTCTAAAAAAATCCAAGAAACGTCTCAAAGATTAGGTGTTGTTAAAAAGAAGATAGATAAGGCATTTGAAGAATTAACTGAGGTCACCAATAAATATGATGACCTGATGGCGAAATATGAAGTTAAATTAAAGGACCTCGAATCCTAGTGGATTTGATAAATGGTATTTACGACTTCTCTTAAAAGTTCATCCTGCCAACCAAATCTTCCATTATTGATATCAGCTGGAGCGTAATTGGTTTCAAACCTTTTAATGATCTGACCGTTCTTAATAATAATAACACTTGGCACATTTCGAACGTTAAATTGGGATACAACAGAGTAGTTTTCAAAATAAGTATTAAATCCGACAAGCTTTACATTTTTTGAAAAACTTGGAACGTAATAATCGAGTTTTTTCTCAAACATGAAGCAAGAGCGGTCGATTATCGTTCGTTCGAGGCAACTCTTAGATGAAAAGATCATGACTACATATTTATCAGAATTCTGAACTTCTTCTTGGTAATCCCAGTCAGAGATATATTTAAAATTATTTACAGGGTAGACCACATCTGACCAAGCCGAGAAGGCAAAACACAAAGCGATAAGCGTTAATAGACTTTTCATAATAGAACTCCTGATTTTGGACAGGACTCTCTCAGAAGTTAGTCACCACATCAATCTAATAGTAAAAAATTCAAAGGTTAATTATGCTGGTCTAGATGGAAAGGGTTGATGTTATTGGAAGCAAAATAGTACCAAACTGTCCCTGCGACGGATGAAGATGTTGTGAAATCAGGGTTAGGGGTTGAAGTTGAATAAGCTATGCCGCCATCCTCTTTCTTCATTTTCTTAATGTTGTCCAAAAAATTTGTGGTCTTGTGACCTTTGCAGGTCAAGGTTTCTTTGTAGAGATCATTATGTCTAGTCATCGCTAAAATTTGTCCGGCCGTCCCTTCTGACCATACAAATTCAGAAGAAGCGGGTCTTTTTGCAGGCTTACTGTCCATAAATCCAGTAACACCCTCGTGCTCTACCAAGAATTGATCGCAGTTTAAGTTCAAAGCATCTTTGGTGTTAAGATCTTTCAGTATGTTTTTATCCAATGCCAAGAGACTCCAGGTCTGATTATCAAGATAAAGTTCTTGTTTGTTAATTATTCCATTTTTTAAATCGGCACCCGACCAAAAATGCGAGCGAGAACTGTCCCACATTGCCATGATAAATTTCTTTAATTCGGCTGCATTAATTTTCCATTTTTCGTGGTTATTAACTTCAGAAAAATGAAGAAAAGCGGAGTATGCGTCCAGGTTGTGTTCAAGGGCCGCTGTTTCACTTTCATTCCATATTGTTTCCGAAATATCGGTAGGACTAAAACTAATTGCCTTGAGTGTCTTACCATCAATGAGGACTGGTTTCATTTGAGTTTCAAGATATTTTAAAACTCTCGAATTAAATCCTAAGAATTCTTTTGATTTGAATTTGTGCTGATAGGTTATGGCCGCAAGTGCGACCCAAGCAATTGCACCAGCATAACGTTTATCTCCTTCAACAGGATAAGGCGATTCACCATTGAGATAGTAGGAAAAGTAAAGGGAACCATCGATCTTTTGTAGATTCGAGAGAGCGTGTAGCAAATCTTTCGCATTTTCCTGATCATCTTGTTTTGTAAAAGCAATGATAGCAAGGGCCTGATCGTAGATATAGCTTTGGGAATGATTAGTGAAACTCTTAATGAGTTTCCCACCTTGAGGGAGAGTATGAAGCCGGGCTTTTAAGTTGGTATTTAAATCGGAGTTGGGAGAGCCAAAAGCACTAAAGCATATCAGCCCCAATATGATCAGGCCTAAGCACCTGCCAAACATAAAATCCCCTAGCAACCTTGTTTTGATTCTTTTCGTCAGGTATTGAGATAAACTTGAGTAAAATACTTCAGGGGCGTGAGTAAATAGTTAATTCAGGTGGTTAGCATCTTCTTAAAGGTCTGAGATGACTTGGAGAGAGTTTGGACATAGGGACCTATATCGGCTTGAAGATTTTTAGGCAAATCCTTTAAAGGATAAATGTGTTCTTCGGGCACATACCGAAAAGTGAAATTTATTCGGCGAGTATTAAAACCTTCTATCTTAGGCCCGATCAATTCATTACGTTTATCTTCCACTCTTTGAACACGATGAAAAACTTTACTCTTCCATTTATCCCCTCCAAAAATTTGAAGAGAAGAATCTTCCAGCCATTGAGAGAGTACGATATTTTCATCACCCATTTGTGTTTTTCCATTCACAAATTGAAAGAATGCCCGATCGCCTATAGATAAAGAACCAACTGGCCCTGGCTCGAAATCTTTGTGCTCTCCAACTCGGGCACGATCAATCCATTTTCCTTCCTCTAACTTATTGCCATAGAAATTAATTAAGCAGGTGTTAAGTTTCCATTTCTCTGGGAAAAAACTTTTAGGAAATCTTTTCTTCGCGATGAATTCAATTCGATCTACTAACTTTTGTAACTGAACTGGATAAGTTTCTGCCCTAACGCATCGATTGTGAACTCCTATTGGAGGATGGTAATAATCCAGACAGGCAAACTGCCAGTTTCCAAGCCAGTAAACAGGTCGTTTGAGTTGCCTTTGTTCGTCATTTTCAGGAGGAGGATTGTGTTCAGAGAAGCGCATTTCCCAAAGCGGAACCAAAGTTTCAAGCCAAAGAAGGAGTTGTGCCCGTTCTTTGCGGTCAATGAAGGGGAACTGGTAGAAGAGGCCCGTAGGTAAAGTGTTATTTTTCATAGAAAAGTCATTGGAAAATACTACGTAAGACCTGTGGTGGTCAAACACCTTGTAAAAAGGTGAAGGTTAAACTCTTTTGCCTCTGAAATGGGGTATAAGAAGCTCATGGAACAACGACTGGCCACAGAAAGTGATATCTTCCAGATATCGCAACTATACTTTGATATATATCAGGGAACCTATCCGGACCCTTTGATGAAAGATTTTTCTTTGATCAAGAATTTTATTTGTTCTCATGAAGGTTTTTGGTTTATCCGTAAAGATGAAAAAGGGATGATTATTGCTTCAGTCCTGGCCAGCTATGATGAAGAAAATCTCTTCGCAAAAGCTTTTGGTGCAGTTGTACGTACTGAATTTCGCGGTCAAAAAATCATGGAAGAATTGCTGGCGTTTGCCATCGATTATTTGAAAAAAAATACAATTGGCGTAGATGTTATTTATTCCACGACAAGAACTGTAAACGAAGCGGCCCAGACACTTACAGAAAAGTTAGGTTTTAAGAAAATTGGAATTTTCCCAAATGCTCACCGTACAAATGATTACGAGACCCATTGCTTAGCTGCTATCATCACTCCCCAAGCACTTGAAAAACGTTATACGGACTACAAGCTTCATTTTAAATTGGAATCACTCTACAAAGTTGTTGCTTCCGAAGTTGGATTAGGCGAAATGGAGTTAATCGTCCCTGAAAAACCGAGTAAAGAACTAAAAACTCCTGGAGAACTTGAAATACTTCAATCTCCAAAGTTTGTGGCCTATAGATATGCGAGTTTGAAAGCAGAAAAAAAATTAGAGTTTGAATTTTTCCCCTTTCATCAACCTAACCTTATGATCGTTACTCCTGATCAAAGTGTTGAACTTTTTTGTCATTTGTCCCCCATTGATGGGTACTGTGTAATCATTGGAGGAAAGATGCCGAGCAATCTTGACTTCACGGAGCTATTTTTAAGAACTAATAAATTACTTAGAGATGCTGGTGCCCGATATATTGAAGCCATTGTAAGAGCAGACCGGCCTAAAATTCTTGAAAGTATCATGAAGGCCAAATTTATCCCCTGTGGATTTTTTCCTGCATTTCAAAAAGTGAATAATAAACGTTATGACTTTTTAGTTTTAAGTCGTTCATTTGAAGTTTTTGATTTTCAAAATGTAAAACTCAAAGGCCTTAACCAGGTTTATCTAGAAGAATATTTTAAAGCATGGAAAAGCATGGCCCTTAATCCAAAACTTCTTGAGGTATGAGCACTCACCCTCACACCATCGCCTTACTTGAATCTAACCCTTTTGATTATTCTCAAAAGAGCAAAGAGCTATTTTTAAAGAGTTTCAAAGAAAATGCCTCTCATCATTATCTAAAACATGAGTTTACGAGAAAGCTTTGGAACAAACTTGGTTTTCATCCTGATATGATTAAATGTGAAGAGGACTTGGCCAATGTTCCAGGAACAATGGTCCATTTGTATAAAGAACATGAGCTTTGTTCAGTGCCGAGGGATGATTTAAAGTTAATTCTCACAAGTTCAGGTACGGGTGGACAAAAATCGCAGCAATTCCTTGATCAGGAGAGTTTGGATAACGTAAAACGTCTCGCATTAATGATTCACCAATCACTGGGTATGGCCGATACTAGAAAATATAATTATCTCTGCTTCACTTACGACCCAGCTGTTGCCAACGATCTAGGGACTGCCTTTACAGATGAATTGTTAACCAATTTTACAGGAAAGAACGAAGTCTATTACGCCATCCAGTGGAATGCCGAGATCAAAGATTTTGAGTTAAACGAGAAAGGGGTTTTAGAAACACTTAATCGTTTTGCAGCAGCGGATATTCCAACTCGTATTTTAGGATTTCCGGCGTTGCTATTTGAAATTATCGAAAAAAATAATCTTAAAATTAATCTGGGAAAAGATTCTTGGCTTCAGACTGGTGGTGGATGGAAAGGCAAGGCCGACAAAGAAATACCTAAACTTGAATTTAGAAAACTCGTTCAGGAAAGGCTTGGAATTCCCGTTGAGAATCAACGTGATTTATTTGGCATGGTGGAACACGGAATTCCTTACGTTGACTGTGCTCTTGGAAATCTTCATATTCCTAATTATGCACGAGTCTATACCCGTTCTCCAAGAGACCTAAGTCTTCTGCCTAAAGGGGAGAAGGGACTATTGCATTTTTTATGCTCATATAATTTTAGTTATCCAGCTCCAAGTCTTTTGACGACTGATTACGGCAGAGTTGGAACTTGTTCTTGTGGTATTCAAGGGGACACATTAATTCTTGAAGGCCGTGCTGGTGTTAGTAAACATAAAGGGTGTGCTTTAAAGGCCCTTGAGCTGCTTAAGGTTTAATATGTATTGGTTTGGTAAAGAAGTTCAATCTGATGAATGGCAACAACCGGACAATTGGTCTGGGATATCACTCGCTAAAAAATCTTTTGCACTAACTTCTCTTGAAGAGATCATTACTATACTGGATGGATTTTCGAAGCTTTGGACACCAGACTCAAAATTTTTCAGCGATGCTCTGCCTCATCTAATCAAAGAGTCAGGATTCTCTGAAGAAGAGGTTAACTCAACTCTCAGTCTTCTTCCTGGATTATTAAGCCGTGAAAGTCTCGAGGCTCGGGTTAGATCTGAATTCACTAATGATAAAGTTTTGGATCAATTCACCAAGCTTCCTCATTTTAGTGGTTTGGTAAAAGCGGTTCCAAAAGGCATTTTACTCCACGTTACTGCCGGAAATGTTTTTTTAAGCAGCATTGATTCACTGATTATGGGCTTTTTGACCAAAAATATTTCAGTTTTAAAAGTCAGTAGTTCCAATCAGTTCTTTCCACTCTTCTTTGCTGAAAAACTCAAATCATTTGATGCTAAAAAAATACTCTCGGATAAATTTGCTGTCCTTCATTGGAAAGGTGGAGATCTTGAAACTGAAAGTTTCATAAAGTCTAAAGTAAACACGATCATCGCCTGGGGTGGCGAGGAAATGATTAAGAGCTACCAAAAAGATTTGCCACAAAATGTTAAGCTTCTGGATTTTGGTCCTAAAATTTCTCTTCAGGTCATCACGAAACAAGCTCTGGATAATAAGTTCCTTCATTTGGTGGCCGAAGCCGTCGTTAGAGATGTTATTCCTTGGGATCAATCGGCTTGTGCTTCACCTCAGAATTTGTATCTCCAGGAAGGAATCGACGAAATTGAATTTATGGACGCACTGGATGCTGCTTTTAATGCCTCTCCTAAACGTGGTGTAATTTCTGATGATGAAGCCGTAGAGATACTTAAAGAGAAGTATCGTGGCCTTTATTCTGAATTAATGGATGGTGGTAGAGTTTCTGAAGGTAAAGAGCATCTTCTTCACCTCGAATCGAATAGGTTCATCAAGCCGTCACCTCTTGCTCGTTCACTAATTATTAAGCGCTTTAAAGATGCCAGTGATCTTTATAATCATTTGGAACCTTTTTCGTACTATCTTCAATCTTGCTCATATCTTTTTTCTGATGCTGAGAAAACTGATTATCTCAATACTCTTGCCCTCACTGGTCTTAAAAGATTTGCCCCTTTAGGAACTATTACATGGGGAATGGAAGGGGCACCTCATGATGGACGTTTTGTTTTACGAGAACTCGTAAATTTTATTGGTGATGAGGCCCGCATTCAAGATTTTGGAGAAAAACACACTTACCTTCAAACCGCGACCAAGTTAAAAGAGCATTTCGAAAAAACTCGTCATCCCCAAGGTTATATCTTTTCATCTGGTGGAACCACAGGTGATCCAAAGTATGTGCATTTTAGTTACGAAGAATTTGATCGTACGACTGACATGCTCGCCTATAACTTTAGGGCACAAGGAATTACGAAGGGCACAACTGTCGCAAATTTATTTGTCGCAGGAAATCTCTGGTCATCATTTTTGGCCGTTGAGAAGGCCCTTGAAAAAATTGGGGCAATCCAACTTCCAATTGGTGGTTTGTGTCCAAGTGAGAATATTCTTACTTATTTAAATAAGTTTAAACCAGATGTCGTCATGGGTATCCCTTCATTACTAGTTATGAATGCTGAGCAGGCTTTGGGTTTGGGGATAGATCTAAAAATTAAAAAAGTTTTTTATGCCGGTGAGGCAATGTCCGAAACTCGTCGTGATTTTTTACGGAAAACATGGAAGACTGAATATTTTGGTTCAGCAGGTTATGCAAGTGTCGATGCAGGTGTGATTGGTTACCAGTGTTTAAACTGCGGTCCAGGTGAGCATCATCTATTCACTGACCTCATTTATATGAAGATTATTGAAGGTGAAGCTGTTGTTTCATCTTTAACTCGTGACTCAATGGCGATTAAAAACTACGCCACAGGGGATAGGATAGAGTGGGTAGAAGAAAAGTGTGATTGTGGACGCAGAGATAGAAAGTTTAAGCTCTTGGGTCGTATTGATAACCTGATTCAGATCTGGTCGTGTCGTTTACTCCTAGGTGACATTGAAAAATCACTTAAGAATCTAAACCCGGAAATATTATCGTTTCAAATTATTATGACTGAATTCCAAAGTGCTAAAGCGGTTAATGAAATAATGGAATTGACCTATGAAACGAGACCAGGTGAGGAATTAAGTGAAGCTCTACTACTTAGAGAAATCTACCAGAACTCGCGAGATCTAAGAGACACTATTTCGTTTGAAGATTTTTCTTCACGTCTAAAAATTATCCCCAAAGCCCATGGAGATATAAAACGAAATTCACGGACAGGAAAAATAAGTGTGATTCTTGATCGACGTCATTAAGATTTAAAAAAATCCAAAAGGGCAATTGGAAGAGGGGTCTTATCCCAATATAAAGAATACTTCTTTTTAATTTCTTCATTTAAAGCCATTTCAGTACAAAAATCAGCGTCTCGTTTCTCCAGAATTTCTTTTTCAGAAAAACAAAACTCGCCGGCCTTCTTTTCCGCATCATGAGCATTAAAGGCAAGACAACCAAAAGGCTTAACTTCTCTTGGAAGTGGACAGCCTAATTCTTTGTGGTTAAAAAAGGGGCAGGTATAAGTTCTGCGTAGAAATGAGCGCTTACCATCGCCAACTGCTTGATCTAAACGATATTTAGAAACTGTTTCCAGTAGTCGACTTTTGAGTTCATTATCAAAAAGATTGTTCGCCTTTAGGTAATCAACTAATTCTACGGCCTCGATGGGTGTAATCATCATGGAATTGGCCTCATAAGTACAACAAGTACCAGAGCAGCCCTTGCAGTCTTTTCCGGAACTTTCGAGCTCATCCATCCGTTCAATTATTACTTTGCGTCTTAAATAAGGATCCATGGGAGCAAAGTAAGATGATAGCTTCCGATAGTCAATCCAAGCTAACTGATTATAAAATCATACGATATTAGAATTAAGGAACCCCATGTCCGAAGCATTACCGTTTAAAGTTATTCATAGAAACGTACCAAGAGCAAAAAAAAGAGATATTTATCATGACTTACTAACAATGAGTTGGAGGAAGACTTTTTTATACTTCTTTGCATTCTTTCTGTTCATTAACTCATTGTTTGCAACAATCTATTGGTTAAATCCCGGGTCTCTAATTAACTCTGATGACTCCTGGCTGACAGGATTTTTCTTTAGTGTGCAGACCTTGGCGACTATTGGTTATGGTCATCTGGCCCCGGCAACGACTTTCGCAAACTTTCTCGTTATGATTCAAGCTTCTCTCGGCTTAACGATTCTAGCCATTTTAAGTGGACTCTTCTTCGCAAAGTTCTCGAGAGCACATTCCAAGGTTGAATTCACCAATGGAATGGTAGTTACAAACTATAACGGGCAAAAGACTTTGATGTTTAGAATGGTTAATATTAGAAAAAATCAAATTATTGATGCCAGTATAAGTCTGAATTACCTTAATGAAGAAAGAACTCCTGAGGGTCACTCATTAAGACGATTTACTGATCTTAAATTAGTAAAATCAAAGATCCCGCTGTTTGCTTTGTCGATGACCCTTATGCACGTAATTGATGAATCGAGCCCATTGTTTGGTGTTGAATCCTCTGCTTGCGAGAAACAAAAATCTGAATTTTTCGTTACGATGGTAGGAACTGACGGAACATTCGGACAGACCATTCATGCGACACATGTTTACCAGGCCTGTGATATTTCTTGGAACAAAAGATTCAAAGATATGGTTAAGCTTCACGCAAATGGGATTAGAGAGATAGATTATGCAAACTTTCATCTCGTTGAGCCCGTTAATGCGTAGCGGTTAAGCGGATTATGTTTACAGCTTTACGATTTACGAAAACAGTCAGATTTAGTACAAATTCATATACATATTTTTAGCTATTTCTTAGGGAGACTCAGAATGATGAATTCTTGGAACTTATGGCTTAATACCCCAGTTGTCTTTGGTGTATTAGCACTCTTGATTGCCGCCTTTTTCTATTTCCGCGTTTTGGGATTGGAGAAAGGAAATGAAACGATGGAAAGAATCGCAGGATATATCCGCGAAGGCGCCATGGCGTTTTTATTTAAACAATACCAAGTACTCGCCGTCTTCGGTGTAGTCGTTGCAATCTTAATCGGAATTAGCTTAGGCAAAATTCCTGCATTAGCTTTTGTATTGGGTGCTTTCCTTTCATTACTTGCTGGTTTCATAGGTATGAAAGCTGCAACTTATGCCAACGTTAAAACAACTCAAGCTGCTCGCGGTGGTTCAAAAGCAATGGCCCTTCTTACTGCCTTAGATGGTGGTGCGGTTATGGGTCTTGCGGTTGCTGGTCTTGGTGGGATTGGACTTGGTGGTCTTTATCTTATCTTTAAAGACGATGCTCAACTTTCTCCCATCCTTCATGCCTTTGCTGTTGGTGCTTCATCGATTGCACTTTTCGCTCGTATCGGTGGTGGTATTTATACTAAAGCAGCTGACGTAGGTTCAGACATTGCTGGAAAAGTTATTGAAAACATTCCTGAAGATGATCCTCGTAACCCAGGTGTTATCGCAGATAACGTCGGTGATAACGTTGGTGACGTTGCTGGTATGGGAGCTGATATTTATGAATCAATGGTTGCCGCGATTGTAGCTGCCATGGCGATTGCTCTTACATCAGCAGAGTTACCTATGCTTATGCAAGCCGCTGATTTTGAAATGAATAAGACTGTAGCAATTGGTCTTCCGCTTGTTCTTTCAGCTGTTGGACTTGCAGTGTCTATTATTTGTATCTTTATTGCACGAATGCTTAAGCATATGGATCCAGCAAAAGTTCTTCGTGGTGCTCTTATTCTTCCTCCAATTGCTCTAGCAATTGCTTCTTATATCATTATGAGTTGTCTTGGAATTACTCAAGCAGTTACTGCAGTTATTACTGTTGGTGCTCTTGGTGGAACAATAATCGGTCTTGTGACTGATTATTATACTTCTTCAACACCAGTTTCTCGTATCGCAGAAGCAGCACGTACGGGTGCTGGAACGAACGTTATTCAAGGCCTTGCTGTTGGTATGGAATCGGTTGCCATTCCTATGGTTGTGGTTGCGATTGTTGCTTTCCTTGCCAATAAATATCTTGGTCTATACGGAATCGCACTTTCTGCGGTTGGTATGCTCGGTGGTACTGCGGTTGTTATGACTGTTGATGCTTACGGCCCGATTTCAGATAATGCTGGTGGTATTTCTGAAATGTCAGCACTTGGACCTGAAGTTCGCGCCATTACTGATGAGCTTGATATGGTTGGTAATACAACTGCAGCTATCGGAAAAGGTTATGCGATTGGTTCAGCAATTCTCACTGTGCTTGCTCTTTTCTCTGCATACAACATTGAAATTAACCACGTTCGTTCAATGGCCGGTCTCGGTGCAATTGAATTGGTTTTAACTGATCCAAAAATTCTTATCGGGATTCTTCTTGGTTCAATTCTTCCATTCCTTATTGGTTCAACAACAATGCTTGCTGTAGGTAAAGCTGCTGGCGCGATCGTTGTAGAAATCGGTCGTCAGTTCCGTGAAATTCCAGGACTAATGGAACTTAAAGCTGAACCTGAGCCTAAGAAAATTGTTGAGATTGCAACTGCTGCTGCAATGAAAGAAATGATTCTTCCAGGTGTTATTGCGATTCTTGGCCCAGTCTTAGTTGGTTTCTTCATGGGTCCAGCTTCACTTGCTGGTCTACTTGCAGGATCACTTGCCGTAGGTGCTACAATGTCGCTTTTCATGGCGAACGCTGGTGGTGCTTGGGATAATGCTAAAAAATATATCGAAAAAGGTAAGCTTGCTGGCGAGAAGAAAGGTTCTGATACTCATAAAGCCGCAGTTGTTGGTGATATGGTAGGAGATCCGTTCAAAGATACATCTGGTCCAGGGATTGCGATCCTGATCAAGGTGATGTCGGTAGTTTCGCTTTTGATTGCTCCGTTAATCGCTCTTCTTTAGATTCAAACATGAGGCCCACTTCGGTGGGCCTTTTTTTTATATCCGCTATCCACCAAAAAGTAATTCGAGCTGAAAAGTAATAAAGGGTGTTCTTCTGAAAGACCAAACTTTAGGAAAATCGAAACCTGGCACAATATCTAAATAAAACCATTGTTTATAAAGGTTATGCCGGTAGTTTACGGCGAGTCGATAATTACTCGTGTACCAAACACTCTTATCAATAATCGTCTGCATTGTTAGGCCATAAATAAATGCATCATTCTCAGTAATACTATGAAGCCAGGTTGGACCATGGTTCGTTGTAAATTCTTTTTGAAGCACTTGCCACTGCTTGGTATTGAGAAATCGAAAAAGAAAATTGGTAGTAATTGGGTGATCTGAGTTAAGTCCAGTTTCCTCTACCAGGCCACTGGCATCTGTTGTGTAAGTAAGCTGTTCTACAAAACGGTGCACAAAAGTTCCAGTAACAATGTTTCTACGAACTCGCGCACGAGTAACAAGTTTGGGAGGTATGGCAAGACTCACGCCCATATCCGCGTTAAAGATCCATCCTTTATTTTCAGTTGGCTTTTTTATCGCAGCACTTGCAGGGGCTGCTTGAGATTTATTTTTTTCGTCAAATTCATACTTAAATTTTTGTTCGAGATGAGGAAGCTTCAAGTTAATCCGGTACTGAGTTTTAAGATTGGATGTGGCCCTTTCTCTTATGAAGAATTGAGACTTAATACGGATACGGCTTCGTCCAAATTCATCATCAGCTCTTTCTGTCGCAAAAAAGGAGTCTAGACGATTTGCTACATAATTAAACTGTCCGCCGAAAAGACCCTGGACCGATTCCAAGATCGGAACGGAATATTCTTTAGGCTCTTCTGCAGGAGAGGCAAAACCTAGGATAGGCACCAAGATAAATAAAATTAATGAGAAGTGTCTCATTTAATAATTGTAGCCTTTTATTGCTAACTGCCAATTCTTCCGGCCACTTTTTCTGAAGTCGTGCTTGGATTAATTTACGTAAAGTGATGATTTTAAGGGATTTGTGACATTTTATTGAAAAAGTCTTTGGTGTAGGGGCTTAAAATGAACAGGTCAAAAATTTAAAGGAGTAAATCTTGAAAAATAAGCGTGTCATTCTAGGGATTGGAGTAACAGCATGTCTGGCATTTTCTTCATTCTTCTATTTTCAAAATTCTGGAAAAAATAATCTAAGTGATGAAGCCCTTCTGTCCATTATTAAAAATGATCAGAAAGGGTTTGAGAATTTCATTGCGTCTGGTGGAAAAATCGCAACAAATATTGAGGTTGAAGGTGATACCTATACTGTGGGTGAGCTTTTAGTTAAGTACGATCGAATTGGTTTTGTGAAATATGCTAAAGACAAAAAGATGCCATTTGAAATTGATCCACTAAAATCTTTTGATGTGCATTCACTTTCAGTAAGTCAGAATAATCCCGAAATGTTGAGTCTTATTCTTGGTGATCAAAAACTAAATAAGAACTTCAAGCCTTACGGCGAGAAGGGATGGAGCCTCCTTCATATGGCGAGTGCTCAGTGTTCTTACAAAGTCATAAACGTTTTATACAATGCCGGGATGACTTGGGACTTAAAGTCTAAAAACGGTGCCACAGCTCTGACAATTGCAGCCGAGGAAGGCTGTCTTCAGGCGCTTAGTTATTTCAAAGAACAAGGTGCGGACTTTAAAAAAGCTGATGGGCGCGGCATGAGTGCTTTGGCCATTTTGAAGATGAAAAAAGATGCTGCCTTAATGGCATTTGCTGAATCATTTATGGATAGAAGAATCCCAGCTACAGTGGTCAAGGTTGTCACTCACGTAGCGACACCGAACTTTTATAATAAGAGAAAAATCCCGACTGATTCTTTGGCAGATCGGGCCCATTTGATCGAACCATCAGATCGTCCCGACGAGGCCAATGAAACGGCCGCTAATTCTGAATTTAGCGATTAAGATCTCTATTGATACTAAAAGCAAACTAGTCAGGATATAGATTAAATCTGAGCTAAATTAAAGTTCGTTGCGTAATTTTTTTTTGGCCTTAATATAGATATAAATAGGGGGAATAACATGGAAGTTATTCGTCGGTCGAACGCCGAAATAGAAAGAAGTATTGGAACGGTTGCTTACTTTATCCGCAAGAGGAGAAAAGAAAGTGGAATCACACAGGAAGAGTTAGCAAAATTCTCAGGAGTGGGTCTAGCCTTTCTTAAACGCCTTGAAGGCGGAGATGAAAATCTTCATCTCGCAAAGGTTCTTAAAGTCATGAGGCATCTCAATGCCGATTTGTTTCCTAAAGAGTATCAGTAACTTTAATTACCGATTTTTTACGAAAGCGCATGTTCAACATTTCCACTGCAAGTGAAAATGCCATCGCGAAATAAATGTAACCCTTAGAGATATGTGCCCCAAAGCTTTCTGCAACTAGCATGACACCTATTAATAGTAAAAATGACAGAGCAAGAATTTTTATTGTTGGATGTCTTTCAACAAAGCCACTGATCTTTCCGGCCGAAATTAGCATGATTAGCATTGAGAGTAGCATGGCGACTACCATGATGGAGACATTATCCGACATACCAACTGCTGTTATCACAGAATCGAGAGAGAAAACGATATCCAAAACTAAGATTTGTAATAGCATCATTTTGGCATTAACTTTCTTTTTGACATGAGCTTCAGCCTCATGAAGATGAATTTGTGGATCACCTTCTACCTTGTGATGAATTTCAAACGTGGACTTGGCCAGAAGAAATAAACCTCCACCTAATAAGATTAAATCGCGTCCGGAAAAAAACTGACCCATTACGCTGAAGAGTGGCTCTTTCAAAGTCATGATCCAGCTTATGGAGAATAGCAGAGCAATTCTTATGACTAGCGCCATAGAAATTCCAATATTTCTGGTTTTCGCCTGCTGATCTTTTGGCAAACGATCTACCAGAATAGCGATGAAAATTATGTTATCAATTCCAAGAACTGTTTCCATTGCCGTTAATGTCAGAAGTGCTGTAATCGTTTCGGAAGTTAGCTCAAACATTCCCTGCTCCTTAATAGATCAATTCATTCACCTTTATATTCCTAAAAGTCCTGCTCTTTGACTAGCTTCAAACAGCTGTTACAATGAAATCATAGGAGTCTTTATGTTGAAATTGATGGCGTTGTTTTTAATCTTACTAATTACTGCCTGTGCTTCAAAACCTCAGCTTTATCCAAATACGAAACTCAAGTCTGTTGGTAAAGAAGCTGCCAAAAAAGACATTGAAAAATGCATTGCAGACGCTGATGACTATCTGGAAAGTTCCAAAGGTAAAAATATTGCTAAAGGTGCGGGCGCCGGAGCCGCAATTGGCGCGGCCATGGGAGCTGTAGGTGGTTTATTCACTGGGAATATGGGAAGTGGCTTAATTAGAGGTGGAGCTATCGGTGCTGCTGGCGGCGGAGTAGCCGGAGCGCTTACCCCAGATCAGATCAAGCACCGTTTTGTGAATCAGTGTCTGGCCGATAAGGGGTACCAAGTTTTAGGTTGGGATTAAAGATTTAAGTGGGTCTTACATTTAGCTTTTCCACCACCAAAAAATCTACCAATCTTTCCTGAAGCGGTTTCAATACAAGCCTCGAGCACATCGTCCAAATCAAAAGCCTTGGGATCAAATTCAACTTTGTTTCCCTCTTCATCTTTTTTTAAATCATGAATCGCAATACTTGTTGGAAACCAATAGTGGCCAGGGACTTTCCTGAAATAACATCTGGCCCCCTGTTTGCCTGGGCCACGCTTTTCAGGAAGATTTTGTCTCGCATAAAAATATTCAGTAAGATCAGTGTCTGCCGCTGTAATTTCCAGACAGTCTGTTGCCTTGATACGA
>JBILYY010000268.1:0-3020 GCA_044377495.1 Bacteriovoracaceae bacterium | reverse complement strand
GAGGTAAGTTCGATTTCTGCATCGGATGCAAGCTCAATTAACGAATTCGTAGAATTGAGACTAAATAATCCGTGAACGGTTACGAAAAAAAACAATACGAGAATGAGGTACTTGGATAGCATATTCTAGACTTTATCTGATATTGGCCCAAGATAAAAGAACTCATTAACAAGTTATTTAAAAAAACAGTTTATGGGATGTAATCAAATCAAAATCACCATCTTAAGATGCAAAAAAATCCTATCTAATGCCTCAAGGGATTAAATTTTTTGTGAATATTTTTAAGATTTCAGATATCTTATCGATTTAATCCATGTGTGTCGCAAAAAGCCATGACCGATTTCAAGCAATACTTTACCGTAATTAAAACTTTTATAAACATGATAAGAAATCGTAACTTCGCTGGGAATATGCAAGTTGTCCTCGTATATGAAACTTTACAGAATTGCTAACGGGAATTGTAAAACACCTAAATCCTTAAAGCTCTCTAAACATCATACTTCATTTACTCAATCTTCTGATATAAAAAGTCTCCTTAAGTATAAGAGCATTATACAGCGATTAAACTTTTAGAAAAAAATCAGTAGGCACATTAAAAAGTGGGGTGTGATACTTAAGTCTAGAGAGGTATTTATGAAATACACTGAGCCTCGAACGCAACCAGAATCCTTTCCTAATCCTAATGAAGGACAAAATGTGAAACCTATCGGACCTGATTCAGGGAGAAATTCTGAGTCAGCAGAGAGTTCCGAGGTTGATTTAGATAAGGAAAAGATCAAGACTTATCCAAAAATAAATCCACCAGAGCTGCTCTAAAATTGCTTTAAGCACCAGAGGGCAGGTGTTTAATTCCTACCATATTTGACCGTAAAACTTGCTTTATCTAAACACTCATCTTCTAAGATTTTCTTAAGCTGTTCGGCATTGGTTCTCGGACTTACATTAAGTTGATCTTCCTTCATGGCGTACACTGTGAACTTATAGCGATGAGGTTTTCCTTTCGGAGGACATGGCCCACCGTACTTCATCTCCTTAAAATCTGTCATCACTTCTAGTGCCTTTTCTGGAAGTTTCCCTTGATTGGAAGCACCTTCTTCTATTGCGTGCACTTGCTCTGGAATATTGATGACGGCCCAGTGCCACCAACCATGACCCGTAGGAGCATCAGGGTCAAAGACTGTGAGGGCGTAACTTTTAGTTCCCTCAGGAGCACCATTCCAAGAAATGTGAGGAGAAACATTATCACCATGACAGCCCATGCCGTTGAAGACGTAGTGCTTAGGAACCATTTGTCCAGGCCGAAGTGAAGTTGATGAAATTTGAAATGGCATACTATTCCTTTCAATAAATTATTTAAAACCATTTATACAATGAGTAAGTGCCCATCCACTGAGGCATATCGCCTCTTTGATTTTCTTAGTCTTTCAGATATGAAGGGAGTGTTTGCATTTGTCTCCTATTTCTTTCTGCTTGAACAAGAAATGACAGAAGCAAGAATAGAACAAAAAAAGGTAATGCATAAACCGAACCTTTGTTACTTACCTCCACTCCTCGAAGGTACGATCTTTAAGGCCACCACTTCAAGTCTGGGCGTGTGAGATGAAAAAGAATTAAGGGTAAATTGAGACAACTGACCTGAAGAAATCCCCTCTAGGCTTAACGCAAACGCTAAAGGATTCGTATCCTTAAAATATAAAGAACTTTCCACATTTTAATATTAAAAAACTATTAAGAAATGTTTCCAGCTTCAATAAATTTTTTTATCTCTGAATTCTTATGATTGATGATATCTGACAGATGATGTTGACGGAGTTCATTCAAAAAAGCCTTCTTCGCCTTAATCATTATCGTTTTTAAGTGGCACGCCGAGGTAATAACGCATTTGTTATCACTCCCCATGCACTCTACCATGGCCATACTTGGCTCACATGCCTCTAACACTTTTCCGATGTTAATGTCTTTTGGATCCATGGCAAGTTCAATTCCACCTCCTCTTCCTTGCTGAGACTTAACGTACCCCAGTTTTGAAAGGTGATGGACTGCCTTAGTAAGGTGATTGAATGAAATATTGTAATAGCTGGATATTTGAGAAATTTGTGATTTCTCTTCTTTGGTCGCTAGAAAGATCAACACTCTGAGAGCGTAGTCAGTATAAATGGTTAGTTGCATATTATGATTATAGCGATTTTCTGGTTGACACACAAGCAGTCGATGCTAATATAACATGCATCAAGCATACATGTTTAAAGGAGTAATCATAATGTCATCACTATACGAAAAAATTGGTGGAGAGGCGGCGGTTAATGCGGCGGTTGAGTTGTTTTACAAAAAGGTTCTTGCCGATGATCGCATCAAGAGCTTTTTTACAAACACCGATATGGTCGAACAAATAAAAAAACAAAAGATCTTTTTAACTTATGCATTTGGCGGAATCCCAAAATATCCAGGAAAAAATTTGCGTGAATCCCATGCCAAATTAGTTGCGATGGGGCTCACTGATTCCCATTTTGATGCTGTTATTGAAAATTTAGGTGGGACTTTGGTGGAATTAGGTGTTCCAAATGATCTGATTCAGGAAGCTGCAGCGATTGCTTTAAGCACTCGAAAAGATGTTTTAGGAAGATAAAGAGAAGGCAGCACTGCTCTGTTGCATCTTAAAATTTATTCCTAAAAAAGTTCACAGCCTTTTATTTCTTTGTTTCGAAAGGGCCTTTTTTCTAAAACCAGGGGGCCCTTATAATTAGGTAACAAATTGCAATTTATTGGTTTCTAACCTGTCCTCAGGTCACAGGGAAAAATAAGCAAGGGGCCCTTATTGGCAAACATTGTGAAAAGGTACATGTCTCTCTTTATAAAAAAAACCGTGACTGTTTCAAATTTACTAAACAATTTAAATTATTTGCCTGAATGAAAGTCTCAGAAGAACGTACTCTGCTAAAGAAATTAAATTGTCGATTTGGAAGAATGAAACCCGGCCTTAAATAAATCATGCAGCCTAAGTACTCCATGAAATTTTCCAT
>JBILYY010000142.1:0-8826 GCA_044377495.1 Bacteriovoracaceae bacterium | reverse complement strand
TGCCGAAGAAAACATAATCACGTCAGTCATTTACTTGGTTTGTTGCGGAACTTTCTGAAGCTCTTTAAGATCAAAGGACTGAGCTCTCAAATTACTCAGAATTTTCTGGTACACACCTTCCGGAAGAGTCGGGGTTCGCGCCATAATCCAAACGTTCTTTCGGTTGGGCACAGCAATAACAGTATAGGAGTAATCTGGAGCAAGATCAGTGACGAGATAAGCAAATTTCAAAGGCCAGAATGGCTGAATTCTCCACTCTGCATTAGTTTTTTTGTCATAAATAAAAGCTTTTTGTGGATAGGATTTTTCTTTGCCCTCAAAGCTGTCCTGATTAAATTTAAAGTCCACGTCGATGCGGTCCTCTTGCTCATTCCAGGTATAGGTTTCAATTGCGTTATAAGCGCCTTTCTCAATGAAAGTTGGGATATTAGCTATGACGTACCATTTACCCATAAAGCTCTTTATATCAACATGATCAACGGTTTTGACCGGACTAGTGTGATTGGTTGAACAGGAACTCATCATTAACAGAAGCATAGTAGTATATTTTTTCATTTAAACATTATAGCAGATCATTTGGCAGATTCCTTGGAACAAAACTTAAGCAAGCAGTGTTGAAAAGTTATTCGAAATGGATGATCGTTTTGCCTAATTCTGTTTTACTCAGAGATTCTACTTCATTCTTTAATTCAATGCGGATAGGACTCAATAGTTCATCTAGAGCAGAAATAACTTGAGGCGCTATATTTTGTTCATAAACGAGGGTAAGAATTTTACCCTTGCGTCTATCCGATGTCAGGATCAGATCCATTTTGCCCCAACATCCGCTGTCTAGCATGAACCGATCCAGCTTATTTTTAAGTTCTGGGAGTGAAATCAGATGTCCTGAGGATTTAAATGATCCATCATCCCGCCCTAAGGGAATGATTCCTCCAGATAAAAGCTCTGCACGATCTGATAAGGGATAGAAGCCCTCAGAATCAAGATCATTTTTTGCCATTTTAATTTCCCACTCATCTTGCATTTTAAATTCACAAGTATAGAGAGAGCGACTCTTGACCCATAGTCTCTGCAAACTATCAGTTTTAATTTCATGATGAGGCAAAACTCTTAAACCGTGAATAAGATCACCACCAGTGGCGAGTCCGGAAGCAACTTCCGTCATGCCAAAAGTTCTCACCACAGGCCAACCCAATGCCAGAGCGCGATTTTCAAGTTCGTCTCCAAAAAAATCCCCGCCAACCAAAACCACTTTGAGGTTTTTGGGACAGGAAATATTAAGTGCCACTAAATCATAAATCTGCGCTGGCACAAGTGAAATAACGGTGACGTTTTTTAAGGTAATGTTTTCTGCCACAGTTAAGGGATCCCATGGATGAAGAATCGCTGGTTTCTGATCCACGAGTAAACTCCGAACAAACACACTCAAACCAGCTATATGATACGGAGGCAGACAAAGACCCCAGCGATCAAAGCGCGTAAGCTTGAGCCTTTCATGCACGGCCTTGGCACTCGTTAAAAGTGCATCAAATGAAAGTGCATACCCCTTGGGATTATTTGAAGTCGTACCAGAAGACAGGATACAAAATTGTCCCAAAATTTTATGGGCCTCAAGAGCATGATTGATACCAGGCACGAGGTGCTGGTAGCGCGGATGAAAAAAAAATTGGTTCTCTGCCCTCTCTTCAATAACTAAATCGTACATAGGTTCTCCCAAGCCTTTTGCTTGAGTCCCGAGATAAAAGTCTCAATCACCTCATGACACAAATAAAAGCCATCCTGGTAATTACCTTTAAATAGTTCCGGCACTTCCTGATAAAGACCAGGCGTTAGAAGGCCATGTGATAATTGTAAATCTCCGTACTCCATCAATTCCAAATAAGTTAAATAATTGCCGAGTAAGTGGCCCATGGGTGCGCTAAAAATCACCTGTGATGCATGGGCCGGAAGCAGTTCACGGTAGGGTTTATAAACTTTGACTTGATAAGGAGTGCCTGAAATAAAATCCTGTGCCTTAGGCAAATTAACCATATTCCAATTGACCCCATTTACAGGGTCTTCGACATATTCAATTTGTGATAAAAGGTCCTTAGGGATTTGATTTTCAAAAATGGTCCAATCATCGATAGAGAAAATACCATTCGCGTCCAGCCTTACAACATGGCCGGCCTGGATTAATGGAATAAATTCCATATCTGATTTATGCTTTAATTTGTATTTAATTATTGGGGCCTGTGGTGATGAGCCTTGCTGGAACAATTCATGATTTTTAAAAGTGAGAGTTGTATTATTTATGAGAGGCCAGGTAAGTCTAAGATGCGCCTTTTTTTGAGCATCCGATGTTGCACTTTCAAAATTTTCAAGAAATCTCTCCACACTCTCATCTCCTAATTCAGGATGTGGAAAGTATTCCCAAAAACTTAATCTGCCGTTCCTGTCCCCCATAAGAAATACCCCCTCTCGATTGGCGAGAGTTTCTCGTGCATTAGGAGCACGCAAAGGGGTTAAATGAAACTTATGAAAATAAATGTTCATAAAAAAGACTTAGATAAAGTAGAACTGAAAAAACAACCAAATGTATTCCAGCAATTTTTAGCCCCAGATTCAGTTTTTCGCGTTTCTCTCTCAAAACAATTAAGGCAAGCTTGAGACTGATTGGAATCGACAGCAACATCGGCCAAAGATGCAAGACATTCTCCAAATGGAAAATAAAAAGATAAGGCAAATATATTGTAAGGAGTGTAATAACTTTGTAATTGGTTTCACTCATGCGTGTCGCAAGCGTGAGCTTTTCAACTTTTTTATCTTCTTCCCTATCTCGTAAATTATTAACGCAAATAAGAGTCATGGTAAGAAAACCATAAATGGCGGCCAGAACCAAAACATCTGGGTGCAGATTATTAGTATAGAGATAGTAAGAACCCATGACTGAAAACAGCCCAAAGAACAAGAAAACAAAAATTTCTCCCAGACCTTTATACGCCAGAGGTAAAGGTCCACCGGTATAACCGTAAGTAAGGTAAAGAGAAAGTAGTCCTGGTATCAATATAATTGTCCCGCCTTTAAGTATTAAAGGAATGGCGAAGATTGTTGCCGCCAATAGAGAGCCCAATGCCCAATTACGAATTTGGTTGGGCCGCACGAGGCCTGCACTTGTAACACGGATCGGCCCATGGCGAACACTGTCCGCCCCTTTTTGAAAATCAATCAAATCATTAAAGAAATTTGTCGCTAACTGAATACATAAGGCACTCAACATACAAAAAATAACTAAGTAGGGTTTAACCGAGAAGTGATGAGTCACTGAGAGTACATAGCTCATGAGGGGTGGTATGAGTGCTGCCACAAGGGTTTTGGGTCTAGTTGCAAGAAAAAAGTTTTTCATATAACCAATTCTCGTTTGAGTATGGGTAGTAAAGATTCTGGTTTTAAATAAACACGGTGGTCAGCATTGATTTCTATGCAACGAATAGAATGGGAGCTTAGTTTATTGGCAATTTCAGAGTACTTTTCGTCATCCTTTCCATAGATATAAGTGATTTTATCTTTATGCTTAATCATTTCTTTGAGAAAGTTCTTTTGTTCGGATAAACGGTATTGATCAAAAAAACCGCGGTTGGCCTTAAAATCTTCCTGCGAGATATCTTTGTTAACCTGACTTTGATTGAATAAACCTTGAGTATCCCAAAACTTAAGAAATTCAGCAGAACCAAGAGTGTCCATTTTTTTAAGTATTTCATCTTCCCACTTTTTTCGTTCGGGTTTCTCATCTTCTTCTATTCCTGGATGAGCACTTAGAAGTATCAGTCTCTTGAGACCGAAATTGAAATCACTCGCAAGCTTAAGTGCAATTCTCCCTCCCATCGAATAACCAACAACCACATCTTCGGAAGTGATGTCTTTGGGAAGATGGTGGAGATCATACCGACGGCCATTACCTATCTGCAGGTAAGGATCCCATATTTCAGTTCCACAAAATAAACCGGAGATAAAATGGATCATGCCTCCCAACCTCTTAGCATCGACATCGTGTCCGGGTTGGATGGATTTATTTCAAAAACTTGGACTTGATTAAAATATTCAAAATTATTTCTTGCATAACTTAAACCAAAGGCTTGGGTTATCTTTTCAAAATTAAATCCATGCTCCATAACCATCTCAGAGCTCATTCTCATCACGTCAAAAATCCGTCCCCCATGATTATTTACAATCACGAGTTTAAGATTCTCAGGAACCCCCGCAAGCGATGAGAGGTCATATTGAGTCGTGATGTCTCCTAAAATGCAATAAACGGTTTCCTTCGTACTATGCGCCAAACCGATTGCCGTTGCCAGTTGACCGTCAATACCGTTTGCCCCTCGATTGCCAAATATTTTATAATCCCTGGTCTGAATCATTTCAAAAAAACGTATTGTAAGAGAGTTTCCGATAAAAATATGGGCCCCTTCAGGAATGAATTCTTGTAACTGAAGATGAAAACTTAACTCGCATTGAGGATACGCCTTAAGGAGCAGCTTTAATTGCTGAGAAGTTTTTAAAGGAAGAAGAAAGGGCTTAATTGACAAAAGACACCTATTCCATATTTCCAGGTTACTTAATTCGGTGGATGAATATTTCATGACTGATCCGTAGGATAATCCGCTTAGTCCTCTAGAATCGAAACTAAATGTTGGGAGATGATGTTTTTCAAGTAATCGCCACGCCTTACTTAAAGGGGTGTGACCAATTCTGATAACGCTCGTAAAGATCTTGTTATTAAGCGAATTGATACAATCGATTTCATATTTTATTGAGGAGATGTCGTGTCCCTGGCTTAAACTTTCTGCATAAAAAGGCAGCCCCGTTTTAAGTATGCCTTTAGCAAACTCACGCATGCTATAAGCTTCATGACTGATTAGGATCAATGGACGAGGATTTTCTTTGAGAAATAATTCAAACCCATCCCAACTGCTTTCATAGAACGGGGCAAGCGAAGAGTCCTTTTCTGATTCATTCTCAATAATGACGTTGATATGGGCCGGGTAGCTTAATTTTGAAAGATCGAGATTTTGAAATTCATGTAATGAAACTTCCATAAAGGTTCTTCGATAATTACGAGTGATCACTTCGTGATTAATCGTTTGAGGTGCGCCTGTATTTTGCATCCTTGACGGACGATCACCAGATATAAGTAAGAGCGGCACATCCGAGTAGTATGCCTCCACCATGGAGGATAGACATTCAGAAACTGCGGTGCCTGAAGTTGTACAAATCGCCACAGGTTGTTGGGTAGATTTAGCAAACCCCAGTGCCTTAAAGCTTGCTGCTCGTTCATCGATTTCAAAACTGAGATAGTTTGAATTAAATAAAGGAAGCAAGGTTTGATTTCTGGCCCCAGTACAAAAATAAGTAAAAGGCAGATCCGAGATTTTCATAGAAGAATGTCCCGAATCGATTCAATTTTTTGATATATTTCATTTAATTCACTAATCTCAACTGATGCGTCCACAACACCCGCGCCCGCTTCCAGAATAAGTTTATTATCTTTGATCTGTATATTTCGGATCATGACTAGTGAGCGCTCAGTATTATCATAACTAACTTTAAAAACTGAACCATGGAACCTTTTAGGAAACGCCTTGTAGTATTCGGTTTTAAGTAAAAAATGCCTCGCCTCGTGTCTTGGATAACCACCTAGGGCCGCTGTGGGAGACATGGCCGTAATGAGTTCATCCGAATTGAAATTAATTTTGAGTTTACCTTCTATTAAGGTCTTTAAATGAACTAAGCGGCCGTAGGGTGCAGTCTGTGTCTTGAGACTTACTAGTTCCAGGCAAAAAGGGCTTAAGTCCTCCATGATATTTTTAATAACAAGATCGTGTTCATGTCTATTTTTTTGGGACAAAAGAAGCTCGGCTCCCTCAGAAACCGGAGCCGTCCCGGCCAAAGCAAAACTTTTGATTAAGTCACCTTCACAATCGAACAAAATTTCGGGTGTTGAACCAATGAGGGCATAATTTTTTTCCCAGAAACCGTAAGGCGCTCCAATGGTAGTGAATAATGCTTTATAAATGGCATGTTGTTTTAAATCTTCCGGCCGATCAACCGTATATTCTAGCCGTGACATCAAAACGGCTTTTTTTAATTCTGGCCGTGCTGCTTGGTAGAGCTCAAAATCTTTTTGAAATTTATCTTCAAATCTCTGTTCATCTAATAATTGAAAGCTTTGTGAATCTTGGGGCAAAGCTGCTTGGATATCACTTAACGACGCAGTGATGATTTGATCAGGGTGATAGTATTTTTTTTCGTGATGGTAAAAATCTCTTATTTCAAATTGGATCCCATTCATGCAAGGCCAATCTTTCCAAGTTCCACCTTTGGCCAAAATGAATTGGTCTTTCTTATTTAAAGGAAAGAAACAGCCCGTTTGGTAAAACTCCTGATCAAGCCAGCCAGATATGTCCATTAGTAGACCCAGGGAAACTTGGACCATTCTGCATCTCTTTTACCTAGGAATGCTTCCTTACCTTCTTTCGCTTCATCTGTGCCATAGGCCAGGCGTGTGGCCTCACCTGCAAATATTTGTTGTCCAACCATTCCATCATCTATCATATTGAAAGCAAATTTCAGCATTTTCATAGCTGTTGGAGATTTTTGACAAATGATATGGGCCCAGGCGAGGGCCTCTGTTTCAAGGTCTGCATGTGGAACGACTTTATTTACCATGCCCATTTGAAAAGCTTCTTCAGCCGAATAGGTTTGACCCAGAAAGAAAATTTCACGTGCTCTTTTTTGACCAATCTGTTTTGCCAGATAAGCGGAGCCATATCCACCATCAAAACTTGCGACATCAGGATCTGTCTGACGAAATTTGGCATGTTCACGAGAAGCGATGGTTAAATCACAAACGCAGTGAAGAGAATGTCCACCTCCTACTGCCCAACCAGGTACAGCAGCAATGACAATTTTTGGCATAAAACGGATCATGCGCTGAACTTCTAAAATATGAAGTCTGCCATGGGGTAGATGAACTTCTTCTTCACCGTATTCATAACCTGTTTTGCCTCTGACATTTTGATCGCCGCCAGCGCTAAAAGAATAAATTCCGTCCTTAGATGAAGGTCCATTACCTGTTAAAATAATAGCGCCCACATCATTTTGTCGGTGGGCCCACTCAAAAGCAGTCAAGAGTTCATCAACCGTAAGAGGCCGAAAGGCGTTACGCATATCTGGTCGATTGAAAGCAATTCTTACTGCCCCGGTTAAATTTGCTTTATGAAGGGTAATATCTTTAAAGGAAAACGCCTTGATTTCTGTCCAGGCACTGTCGTTAAAAATGGGAGAGATCATTTGGTCCTCACTTCTCAGCTTGATAAATGTATGCAATCCCTCCAAAGAGGGAAGAAAAGGAAAGCTGCTGGTAATTAGTATGTTTTTTTAAAAGATCAAGAAAATCTTCTCCTGAAGCAAACTTCGCTGAGGAGGTAATTAAGTATTCATAGGCATCGCCACGACCACTTATAAAACTAAAAATGGGGAAATAAAGTTTAAGGATTGCAAAGTACAGAAATGCAAACAGACGATTTTGTGGTTTACCGAACTCTAAAATATATAACGATTTTGATACTCGTGAGAGTTCACTTAAGGCCAAAGGCAAATTCTCAACGTTTCTAATTCCAAATGAAACGGTAGCTGATTCAAAAGCTTCATTTGCAAAGGGAAGCATAGTCAGATCCGCAACTTCAAATTTTATTCTCGAGCCAATATCTGCCGCTCGATTATTTGCGAGATTGATCATTTGCGGTGAAAAATCAATAGCATTGATCCTTGTGGCGCCCTGCTTTTCCATTAAAAAAGCAATATCCCCGGTGCCAGTTGCACAGTCCAGAATATGAGTTTTATTCTTATGAGTGGCAAGCTTGGCCAATTTATTTTTCCAAAGGCGATGAGTTCCGATGGATAAAATATCATTTAAGATGTCATATCGGCCTGAGATGTCGTCAAACATAGTTTTAATAAATTCAGCTTTAGGCATATTAAACTCTTAGTACTTTATTGAAATGTGGAGCGAGTTCTTTCATTTTCCGGAGAAGCTCAATCACAATGTCTGGTCCAAGTGATTGCTGACCATCGGAAAGGGCATTGTCAGGATCGGGATGAATTTCCAGCATAATTCCATCTGCTCCTGCAGCTAATGCCGCGAGAGCTGCATCCGGAACATATTTGCGGTCTCCCATAGCATGGGAAGGATCCACAATAACTTTGAAGTTAGTATTTTTCTTCAGATAAATGACACTACCTAGATCAAGGAGATTTCTTAGTTTGTTATCAAAAGACCTTACGCCTCTTTCGCACAAAATAATCTTATCCTCCCCTAAACTACCTAAATATTCAGCGGCCCCAAGCCATTCGCTGATAGTTGCACTAAAACCGCGTTTCAAGATGACGGGTAATTTGTAATTAGCGAGTTCTTTTAAAAGTTCATAATTATACATATTGCGAGCACCAACTTGAAAGCAGCTGACGATGGGCAAGAGACCATCGATCTGACGAGGGTCGGTAATCTCTGTTACAAAATTTATAGGATGATTCTTTTTAATCTCTTTTATTAATTCAATCCCGACCTGCCCTAGCCCCTGGAAAGAGTTTTTATTCGTGCGCATTTTATAGATACCACCCCTGATCATGGTCGGAGAAAAAGGGAGGTCTATAATTGCCTTCATTTGTTCGGGACTCTCTACGGCACAGGGACCACTTATAAGTAAAAAATCATTTTGATTTAAAATCATCTTGCACGTCCTTGAACATCCTTCAAAAACTCTGACAAACTTATAAAGTTATCAGATG
>JBILYY010000029.1:0-26375 GCA_044377495.1 Bacteriovoracaceae bacterium | reverse complement strand
TCACTCTGGTCACTTAGATATTCAACTTCCTTCCCTTCAATCGTTACAGAAGAGAAATACGAAACCTGATGAACAGATTTCTTGCCTTCGCGCTGAATTGAACGAATGAGTGTCGTTCCAGAAAGATAATCATCCGACATTCCAGCTGAAACCATCGTGTCATAGAAATAAACTCGAGCACCAATGGCCTTTGGTCCCACATCTAACTCAGGCCCCTGGTAGTATTCAAACTTTCTGGTGTAGGAAAGATTTAAAACAATGGGGTTGGCCCGTACCCATGGCTCAGGATTGAGGAATGAAATCAGATCCGGAGTGGTCCTGGTATTCTGAAAAACTTCGCGTTTTGCATCCAGGTCCAGGATATCCAGCGCAATGGGTTTTGCCAGATGGCAAGCAAGAGCAGTTTGAGCGGAAACAATAAGTGCTACAAAAATAAACAGCGATTTTATAAATTCTCCTTTTAAATTACTAGGTGAAGTTTTTAACTCATGAGGAGTTTGCCGAGCAGTAACAATTCCAGAATTGAAAAGAGTTTTTCAATTCTGAAACGGATTACCTTCGGTCTCACTTTAAAAGGAAATCTTCAGAGCTATTTGTCGGAGTCGGCTGAATTTTACTAAATTCCGTTACCTAAGACCGAAATTAGGCACACCCCTGCCCTTGCTTAATAATTTTGCTTTAAAATCGCCCACTGCTAGATCAAAGTAGTCATCTTCCGGAGGTGCTCTCGGAGACCTGACAACCACTTCATTTGCTGGGCGGCCAAGATGATTCAATATTTTCTTACAGGTGATCCTGGCAAATAAAGTAAGTTTGGAGCCGCAGTGATCACAATTACGAACTTCAAATTAAAAACGTATTTTAATAGTTCGCTCCATGGCGTGCGGTAAACTTTCTTCTTGGTCTTCACTTTCTTTGGATACACCAAATTCGTTATTTTAGACCTCTTTTTGTCGCATGCCCAAAAAACTCCAATGTAGCGGATGAGAAAAAGTTTGCGCGACTTCGCTGGCACCAAAAGATGAAGCGAATAAAATCGCCGGGATCTTTTACTTAGCTCTCGCAGTGCGTGCGCATAACAAGACGATCCTGACTAAGAAAAGTCATCCGTCTGAGGACAAGCTGGCCACCTTCTTTAGCTCTTCCAGTCCAGCTACCCACAATACTGTCACCAACACCGCTGACACGTCTAAAAGTCATCTTCTTGCCTGATGAAGTATTAATGAGCATTGATGTTCCACTGATTTGAAAGTCATATGATTCACCTGACGTAACACCTAAGCTACAGGTAGTGCTCACGCCATTAGTGGATTCACTGAATGATTCTTTAAAGGTGATTTTATGGCCACTGACTTCCACTGGTACATCCATAGCAACATCAAGTAAGTCGACTTGTCTTACTTCAGTTATATATTCTTGGTTCTGAACATCAGGAGTTACGTTTTTTGATGAACTCCCTTGACCACATGAAACCAAAACAGAGAGAAAAGTTAATAATAGAAAACGCATAAGCTTCTCCTTATAAAATGTTGCGGCCAACTTAGCAAAGAAGTGAGTTGAACTCTAGACGTCCTACATAAGACCAGTGCGTGATGAAATATCTTTAGATATGCACAAGGGAAGCATTAAGCTTCCCTTGAGATTTAGAACTTTTTGATTTGATTATTCGTATTGCTTACCAAGTTCTTCAACAATGTAACCAACAGCATAAGGAACTGATGAGTCGCGACTTATGGAGTAACTCGAGGCATGAGTAAAACCTAGCTTGTGAGTCCATTCATGAAATACGTTACCAGCGACTTCACACGGAGTGTATGCATCGAAGAATTTAGTATTCATCCAGATTCGTAAACCTGATGGATACGTGTATCCAACAGTACTTCGGCTAGAATAATAAAGCTCCAAATCAAGATCCATCTGATGATCCATTCCAGGTACTAAATCTTCACTACCATCTAAAAGTTTTTGATAGATGTCTACATTGGAAAATGAATCATTATCTACAAATGTCTTTTTTCCACCATAAGTAAAATTTTCAACACGTGTTTTAAATTCTTTGCTCGCAACCACTTTTTTAATGATATCAAAAGCCTTTCTGACTTTTATCTCATCGTTAGCATCAAAATTAGTAAGGGACACGTTGATATCAAAATCATGAGCTTCAGGTGGTACGTCACCAGTTGGTTCATCGCTAGGGTCATCTGGATTTTCAGTTGGGGTACAACCGGTAGTTGTCGGTGGAGTTGTCTCTTGTTTTTCAAGCGAGGTTGAAAGTGGTTTATCTATTGCTGTCGGGCAATCCTCTGGTTTTGTATTACAGCTAACTAGAAGCAAGAGCAGGCCGACGGTGAGGAATGATTTCATCATGGAGTACCTTCCTTGGTTTCAAATAGTGGCCATCCATCCTGGATGACTCTTTACGCAAAACTAACAATGCAAGTCCTAGGACCAAGTATGCATGCATGAAGAGCATTGCATCAAGTCGGCAAAATTTAATGATTGATAATTGTAGGGGCATAAACTAATGCAAAGCAAACCTTACAATTTGGCCCTGATTAAGTGTCAGAACGGAACTAATACTTGAGTTATAAGCTTCGGCGAGGTTTGACTAAAATGTTACCTAAAAATACGCCGACAACAAGTGCAGTTGCCAGTGCAATCATATTGAACGCTGTCCCTAAGCCACCTACAACATCGCGTTCGAAAAGAAAGCTTAATGAGTGGTAGCCCATGGATCCAGGGACTAAAAGGATAATACCGGGGAATTGAAATAAACTAGAGGGTCGATCTTTTAAACGAGCAAAAATATTACTTGTCGCTCCAACAAAAAAACCACCAATAAGAATGCCAAGCTCTGGCCCAAGATAATGAGTGGCCAATTTTGAACAGCAGTAACCATAAACACCAGCGAGGGTAACCCAAGCCCAATCTTTCTTTTCGGCCTTAAAAATAACTGTCGCCATCAAAGCAGTTACCGGCAAAGTAATATAAGTGACCCAGTCAGGTATGGTGCTGAATTCAATTGGGATCGAAGGGATTTTTATAAATGAAGCAATTTTAGCACCGATGAAAACGCCAAAGGTAAGTTTGAGTAGAATCATCACTCCACCCATGAGTCTTGAAGTTCCGGAAGTTAAATTCTGAGTAGCAATTTCCGCGATCGCCATCGTGATATAAAGTCCGGGCATAAAAATAATCAAACTAGATAAGATTATCACTCCAACATTTAGTGAAGGAACAAGTTTAACTAAAAAATAAGAAATGAAAGCAGCAATAATAGCAATAATCGCTTCAAACATTTGCGCGACTAAACCGATTGTTTGAACAGGTTGAAGCAGTGAAATCATCCCAATGATAGATCCAATCAAAATCGAGGCAAGAAAATCACCCCAAGTTCCACCGAAAAGAACCATAAATCCTGCAGACGAAAAAAGGAAACACAAAACTCGTATTATTTTCCCATAAGGATTTTCTGAAGTAAGTATAGTGTCCAGCGATTGACTTCCCTCTTCGTAAGTCATTCTCCCATGAATAACTTCTCGGGCAACGAGATCAACTCTGGATAATTTACCTAAGTTCACGCCCATAGGAATAACGCGCTCAATTTTTGTGATTTCCTCATCGCCGTAAGTGAATGAAGAAAAAATAGCCGTTGGAAGTGAGACGATGTTTCCCTGAATACCAAAAAGCTGACACATGTCTTGCAGTGTTCCTTCGAGTGTATGCGCAGGAGCACCTACCGTATGAAGGGCCCGGCCAAACTTAAGAATAAACTTTACCCTACGAAGGAATTGATTTCGATCCATATTAATTTTGAGTCCGCTTTATATCTTCCACAATGCGCATCTGAAGCATCTGAGAAAGATCGTTATAAGTTTTAAGAGTCGGTCCGAGAAGTTCCTTTTCAATAGTATCAAAAGTCTGAAGCTCTTCTTGAACTGAAATCAAGACTGGAATCTTTAAGGTTGATTCGTAAGTTCTGTAGGCAATCGTTGTATTAGGTACGTCCCTAATCTCTCCTAAATTTTTCATCCGCTCACGATAAATAGATAATGGAATGAGTGTTGAGGCCTCAAGAGTAATCACAACTTCTTCAGGGATAATCGCACCCGAATGCTTGTCAATATGGGAAGCAGTCCAATGTATTCTGTTCATCACAACAAACATGGCATCAAGTTTAAGCTCTTTTGCTACTTCATTAAGTGTATGTTTGGCATGTTCTGAAAACTTAGGTCCGGCCATCATCTCGCTTGCCGGAACTAACGCCATAGAAAGATCTCTCATCCCACGAGGATTGAGAATAGTCGCCATGGTCGTTTTTTTTCCTTTAGCAAGATAAAACATATCATCGGGGGCCAACGAGTAACGTTGGATTTTGACATAATCCTCAACGTCAAGTCCATCAAGCTTAAAGGCTTTACTCTTTTTAACTTTGGATACTTTTATGAGTTCGATACCTTCACCAATGATTGGAAAGCTTTGCTCCCAAACAGAAAGAAGCTTTTCAGTAAGCAATTGCTTTCCCTGCTCAGAGAGAAATATTTTATTTTCGTCTGACAAACCACTTCGAGTCGGTTGAATTTCTGATTCAAAAACCAAGATACCCACTCGCTTTATCGGTAATTGTTTTTTAGAGAATAAATCGTCCAACTTTCCTTTTTGGGGATTACGACTAAGAGTTGTGACGATCTGTGGAGAAAGTTCTTTCAGATCATCAATACTATATTCACTAAAGACATCATAAACATAAGTCTTATCGCCACCAGACTTAACTGTGCCTAAGCTACATGACGATAAAAGTATCAAACCAATCATTAATCGAAACATATTAAATCTCCCTAAATATCTTATCAGAAATAACCACCCAAGGTCGTAACAAAAAATTCATAATTATTACTCTTCTCATCTCCATGAAGAACATAACTACCTCGCACACCAAGAGTAATCGGTATAAAAATCCGAAAAAAATGAGTATCAAACAAAACTTCCCAGCCAGTGGAAGCCGCATGGTAATCAAGCCCACCATAATTACCAGTCAGCTCATCATAGAATAGATTCATCGAAATACGCTTAAAATAAGCGTATCGAGACAAATGCCAATCAGGGTAAAAAAGAGGAAGAAGATAATTTCCAGAATATTTTCTGGATTCTTCCAGAAATACATTTTTAGTTCCTCTGGGCCGAAGGATAAAACTTGAATACTGGTAAAGATCATCTTGTTGCTTTTCGTAAGCAAATTGATGATAAAAAGAATGGTGTTTAAGGAAACCAGGAAGATAGAATCTGGAGTCACCACTAAAAATTGATCCGTTCATATCATTACCAGTAATATCTTTTCCTTCTTCAAAATGTGAAAGCAGGGCCATACCCCACTGAGGATTAATATCTCTGCGTGACGTTCGTGAAAGAAAACTATACTGAGCTTCGACCCCTGGTGAAAACAAAGCACCATTGCTGATCTCGGTTGCGTCAGTGCTTTTCTTATTTGTGACCTTGATAATTTTTCCGAAGCCTCTAACATTCAAGGTCTGGGTAAAGCGTCCAGTGATCCTTGCCCATGGTATCTGCATTCCGCCTTCAAAAGTTCCCTCTTCCCAATGGTCCTCAACTTTAGTGACTCCACCAACAAGGACATCTTGGCTTCTTCCACCGTAGGCAGCACGTATGTCAAAGACAGGATAATACTGAGACCATGCTGCTGTAACAAACCCCTGTGTCTCGTGTTGATTCAAATCATAGTTTGCACCGACAGAGAGCGAAAACTTATTCATAACATCTCTGGAAATGCCCTGAAGTGTAATGATCGAGGATAAAGGAGGTGCAATAAATATCCAACTATGAAGATTTACGGAATTCTTGACTTGAGAGTATCTTGAAACAGGAAAGTTCTTACTTTCAAAGAAATTTTTGTCTAAATCACCTCTAGACTCATAAGCTGATAGCTTTTCATAGATTGGAACAAAACTATTACTTGATTCCTGTTTTTCATCCCATGCAAGTTTTTTTGTAACAATGTTCATACCGTAGGCAGTGTAATCATTGTAGATAAGCTGATCATTTGAAACAGATGGTGCGTAAGCGCCAAAACGTGCACTTGTTAGCTGAACCAACTTGCTATCGGAAACTTCAAAAATATTATCAATACCTGATGTCGGACTCTCCACTAAGACTCGACCAGCATGCGCTGAAAGGAAGCCAAGATTGGAGAGTGTGTTGGGTAACAGAATCGATTCTTCTTGATTTAAGAGCGATAACTTTACAACCCTTTTCTGATCATCCATGTCTTTGACGACCATGACAACCTCAGAGGGGTTAAGCCAATCAATTGAAGTAATCACTTTATCGAACGGGTAAGTTAATCGGTAAACTTCCTTACCATTTAATCTACGAACAACAATGTTTTGACTCTGGCCTTCCTTCCAGTCCACGTACAAAACAAATTCTGCTGTTTGATCCAAGACTGCCAATCGGCCTTTGGTTTTACGAAAACTAGCAACTTCTTTTTTTTCTTTTATATCAAAAACTCTTATGCGAGAAAAATCTCTGTAACCCCAACGTGGATCAATTTCAAATTCAACAAAGGCAAACTTCCCGTTTCGTACTTTATAAGGGTATTCATTTTGGAGTGGACCGGGATAGAGGATGGTTTTTTCGACTTTGCCATCTGTCAGGATAAACTGATCGATATAAGAGAGACCTTTTTTCAACGCAAAAAACTTATCCTCCCCAACTGATTGTGGGTAAAGATAATTAATCCAATCATTGTCGACAAAAATATTCTTAACTTCGTATGGTGTAATATTTAGACTGGTCTCTTTTCCTTTCCAGTTTTTGATTAGATCCTTCATCGTAGATCTATAGAATTCTTCGAAGCTAATATTCGTAAGGTCTTCGTACGTGTTGTAAAAGGTCAACGGATTATACGACCGGTGGGTTGCCACTTGTGAAACTTGTGATAGAAAAAGATCTCCATGATTATTTCGAAGATAGGTCGTGTAGAAATACCCGTACACATAGTGATTAGGAATATAATCATCATAAGAACCGAGGTGCGCCTTATCGTAATCGTAGTTTTTTCCTGATAAAAGAAGTGCCCGTAAATCTCTTTCAAAAAGTGGTAAGCGTCCTCTCCCACCTTTAGTTAACGCCGTCTCTATACCAACTGCATCACCTTCAAGAAACCACGGAGGTAGTGTTAATCCAATCCCTAAGGCTTGGCCTATTTCACCCAACCAGATTTCAAACACTCTATTAAAACCCTGTCTTGTTTTTTGAAACTGAACAACGTGTCTAAACTCATGCACAGCGAGCGTTTTTAGCCATTCAGTATTAGTCAACTCAGGATCCATGGCGGGCGTCGTGTACCATTCCGATCTTCTTGGTGCCAATGTCACAAATCCATTTGATACGGTTGATTGGTTTTGTAGAATTAATGATATCTTTTTAGGATACACTTCAAGAGAACGGGAAACTAGTGGATAGGCCGTTTCTAATAAGTGAGCAACTCTTTGCGCTTGTCGTTCAATATCTTTGGAAAAAATGATTTCAAAATGCTCAGTATCAATTTTACTCCATTCCATGACAGAAGGGTTCTGTTGATAATCAACTAAAGGTGCTGGTGCCTCAATGACTGTAGCAAAAGAAAAATTGAAAAACAGAAGACCAAATATGACTGCCAGCATGAAACCCTCTTCTTGTAGATGAAAAAGGATAACAATCTAAACTCAGAGTTGGAAGGAGATTAGCTCTTCCCAAAGTTTTTTTGCGACTGGCCCAAAGTGCTGTTTTCTTAATCTAATCAGGTTAATTTCCAGCTCTCTTGGATGAATATCTTCAAAATCGAGGATAACGATTTTTTTGTCGCTCAATTCCTGCTCAATTGTATGCAAGGGCAGATGTCCCCAGCCTAAACCTGAAAGTATGATTTCACGTTTAAAATTATTATCTAGGATTCTCCATTTCTTCCCACTGTCTAATAATCCAAATGTAATCCCTTTTGGATTGCTATCCCCAATTACAATTTGATCTATTTCCATTAGATCATTTTGAGTCTTTACCTTTTTTTCGGTGAATAACTCCGTATTCATAATGGGAACCATAGTGACAGAGGCAAAGGGCACAATCTCAAGAGAGGTCCGCTCGCTGACAAAAGAAGTAATACCAATTTCCGTTTCCCGGGCCAGCACTTTTCGCTCGGCCCCAGAGAGAGCATCGAGGCTCATATTAACTTTTGTACATGGGTGCTGGTCTCTGAAGGATTTAACTAATTTTAAAATAGCTGGCTTGAGACAAATGCCATCAATTGAAAGACCTATCTCTGGTTCTTCTTTTTGCTGAAAAGATTTACTCATCGTTTCAAGTTCACTCATGCCTTGCATGACTTTTTGTGAGCGCTCGAATAACGCTTTCCCGTGTGCAGTTAGTGTATGTCTGTAGGATGTTCTATCAAAAAGCTCGACTTCTAACTCCTCCTCAAGTTTTTTAATAGAAAAACTTATCGCTGGCTGCGTCTTGTGCAGCGAATCAGCTGCGGCTTTAAAGCTTCCTGTCTGTATAATCCTATGAAAAACAACGAGTTGGTCAAAAGTCATAATGATAAATTTTACTTATGGTGTATATTAAAAAATGTTTCTTTTTATTTATCAAATTTTACCCCATGATTGAAGCACTTCTTAACAAATAATATTTCAATTCAAGGAGAAATAAAATGAAGACTCTATCTGTAATGTTGCTTGCACTGACTACGGCACTATCAGCAGTTGCTCAAGACAAGCCTATGACTACAACTTACAAAATTGATAACGCTGCTTCGACAGTTGGATGGACAGCAAAAAAAATCGTTGGTGGCCACAATGGAAATGTGTCAACTAAAGATGGTTTTTTAACTTTCACAGGCGACATCATCACTTCAGGCGAAATTAACGTTGATATGAAAACAATCACTGTTGCTGATATTCCAGCTACGGATGAATATAATGCCAAGTTAGTTGGTCATTTGAAAGGTCCAGACTTTTTTAATGTTGAAAAAAACTCAAGTGCTAAACTTGTAATCAAAAGTTCAGAAAAAACTAAAACTGGTCTTAAAATCAAAGGCGATCTTACTTTTATTGGAAAAACAAATCCAATTGAATTTGATGCTGTTGTGTCAAAACCAAACGGTTCTGTTACAGCTAAATCAGAAGTTATTCTTGATCGTACAAAATGGGATCTTAAATACGGATCAAGTGATTTCTTCAAAGGTCTTGGCGACAAGGCAATTGATAATAATTTCACTCTCTCTGTTAATTTAACTGCTAAAAAGTAAAATCTGATTTATTAATCCGAGGGCCTCCGCAAGGGGGCCTTTTTTTTGCTCGAAAGACCATCGTTTCAAGACTACAATTCCCGCATGCAATTCTTAGTTAGTTTACTCTCACTTTTATGGCTGAATGTCGCTTCCGCCACCACTATCGCAATAATCGATACCGGTTTTGACTTAGATCATGATTTTTTAAAACCCAAGATACTGAAACACGAGTCAGATGAAGATGCGATAAATACTCATTTGAAACAATTCAGTGATTGGAATTTTCATGATAACCATCACCTTAAAGAACCAGTCATCAAAGACCAATCTTTACTGCAAGAAATATTTCTCTACCGAAATTTACGTGCAAAAAAACATCAGGACGGACTTTCTGTAGCTGAACTTGAGTGGTTTCAAAGAAGGGACAATGATAAAAAGTTCATCGAACAGGTTAGAAAATTTAAAAAACATTCGCACGGCACATTCGTAGCAGGTATCGCTTTACGCGAAGGTGAGAATATTAAGATTTTCCCACTGCGCGGAATTCAAGCGCCCAAGTCGGTTAATCCGGTGGAAACAAAAGAACTCTCTAATAAGAACCCTGAAGAACAATTTGCAGATGATGTCATTCGTTCCCAGAACCGAGTCATCACAAAGTTTTCTAAAATTTGCCTTTATCTATCCATGAATAACATAAATATTGTAAATGCTTCCTATGGGATTTCTCACAAGAGCATCACGACCAAATTCAGGGAAAAATATAAGGAATATACTGGGCTGGAAATTCAAGAGCAAAGGCTAAGGTCGGCAGTTGATGAATATTTTCAAAATATTTTAAAACGGTCTTCCGAGATCATTCAAAAATATCCTCGGATGTTGTTTGTCTTCTCTGCCGGAAACTCAGGACAAGATAACGACCTTTCCCCCCACTATCCTTCCAAAATTAAACTTCCTAACACTCTATCCGTTGCTGCTATGAACGGAGACTATCTTGCAAGTTTTTCAAATTTCGGAAAGATTCATGTAGATGTCGGTGCCCCCGGGGTGGCCATTCTATCTTTCGTCCCAAAGGTTTACTCTCAAGATGGACAAAATCTTTATTCACCTTCCAGTGGAACCTCAATGGCCGCACCATATATCTCAAATACTGCGGCCCAGATTTTAAATATCAATCCGCTTTTAAGTCCTCATGAAATTAAACAAATCATTCTTGAGACTGGGGACGCAAAAGAACATTTAAAAATGAACTTGGTTTCATCCTCGATGGTGAATAATGAGACGGCCATAAAAGCAGCATTACTTACAAAGACCATGCCACTTGCGGCATCAATTGAGCTTGCCAGATCAGGACTCATCCCAATGGAAGACTCCATTTCCTTCGGTCACCCACTCGCGGTAGAAGCGGAATTGTTAAAAAATAAAGTGCTGGATTCCATTCCCAAAGACATATCGGCGCAAGAGGTTGAAGAAATCCAAGTTACCAGTGAAGAGTCTTCTTTACCTCAGGAGCTAAAGATAAATACACCGGACAATTTAATCCCGCTTCCTTCAGTTGCTCCATCTGTTCAGAAGTTAGACGTTGATCCAATCCCTGCCAATCAAAATCGAGAACAATTTCCCCAACCTTCCGAGGCGCAGGGGTCATCTTCTTCTCAAGTTTCACCTCTACTTCACCAAAATCCAACTTCAGTGCACGTGCCTTCATCGCCATAATTGTCAGCATGCAAGTTGCAAGTGATGTGCAAAGTAGATCGGTTGGAGAAAAGGCTTCACCATTACCTTGATTATCCTTAGGAGCATCTGTGATGATTTGATTTTTTGAGTCAATATGAGTTGCCTGAGTCCGAAGATTGCCTTGATATTTAATATGCATTAATGACATAAGTTCCCTCCACAAAAATATTTCTTATTATAAAAATAAAAAACCTAAAATTCCAGCACATAGAATCAACCAGACGGAATTTAGCTGCTTAAACCTGAAAATAAGAATTAAGGACACCAACCCTATCAGATATGTAGGTATGCTAGCGAAGCCTGTCTTGGATAAATCAAAGGTAACTTTGAGCAGCAAGGCAAATGAAACGGCGTTCACGCCATCAATAAATTTACTAATGCCAATTGAGGCCCTCATTTTCTTTAGAAATGGGGCACTGAGAGCAACAAAGAAAAAGGAAGGAAGAAAAATCCCAAGTGTTGCGAGCAAGGCACCTTCGTAACTCTTTAAAAGATAGCCTATGAAAGTTGCAGTGGTAAAAACTGGGCCTGGCGTAATCTGGCCCACTGTAATCGCATCCAATAATTGTTTCTGTGTTAACCACATTCTCTGATCGACCAATTCGGATTGCAAGAATGCCAAGAGGACATATCCGCTGCCAAACAAGACCGACCCAATTTTTAGAAAGAAATAGAAAATGGAATTCGATGTTATGGGCGCCAGAACTGAAGGAATATTGATCAAGGGAAATATAAAAATGGATTTGAGAGATCGATTAAAAAAGCAGGAATATAAGGCCCCTAGACCCAAGATAATAAGTATTTCATTCACATTCATGATCGTAAGCACAAGTGCAACCAGCGCCACCATTGCAGTTGAAAATCCAGGAATGGCAGACTTTCGAAATTTTATGAGTGCCTCAAAAACAATCACAATGATTACCGGCCGAATACCTGCCAGAATAGGTTCAAGTCTGGGAAGGTCACCATAACTTACGTATGCTACGGCCAATGCTAAAACACAGAAGAATGCAGGAAGAATAAAAGTTAGTCCGGCGACAATTAAACCTGGCCACCCTGCCATTCTATACCCAATGTGAATCACTAGCTCAGTAGAATTAGGGCCAGGAATAAGATTTGTAGCGCCCACAAGGTCCATGAACTCCTGCTCAGAAAGCCATTTTTTTTTCTCTACGACTTCCTTACGCATCATGGCCATGTGGGCCAAAGGTCCACCAAACCCCAAAGTTCCAAGTTTTAAGAAGACCATAAAAACATCTTTTATGGAAATGGGATTAGTTGAGGGATTCATGCTTACACTTTAGCAGAATATTCGTCAGTTTGACGGCAATATTCTCTTCTAAAAACCTCGCAAGAACCATAAAATAAACTCATTCACTTTAAGGAGTTTCTCCATGACCAAAAAAGCTGCCAAAAAAAAGGCTTCTAAGAAAGTTTCGCCAAAGAAGCTAGATGCCAAACAACAAACGATGGAATCCCTCGTTGAACTAATTCGTATAACATCAACAGTGGTGCCTGATGATGTTTTCAAGGCCATCACTTCCGCTGCTAAAAATGAAGAAAAAAACACCATCGCTGATTACGCCATGGGAATTATCAAAACCAACATCGATTTAGCAAAATACAAGTCTCAGCCACTTTGTCAGGATACTGGAACGGTTATTTTTTATATCTATCACCCGGCCGGTTTTCATCAGACTCCCTTTAAGGAACTGATCAAAAAATCTGTGACTCTTGCCACTAAGAAAGGTTATTTACGACAGAACTCTGTTAACTCACTTACCGGTGAAAATGCTGGAACGAATTTAGGTGAAGGTCATCCATCGATTCATTTCTATGAACATAAAGGCAGCGAAGTTGAAGTCAAGCTTGTGCTCAAGGGCGGAGGTTGTGAAAACGTTTCTGCTCAATACTCTCTACCTGATACCGCTTTAGGAGCTGGACGAGATTTAGAAGGTGTACGCAAGGTCATACTCGATTCGGTACATAAGGCCCAAGGTAAAGGCTGTGGGCCTGGTGCCTTAGGTGTTTGTGTCGGAGGCGACCGCGCTGATTCTTCTTACTTTGCTAAGAAGCAGCTCTTGCGCAAACTAGATGATAAAAACTCTCATAAAGATCTCGATAAACTAGAAAAAGAAATTGTTGAGACATGTAACAAATTAGGAATCGGCCCAATGGGCTTTGGTGGAAAAACCACTCTCCTCTCTTGTAAGATAACAAGTGCGAACCGTGTTCCAGCTTCATTTTTTGTTTCGATTTCCTATATGTGCTGGGCATTTCGCCGTCAGGGAATCGTCATGAATAAAAACTTTGCCATCAAGAAATGGCTTTACTAGGAAACAAGATGAAAAAGCTCGATTATCCTTTTAGTGTTGAGGCCGTCCGTGAACTTAAAGTGGGAGATATGGTTCTTATCTCTGGAAAACTTTTTACCGGTCGTGATGCTGTTCATAAATATTTGCATGATGGAAATAAGCCACCGGTTGATTTAAAAAATCAAATTATTTATCACTGTGGCCCTGTTACGTTGCAAGATAAGAAAGGCAAGTGGACTGTAACTGCTGCAGGCCCAACCACTTCTATTCGAGAAGAGCCATACCAATGGGAAGTCATTCGTGATTACGGAATTGTTGGTGTTATTGGCAAAGGCGGCATGGGCCAAAAAACCCTTGATGCCTGTAAACAATATGGCTGCGTTTACTTTCATGCTGTAGGTGGGGCTGCTCAAGTTTTAGCTGAAAAAATTAAATCAGTTGATGGATTATATTTAAAAGAGTTTGGTTTACCTGAGGCAATCTGGGAATTGAGTGTAGAAGATTTTCCAGTAGTCGTGACTATGGACTCTCATGGGAATTCACTTCATAAAGAAGTTGAGTCTTCTTCCAAAGAGATGCTGAATAAGCTTTTGTAATTAATTTTATTGTTTCAGAATTCTGGGAAAGATAGACGTTCCTGTTTGTCTTTCGCAGCCTTCACTTTGGGCACTAAGTATTGCGGCCAGAACCTGCTCATTGCCTATCTTTACCAAAAGAGCTCCACCTGAATCACCTTCACAAACCCCTGACTTGGTACCATCTGTGAACACCACTAAATTTCCAGCATAACTTTTAACAGCAGTAATAGTTGAATTTGCCATTTTACCACGTGCCACCATCGTGACTGCGAGTCCGGCCTTGAGGGAAGCTTTGCTGGCCATTTTTATTGGCCTGATATTAGTAAGTGGTTTCTTCAATGTAATAATTGCGAGATCCTCACCTTCAAACCCGACTGCTTCCGTGTAAGAAGGAGCAATGATGACATCAGCGACTTCATATTTAACACCACCAGCTTTAATTTTTATCAGATTGGGTTCATAGGTTAAGATATTCCATTTTTCATAAAGTTCAGAACCTATTACCTCAATACAGTGGCCCGTCGTAAGAACTTTATCAGGAGCAACTAAAACACCCGAACAAAATGAATCATATTCAGGTTTCTCTTTATCATTTAAGTGAATCGTAACGACTGCAGAAAATTGAGAAGGTGTAATTGAGCGAGCGCCATAAAGTGCGTGACTTAAGTCACTGATCGAAATGAGTAGAACAAAAATGAACATTTTGAAATTCATGCAGTCGTTTTATCTAGGTTGTTTTAATGCGACCAGACAAGACATCAGAGTTGTGTAAAATCTATCACTTGCGCCTTGCGTCAAAACAATGTTTCAGTCATTTACCAGCGATAAACGGAACTGGCCCAAGTAAAGCCCGAGCCAAACGCAGCAGATGCTACAAGTGTCCCCTTCTTTAGTTTCCCGGCCTTCACGGCCTCAGTCATCCCAATTGGAATCGTAGCTGCTGTGGTGTTGCCGTACTTCATAATTGTATTAAAAATTTTCTCTTCAGGAATTTTAAGCTCCTGCGCGAGCATTTGATTAATACGAAGATTGGCCTGGTGAAATAAAAACAAATCAATATCTTCGAGTTTAACTTTGTTAGTTTCAAGAGCAAGTAGCAAGCATTCGCACATTCTGCGAACAGCATTTGCAAAAACTTTTTTTCCGTTCATAGACGGATACTGAAGACCATTTTCAAGATGAAGATGATTAATTCTTTCTGGTGTTCCTAAACCAGACCCCGGAGCTTCGGCCCAAAGTGCCTTCGCATTTGATCCTTCAGAAAAAAGATGCGTGGACATAATATGAGAACTCTTTGCATGGTCTTTAACTTCAGTTCGTCGAATAACAACGGCACCAGCACCATCACCAAAAAGAACCGCAACATCACGACCCTTAGTTGTTTTATCCATACCTTTCGAGTGAACTTCTGCTCCAACTAAAAGAATGGTTTTATACTGGCCAGATTTAATGAAAGCGTCTGCGATACTCATACCATAAAGGAATCCCGAGCATTGCTGACGAACATCGATTGCTGGAATATCAGTCAGCCCAAGTTTCGGTTGAAGAAAACAAGCATTACCTGGAAAATCATGATCAGGAGAAATTGTCGCAAATAATAAACAATCAATTTCGCTTTTATCAATACCAGCATTTTTTATCGCTTGCTCGCAAGCGATAAGTGCAAGATCACTGGTCGAAGTTTCAGGACTTACCCAACGGCGCTCTTCAATGCCTGATCGCTGAACAATCCAGTCGTGGGTCGTATCCATGATTTTTGAGAGATCGTGGTTAGTAACCACATTCTCAGGAACATACATACCGCAACCAATAATTTCTGAATTATACATAAGAAGTCCTTTCTTTAATTATTCTGCAAAAGCTTCGTTCCATTCTAAGTTATGGTGAACTTTTTGAACGTCGTCATCAGACTCAAGCACATCAATAAGTTTTTGAAGTTTAAGGTAACTTTCTTTACTGATTTCTTTTGTGTTTAGAGGCAGACGCTCAAGACCAGAATCTTCAACTTTGATTTTTAATTCTTCGAGCTTCTTATAAATTTCACCATATGATTCGACTGGACCTTGGACTGTTACAAACCCGTCCTCGCTCTCTACATCGTCAATATTGTAATCAATAAGTTCCATCATCAGATCATCAGTCGACATTTTGTTCAAGCTAGCTTCTTTAATTGTAAATGAGGCCTTACGTTCAAATACAAACTGCAGACAACCAGAAGTACCAAGGCTTCCACCGTATTTATTAAAGTAAGAACGAATATTTGCAACAGTACGAGTTGGATTATCAGTTGCTGTTTCAATAAATAAAGCGACTCCATCATTTCCATAAGCTTCGTAATTTATTTCTTCGATAATGGCGCCGTCTTGTCCAAGCCCTTTTTTAATCGCCTTATCAACGTTATCTTTTGGAACGTTGAATTCACGCGCCTTAATCAAAGCTATTTTAAGGGCAAAGTTTGATTCTACTTCAGCATGGCCTGCATTTTTTACGGCCATGAGAATCTCGCGCAAAATTTTTGTGTAACTTTGTGAACGCAGCTTATCAGTAGCTGCTTTTTTCATTTTGATGTTGTTCCATTTACGTCCCACGAAGCACTCCTGAAATGATAAATTTTATGGAATTAGGATACCAATAAAGCACTGCGAAATGCCATTATTTTTCTTGCTGTTTGGTATGCCAAACAGTAGGCTTTTATACCTAGACTTTTAAAAGGTTAGCCCATGCTTCTGCTGCTCAGTTTCCTAACAATTTTGCCCTACTCTTTTGCCCAGGATTCAGATCGAGATCTTAAGCAATACGTTCAAATGATGAATCTGAAAGGTTTGCCGGCCCCACTGCCAAAGAATGAAGCGCTTTATCAATTGGGACTTCGACTTTTTTATGACAATCAACTTTCCGGTAAAAACAATATTTCATGCCACGCCTGTCATAGCCTAAGCGGCTTTTCTGGCGACACGCTGCCCTTGTCAGTTGGAGAAGGTGCTGAAGGACTGGCGAAAAATCGCATGCAATCTCAGGGTGTTTTAATTCCTCGTCACACTCCCGCACTTTATAATTTAGGTTTGGCCGGAGTGAATTCACTGTTCTGGGACGGAAGAATTATGAAACACCCACAAGGTGGATGGCTAACTCCCGAAGAAGGACTAAATGGTCCGGATCCAAAACTTAAAAATATTGCTGATACGCTTGATGGACTTTTGGCCGCTCAGGCACTTTTCCCGATGGCCTCGCCTGAAGAAATGCTAGGGCAAGGCTCACCTCTTAATCGTGTTGAGGCGTGGCAAGCTGTAATGGACCGACTCTTGAACGGCCGCCTTGGTGCTTCTTACAAAAGATTTTTCCGGGAAGCTTTTCCCGGCATAGAAAATTTTAATATCGGCCACGCCGGGAATGCGCTCGCGGAACTTGAGCGGCATCACTTCCTGGCGAATAATACTCCTTGGGATAATTACCTTCGGGGTGAACCAAAATTTATGACCGAGCGAATGAAAAAAGGCGCAACCCTGTTTTTAAGTAAGGCCAGTTGCACTAACTGTCATAGCGGAGATCACTTATCATCTTTTGGTTTTCAAAATATCGGCATTCCACAAATTGGGCCAGGTGTTAAAGATGGTGATGATCAAGGCCGAAGTGATTACCGCTTTCGTGTTTCACCTCTCAGAAATATTGCTCTGACCGCGCCCTACATGCACTCGGGCGCTTTCTCAACGATGTGGGAAGTAATTGATCACTATGAACACCCTATGCGCTCTCTTCATCAGTTTAATTGGAATCCCAAACATCCAAACTATCGTGAGGATTTAATACTCGACGAGCGACCGGAAACCATGCAGGCCCGAATCAAAACGCTGGCGCAAAATCTGCCACGGCACCTTGACCTGACTACGGATGAAAAGAAAGATCTCTATTGTTTTTTAATGGTGGCCTTGACGGATCTAAAAAATCAAGCCGATCTGACCACCAAAGGCGTTTTAGACGAAATTGAGGACTGCTCTCCTAGGATTGTGCAGTAATTCCGACTAATATTGTATCTTTATTTTTTTCTTGGTTTCACCATTATACTTAGTTAAGATATTTAAAACCATGATGGTTTGCATTTTCTCAAGGATAGAGATGATCTTAAAATTCACGTTGATGGCAGCAGCTACAAGCCTTTACTACTTCACACAATACATTCAATAGTTTTTAGAAAAGAGAAATACAAAAACTTCTTTGTCTTTTACCGTAATTAATTCGGATTCTTCAGCGAAGCCATCATTCTTCATGGCCTCTAAGAACGGCTGCAGATAATTGCGACCAGGATCACTCAATAAAATTTTTCCACCCGGTTTAAGAAAACGAAGTAAACCCTTCGCAACTTCCGAGGCATGTTTACTTTCATAGAGAACATCTGAACCCATCACAATATCGAACAGGCCTATGTCTTGTTTGTCTTCACGCCAATTAAGTCTCATGTATTTGCAAGACATATTAGAATGTTGGCAATTGCGAAGAAAATATTCTTCAACGTCAGGATGAAAGTCAGTCGCCAGTACTTGGGCACCTAAGTGAGTGGCCACCAAAGATGGATAACCTAATCCACATCCGAGCTCCAAAATTGATTTATTTTTTATAAGTTCTGAATGTTGATTGAGATAAATTGAAAGCGCTTCAGCTGCAGGCCAGAGTATTCCAAAATAAGGACATAGATCTTCTGCGAAAGGATCTTTTTGTTCCTCATTCGTAAGAACTTCGCAAATCTGATCAATGGCTTCATCAAGACTACGAATGGCCTCCATTACATAGAGCTTATTCCCCAGACTTCTTTGCTGAATATTTGTTTTGTAATTTAGTTTTATATGTTTCACGTTTCTAGCGCCCGCCACTCCTCACTCAAATCCGCCTTATTATTATCAAAAGCAGCGTTAATTTCTTTAAAGATTTCTTGAGTCAAGACTGATCCACCCTCTTTTTTAAGGAGCCTTACCCGGACGAGACCAGTTGCCATCAGATCCCCACGGCAGATAAATTTTTGCTTAATGAAAATATTTTTTTCATCATGACCCACAATCCGGGTTTGCAAGGTAAACTTGTCCCAGAGTTTTAAGGACTTTCTGAATGTGATGCTTTCTCCTGCAACCACTCCATACCAACCTCGTCTGGAACAAGCATCAAAAACACCGTTTCTAAAAACCATATTCCATCTTCCAAAATCCATTAGTGAAAAATAGATCCCATTATTTACGTGGAAAAGAAGGTCCAGGTCTGTCGGTAGAACTCGCATCGAATATTCAGTGACATCATTCAGACTAGTTTTCTTAAAGAATCGTTTTATGAAAAATATCCAGAGGGTTCTCCATATCATATGCATAAATTACCTCTCTATGATCGCAACGACACCCATACCACCAGCGGTACAGATACTAATCAGGATTCGCCCCTTACCTTTTTCTTTTAAAATCTTAGCAGCGGTAGCAATAATTCTTCCACCAGTGGCCGCAAAAGGATGCCCAAGGGCAAGACTTCCACCTTTTATATTCATACGAGATTGATCAATGGCCCCCATCGGTTTATCTCGTCCGAGAACTTTTTTACAGTAGTCGGCATCTTCCCATGCCTTTAATGTGCAAAGGACTTGCCCCGCAAAGGCTTCATGAATTTCATAATAATCAAAATCCTGAAGGGTGAGATTATTGCGTTCTAACATTTTTGATACTGCTACAGCTGGGGCCATGAGAAGCCCGGCCCCTTGAACAAAATCCACTGCAGCAACTTCGCCGTCCACAAAATAGGCCATAGGCTCCAAATTATTTTTCTTTGCCCATTCTTCAGATGCCAAGAGAACAACAGAAGCCCCATCTGTAAGCGGAGTAGAGTTTCCCGCGGTTAATGTTCCAGTCGCAGACTTATCAAAGGCCGGCTTCAGTCTGGCCAATTTTTCTTTGGTCGTATCCCCACGAGTGATCGTATCTTTTTTAACGCCCTTAAATTCTGTCACCATATCTTGATGAAATCCTTCTTCATAGGCTTTAGCGGCATTTTGATGAGACCGGTAAGCAAGATCATCTTGTGCTTCACGAGTTATCTTCCATTCTTTCACCATCAGTTCACAATGATCACCCATCGATAGACCAGTGCGTGGCTCTCTTACTGCAGGAACCTGGGGTTTTAATAAGGAAGGATTAAAGGTCAGAGCGTGTTTAATTTTTTCCGGAATAGATTTAGCATTCTGGAGCTTAATTAAAAAATGTGTCAATCTTCTCTGACCAATAAGTGGAATATCCGAATTAGTATCACTGCCCCCGGCGATACCGGCATCAATTTGTCCGGAAGCAATTTTGAGTGCAATGAGATTGGCAGCTTCAAGACCTGTTCCACAGGCCCGCTGAATATTTAATCCAGGAGTTGATGGATCTAATTTTGAGCCTAGTACAACTTCACGAGAAAGATTCCAATCAAAGGGATGATTCATAACTGTACCAGCAATGAAGTCACCTAATAATTTACCTTCAAGGTGACACTTCTCCACTAGATCATTAAAAGCAGTGCTTAAGAGATCCTGATTAGAGGCACCCTGATAATTTTGCATTGATTTGACGAAGGGAGTTCGGGAGCCATTAATAATTGCGACTTTATGTTTAAAACTCATAATCTTCCTTTTTGACAACCGACCGGTTGGTAGGCTACAATAAGTATAATCGGAGAATCAATCCATGTCCAGCTCTACCAAAGATCAAGTCCTACATGAGGCCAGTCGAATGCTTCTTTCCAAGGGCTTAAATGGATTTTCTTTGCAAGAACTTGCAGAAAGCCTAAACATAAAGAAGGCAAGCCTGTTTCACCACTATCCTTCAAAAAATGCCATCGCGGTTGAATTATATCGTTATTATCAATCAGCGTTTTTGAGTTGGAGTCATAAGTATTCCCATCTTAGTGCTGAAAAACAAATCGTGGCGTACGCTGAAACACTGACAAAATGGATTTGCGAGAAACAAAGAGTATGTCCTGTCGGGGCCTTGAGCCTTGAGTGGAGTTTGGTTGATCCAGCACTTCAAAAAGAAATTAAAGCACTCCATGAGCATCAGAAGGATTGGCTCACAAAACTCTATAAAGAAATTAAACAACAGAATGGGCTAAAACTCCCTGTCAAAGATGCTGTCCTTCAAACAATGGGACTCATTCAGGGAAGTATCCAACTTGCGAGGATTAATAATGATTCTCAAATGGTTATTAAGAATCTTAAAAATTATCTAAAACTTATTAAGGCATAAAATGAGCGTTCACGCAGACTGGTTGCAAACATTATCCCAAACAAAGGCGCAATTAAATGATCAAGGAATTGATATCCAGCTTCCTCCTCCGTCTCAACTTGAACTTCAGATTGAATATCTGGAAGTTGCTCCTGGAAAAAAGATAAAAGGCAAAGTCCTCTTTCAAAAACGATTCACTAATCCCATCAAGACTTATCAAGGTGGAATGTTAACTGCGGCGATGGATGATCATTTTGGACCACTCTCCTACATTACGGCCGAGAGACCTTGCACCACTCTTTCCTTGAATACCACTTTTCTTAAACCTTTCACTGAGAAAATGGGTCATTGTATCATTGAAGCCGAAGTCCTTCAGAAAACAAAATCATTCATCTTTATGCGCGCGACTGTCTATTCACCAGAGGGTGAGCTTCTTGCTCACGGTGATTCACATGTGGCAATTCTCCGTGAAGAACAACTCCAAAAGGTTAACGTATGAGTGGACTCCTTTTTGATCTGCGCCAAAAGTTTTTAGAGAAAGCGATTAATTTTTATGGCCCATATGTTGGCGCCGGAGTGAAACTTGAAAAGGTCTCAAAAGATTTTCGTTACGCCAAAGTCACCATGCCTCTTACATTTTATAATAAGAATTACTTGGGCACGCAATTTGGTGGCTCGCTCTATTCCATGGTTGACCCATGGTACATGTTGATGCTGATTAAAAACTTAGGTAAGGGTTACATAATTTGGGACAAGGGCGCCACCATACAATTCAAGAAACCTGGTAAAGGTAAAGTTCATGCGGAGTTTAATCTTACACAAGAAGTTATCGATGAAATTAAAGCAAACGTAGAAGTGAATACGAAAATGGATATGGTTTTTAAAGTAGAAATCAAAGATGAAGCAGGTACTCTTATCTGTGAAGTAGATAAGGTCGTTTATATTAGAAGAAAACCATAAGGCGCACGAAACTGTACGCCTTATTTATTAAACAGCGTGAGCACCTTGCTCATCACCGCGAGCATACATAGACCAGCCTCGTGACTTTTTAGAAAAAGACATCTTTTCGCCTGAGTCTAAGGTACCAACAAAACGCTTACCATCTGAGCTTTCACCCATAATTGTGAAATATTTGATCGCATGTGACCAATCGTTAAAACGTACTTTGATATCGTTTTTACGGCCGGCAAGTCTCCAAACTCGATCTAAACTAATCCAATGCATAAGTGACTCCTTAGATTCTGTTGTCAGGTCTACAGTAGCCTGTTAGAAATATCATACAAGATGAGTACAAATTTACCTATTAAATCATCGTCGCGAGCAGGACGATTTAAGAAAAAGTTAGTCTCTGAGGCGGCCCTTGAAAAGGAAGCCCCTGTCATTCAAGAAAGAATGACCGACATACTTGAGAATTATAATCAAAAAACTATTTCTGGGGCAGAATTAACGGCCATCTATATTATTACTGTCCTTTCACACCGATTCCCAGGGACTTGGCTGGGCGCCAAGCGCTCTGAAGATCTGACCGAGACGCATAAACTATCCTACTTACTTAGTGATCTTAAAATCGATTTTGAGCCCAATATCCGGAGGCGTTTGGAAAGTTTTACGACGGTTGGTGATTTATTCCAGCATTTTGCCTTCAAATCCACTCCTCTTACAGTTAATCGCTCCGTTCTTAACTGGTCGACGGGACTTTATGGATTGGAACTTATGTTTCGTATTCCAAAACCAGCAGAAGTTTTAAATCAACAGAAACGCGGACGTCGTTGTGTCACAGTGATTTTAGAGGCCGATAAGGCCAAAAAATTTATCCTTGGGGAGCGCGATTCTTTAGGTTTTACCATGCATGATCTCATCCATGCGGACCATTTCTATCACAATAATCAATGTTATCAGGGACAACTTGGCTTTTATGGTTTTCTTGATTTTTGCATGTCGCAAAATCACTTTGAGGAACTCTTAAAAATTCCTGCTTTTGAAGCAGAGTTTGAGTATTTGATTGCAGATATGAATGCTTATGCCATTCACTTAATGAAATGTTTTAAGTCGGCCCTGTTACATTACCACACTCGCCCAGAGTCTTTTTTCTCGGACTGGCTTACTAAGTTCAATCTAACAGATAAAGAATTCGATGCCTTTAGTTCTCTTAATACCGAAACTTATGACGGAACCAAAGACAAAGTTTTATTAGATTTTTTAGATCGCCGGAGAAACTCTGAAGCGCCACTTTCCATAAAAGAATAAAGTTAAAGCAGTACCTAGGTGCCACACCGTATGGCCTGTAAGCCAGCTATGCGGATCACAAATAATTCTTAATTCATCAATCATGAAGAGCCCAAAAGAGACCAGAATTGTGCCTAAGGCCCAATGTAAATATTTGGCCTTCCAAAAAGCTTTTCCTTCGGCTTGAAGTAGTTCAACTATAGCAACAACGAAAATAACAACACATACTCCAACCTTGACCCACTTATTCATTGAATAAAATGTCATCCAAAGTCCAATCTGATAAATCAAAAGTAACAAAACGAAGTGAAATGTAGAACTCACCCATTTGGTAAGCCACTTGTAGAGCGGGAAAAAACTTAAGATTAAAACGATACCTGCAAAGTCCATGGCCATACCAAATTCTAAAAAACTTCCGTGGGCGAAATGGCTAGATAAACCCAGAATAATTAAAGAAAACACCCAAAGCTTTAAGCTCTGTGATTTTTCTTTAACACTAAAATAAAGAATGACAGCAAAAAGGAGATGAAAAGATGAACTCCAGAAGGCCGAGGGTTGAGCAATAAGAGCATCTAATTGCACAAATTCACAGCCACAGTTATCTGGAAGACAATTGGCACGCTTAAATGTTGACCAAATATTCATTAAATTGAAAACTTTGTTTGAATTTCTTCGGGTACTTTTTCAGATCGCCCGGTTTTAAGATTAATCATGGTATACAGCATGACGCCATCGCAAGATATTTTTTCATTTTTCTTATTCACGATCTCAAACTCAACCGTAATATCACTTCCATTGAATTCTTTTACTTGGGTACTAATCAACATTATGTCACCCATGATGAGGGCGCGCTTAAAATTAAGCTCGGCTTTCTTGACGACAAATCCGTAGCCCATAATCATAAACTCTTCCATGCTCATTTTGTAACATCTGACCATCTGATCATATCTAGCGGCCTGGATGTAATCGAGATAACGAGAATTATGCACATGTTGAAACATATCTATATCATCGGGACGAACAGGAATTTCAGATGTAAATCGGCTGGTCATGGTTGAAAAATAGCTGAGTTCTTATCATTTTCACAGACTTCAACTTTTGTGATCCAAGCGCGCTTGCCATAGAGAGACTCGAGAATTTTGGATGCTTCGTGATAGACGTACTCAGCGGAACCTTCCATTCCAGGATTAGGAAGAACTCTTAACTGGAGCGCCCCTCTTTTCTCTAGCGCCTTAAATGCTTCCAGTTCAGGATCATCCTGGGCCACAAGAAAAGTATGATCAAAAATTTGTTCTAACCACTTTTTAAGCTCTTTGAGTCCGCCGAAATCAACGACCCAACCTTCTTTCGTTAGTTCAGATGCGGCAAATTCGAAATGAAACTCACGCGAATAACCGTGAACGTACTTGCAGTGGGACTCGGCCCGCCACTGGCGATGGGTGCAAGGGAAACCAGTGAAACTTTTAGTTGATTTGAAATTTTTTGCGTTCATAAAATATAAATATCATAACTATCGCACTTCGGCGAGACTTCTCCATCCGTCGGACTTTTGTCGCATGTTTTTGAGCTCGCGAATGTAGCGCTTAGTCGTAAGATCAACCCCTAGGTTGTGGAAAAATCGACGGGTAATGTAACTCTCCGGATTCGCCTCAATTTCTTCTTCACTGGCCAAGCTATAGCCATAGCCAAAGACATGATCCCCACGTACCAAAACGAAAGACTTTTCACCCAAAGAGCGGCCTTCGCCTATTATAATCAGATTTTCATTAGGAAATCTTACTTGCCTCGCGAGATGCTCAGCTTTAAGGTTCGCTTTTAGTATTTCTTCTTTAGATTTGTCCCCATCACGGTACAGAAAAACATCTGATTTAAGCTTACGCTCAAGTTCTTTTACCATACTCTTGGCATCGGAAAAATCGTGAAAAAACCATAAACCCTGGGCACCTCTTTTATAAGGAGAGAGTTTAAAAAACTTTTCACCATCTGGCTGGCCAACTAGTCCAATCACCCAATGAGGAGTATAAGGGTCATGGGCCAGTTTTAGAAATTCCGCTATGAGAGGTGTACCAGTTAATTCACCTTCAACAGTTTCTGTTCGAATCAGCAAATCACGATTATCCGCTCTAACTTCCAACAATTCACGTGTGCGCTTTTGCATATTGAAAGCCGCTTCGGTATAAATAACTTTTCCCTTGGCATTTTTAAAATATAAAAGACCTGATTTTGTCGTGAGATCCTTCATGGCCTTTTCATGATGAGGAAGATACATAATTTTGGTGAAGGTCTTCATCCTGAGCTGAAAGAGTTCCTTAAAAAGTTCAAGCGTTGCCTTCGCATCGCCTAATGCCCGATGTCTTTGCTTTATCTTGATTCCAAAGAAACTACAGAGAGCATCCAGATTATAATTTCGAAGTCCTGGAATTTCGTGTTGCGCGACTTTCAAAGTACAAAAATGTTTCATCTTGAGATCTTGCCCCATCTCAAGGTACTTTTTACGAAGCAGTCCAAAATCAAAGTCTGTATTATGGGAAACAAAAACATTTCCCTCAAGTCGCATCCTAATAGCATCAGCAACTTCATAAAACTTGGGGGCCTCAGAAACTTGTCGTTGGGATATTGAAGTCAAATCCTGAATAAAAGCCGAAACCTCTTTCATAGGATTGATCAGCGTTTCATAGACATCAGTAATTTTTCCGTCTTGATAGGTAATAAGAGCGATTTCGATGATTTCTTTTTCTTCGTGGAGTCCAGTGGCCTCAATGTCGCAAATAACGTAGCGGCGCGAGTTCATACTCTATTGTAGTATTTTTTCTGGTCCGAGCACAAGTTTAGGGGTGACAGTTTGGAGCTAAAATGTTGAATTTCCTATATGAGAGACTTTAAGTTAGAAAAATCATGGAAAGAATTGCTGGGTAGCGAGCTTAAAAAGCCCTATATGAGCGATCTTCGGACTTTTTTAGTCCAAGAGGAAAAGGCCGGTAAGACTGTTTATCCTCAATCTCAAGAC